>JAJRTK010000049.1 GCA_024278345.1 bacterium | reverse complement strand
GGGGAGGCTCCTCTCTGACTCCGTGAAGCCCGGACGGCGCTGCACAGGCAAGATGCCTGTGCATACGGTTTTGGCGGGGAGAATTGTGAAGCAGAAACACGACGATTTGATAGGTCCCATCTGTTCTATTGGCCTTCAACGGACATTTCTTAGGGGTGGCCCTTGCGTCTCTTTCACTGCCGTTCATTGCTTGGCTGGATGGGCTACTTTGTTCCTAGGGCCTGGAGAAGGCGTTCTACTCGGCGGCGTTTCGGGACGTGCCCCTATGGCAGCAGTTCCTGATGGCGCTAGTGGTCATCGATTTTTTTCACTGGTGCGTCCACAGCCTGCTCCACCGCGTTCCGTGGCTGCCCTGTCATCGGGAGTGTTCAGGAATTGGGCGCCACCAAAAGGTAGGGACGGACGAGGTGCTGCCTGCCCTTGAGCGCGGTTTCCGGTAGTGGCTCACAGCGGAAGAAGTGGCGGACGAGATCATACGTCTTAGGGCCGATGACCACCTGGCCGGGCTTCGCGACATAGGATTCCAGGCGGCTGGCCACGTTCACCGTGTCGCCGATGACCGTGTAGTCCTTTCGCTGTGGAGAGCCGATGTCTCCCGCCACGACGGGTCCGGAATTGATGCCGATCCGCATCCGCACAGGCGGGGCATCTTCGTCCTCCTTGTTGAACCGCATGAGCTCACGCTGCATGAGCAGGGCTACCCGTCCCGCCCGCGCCGCGTGATCAGGTTGTGGCAGAGGCGCCCCGAAGATCACCATCAGTCCATCGCCCATGAACTTGTCCAACGTCCCGTCGTGGTCGAACACAAGCTTCGTCAGCCGCTCGTAGATGGAGTTGAGAACCCGAGTGACTTCCGTGGGCGCCATTTTTTCAGAAAGTGTTGTAAAGCCGCTAAGATCCGCGAAAAGAATGCTTGCCTCCCGCTCCTCGACGATCATTTCTCCCGCCACAAGGCTGTCGAGGATAATGCGATCAACGACTCTGGGAGAGGCATACCGCGCAAGGCGAGTCCTCATTTCCTGTTCCCGAAGGATCACTTTTCGCAAGCGCGTTTGCTCCACGCCCACGGCAATGAGGACCGCGAGCGTCGTAAGGACCTCCAGATCCTGCCCGCTAAAAGGTCTTTTGAAGCTCCGTGTATCCACATAGATGAGCCCTTCGAGGCGGCCCTTGTGGTAGAGGGGGGCGCACATCGCCGATCGGATTTCCAGAAGGGCGATGCTCTGTTCTTGGGAAAACCGCTTGTCCTGGCTCGTATCCCGCACAAGGACGGCATTGTGGGATCGGATCGCCTCGTTTGCGATGCTGCGGCTGATGCGGAGTTCCTGGGTGGAACCTTTTCGCGACCGGGTCACCACGGGACGGACGGTGTCCGCCGCTTCATCATAGATGCCGATGAGTCCCCGCTCCGCGGGCAAACTCTCGAAAACAAGGTCCATCATTTTTTCCAGGATCTCGTCCAGGCGAGTGCTGGAGAGGAGCGCCTTGGCGGCCCGACTGAAGACGTGAAGCGACCAGGCTCCGCGTTTGAGGAGGTCGGCATCTTGGCGCTTTTCCTGGCTGGCGCTGGAAAGTGGTCCCTCAGCCGTCCGTGCGAGCGGCAGGCCCACCAGCGATGCACTGCCCTTGGGAGCCTCGATGTACCGGTCAAGTTCTCCAAGGGCGATGTAGGAGGTGAGGGTCGTGTCGCTTTCCTCCTCGTCCAAGAATAACAGGCCATCGGTGGCGCAGCCTTCTTCTTCACGGGCTTCCAGCGTCTTGAACTCAATTTCCTCCACACCGATCCGGATCACATCTCCATCGGTAAGGCGGTACTGCCGGATCGATTTTCCGTTGACGAACGTGCCGTTGCTCGACTCCAGATCCTGAACGAACCAGGTGTCATCATTGAGAAAAACGACGGCATGGCGTCTGGAGACACCCGAGCGTAAAATCGAAATATCACAGTCCGTTGCTCTTCCGATAACGATTTTAGGGCGCTGGAGATGAACTTCGAACGCTTCGCCGTCAAGGCTGTATCGAAGGAAGCTGTCGCCCACTGGAGCCGAGCTCATCCCTGAAGCCTCCTACATACTGAGTTCGGAATCCTTCCGGCCGCGATTCAGATGCTTGATCGCCAAGAGAGCCGGTTCGCCGACCACCTGACCAGATCGAGGACGCCCCAACCAGGAGACGCCTCTTCAATCTGGCCAGTGCCCGGGACGGATTCAGAAGTAGACAAATCCCAAGATAAGACAATCCCGTGGCAAGAGCAACAGACGGTTTGAACGAGAGGGAGCCATCTACACAAGGCGGGAGGGACGCGCTAAGGAATCCAAAAGTAAAACGCGGAGCATGGAGGCCGAAAGGCATCTGTGGAAACTCTCCGGGACATATCCTGCGCTGCACCGTTCCACCGGTTGTGGGAACCCTCCAGGCCACGAATCCAGAAAACAGCTTTCTCTTCTTAGGGTTGGGGTCCGGTCGGGTCGGCGGCAGTCCGTCCGCCGCCCCTCCCCTATCATCGCCATTCGGCCTCGGTCATGGTACCGGCCACCCGAAAAAAGCGCGCAGCGCACAAAGATGTGGGTCCAGGGAGCTGGCTCCCTGGCGTGGGTCTGGGAGCGGCGCTCCCAGCGGAGGTCCGGAGGCAGAGCCTCCGCCGGGTTCC
>JAJRTK010000048.1 GCA_024278345.1 bacterium | reverse complement strand
CGGATCGTGGGAGGCGCGATAGCACATAAATCGAAATAGACCGAGAAAAAGTCGCAGGAAAGACTCACATCCCCGCTCAAGGTAATGATTGCGGGTTCGCCAACGCCCCATCCCTGGGGGGGAACGACGTCGAGAATAGTAAACGAGTTGACGTGGACCTTCACCTCTGTTGTTTGGGAGCCTCCCATGCCGGGAGGAACAAGGGAATTGGCAACCAATTGCAGTGTGATACTCCTCGAAGTCTGACCCACACCGCAGGCCGTTCCACAATTCGTACACGACACACTCGCCAGGTCAAAACTGCTGTTGATCACCGGCCAGACCGCTGCCACAGGTCCGGCAACAGATCTTCCCGCAGGGGGCCGCCTTGACGGAACAGAACTCCGTGGGACCGTCGAATCCGCCTCTTGAATGAAGGTGACGGTCTCCGCCTCCATATCGAACTCCAAGCCGATGGGGCCGAACCCAAGGGGAATCGGGATGCCATCGAAATCGGTGGAGATCGCTCCTTTGGAGGCAGGGGTCGGCGACGCCTGCCCGATGATGATCGTCGTCGTACCCACCGGGTCTCTCCCTCCCGGCGTCCAGGCCAGAGCATGACTCGCTATCAATAAGAACGTTACGAGAATCGAACTGGTGAAGGCAATGGTCTTCGACATCTTCCGACGTCCTCCTATAAATTCGGCTCCGTTCTCTAGCGCTGGCAAGGGCGTGGCCAACTTTCTGAGCTTACGTTAAACTCAAGGAGTTAGCAAACCCCATCAATCCTCTCATTCCCTCTTGGCAAGACAAAATTCGAAGCACAAGGGACCGAGCTATTTATCGGTGGGGTTTGGAACCAGATTGGCAGCCAAAGCCATACGCCGCTATAAAAGGCAGACGACGGAAGCCTCTCAAACTTTGGCATCGGTTCGATTTCCCAGCCACGAAGGCTCACAATGAGAGATCAACAGCACCAGTTTCCCGATTCCCGCGATGGACAAGTCCCCACCACCCACAACTCGTCGGGCACAGTTTCCCAACGTCCGACAAGACCAACTTCCCGCCATGTTCCCTCCCCGGCGGCCTCCCTCGTCGAGCGGATCGTCGTCATTGGTTGGGAGCGCCAGACCGTCACGCTCCTGATCCGATGCGATCATCCGGCGGTAACGCGGAAAATCCACGGGATCTTGGACCTCTATTTTGGCCGATCGCCAGCCGAACCTCGTGGCTCGGACCCAAAGCTCACGCTGGATCTCTCCGCCGGGCAGGGCGATGGCTCTCTGCCGCCGACGGCATCAGGGATTGCCGACTTCAACGGCGTTGAAATCCGGAGCCACGAGAAACATTATTATATCTCCCTTGGCCGCTCGGTGGTAGAGCTGGATTCTCATGCCGGTTCAGGAGTCGGGGTGATGGATCCAGCGGAATGGAGTGGCTCGAATTCACCCACGGATCGGCAGCTCACGTTCCTTCTTCTATGCCTATTGAGCCTGCTCCACTTCCGGCAGTGGTACGCCATGCACGCCGCCGCCCTGACCCGAGATGGCCATGGCTGTCTGCTGGCGGGCGACAGCGGAAGCGGCAAGTCCACTCTCGCTTTGGTCATGATGCGATTGGGCTGGAAGCTGGTATCCGACGATTCAGTCATTCTGAGAGCCTCGGGCCCTCGAATCTCGGCATGGACGCTGCGATCCGGTGCCCGCTTGCTCTTCAGCTCAGCTCGGCTCTTTCCCCAACTGCTCCCTTACTGGCACACAAGCCCACGGGACGGTTCCAAACGGTGGTTTGACCTGGAGGCAATCACACCGGGCAGTACCCAGCCGGGCTGCATCCCCAAGCTCCTTTTCTTTCCCCTCATCGCCCCTGAACCCGAGAGCCGCCTGGAAGCCCTTCAAGACGTGGAGTCTCTATTCCGGGTCATCGGGCAAAACCACCTGCTGACTCTGGAAGCCTCGTCTGCCCGTCAACACCTCGAGGTCCTCCGGCGGCTAGTCCAGCAAAGCAGCTCCTATGTAATCCACGCAGGCCAAGATATCCTTGATCGGCCTTCGTCACTGGCGGCACTTCTCTCGCCAGCCCTGCGGAGGAGTGGGTTCGCCTGATCTTCTAACACGGATCTCGAATTGTGAGCGGAGCGACATCACAAAGATCGAAGTAGACGGAGAAAAAGTCGCAGGAAAGACTCACATCGCCGCTCAAGGTAATGATTGCGGGTTCGCCAACGCCCCATCCCTGGGGGGGAACGACGTCGAGAATAGTAAACGAGTTGACTAGGTTGTGGGTGCCGGATGTCTTGCCGGGAGGTCCTTGTGATCGATCCGCCAGGTTTTTTTTCGTTTTTGTGTCAACCGGGACACGCGGTGACCCAACAGTTCCACGCTCCTCCTTCATGGGGTGCCTGGTTCTCTTTGCGAGGAGCTCGTCATCCGGTCTTTGCTCGCAAATCATCCATGGGGCGCCTGGATCTTTCCCCTTGGGGTCCAAGCCCTGCCAATACGGTGTTTGCAGAGGCGGACAGCGGGCGTCGGATGGCGCCCGATGGGAGCGGAACGCAACAAAAGAAAAAATGGGGTTCCGAGAGCTCAACCCATGGCCAAGAGCACCGTGGCTGGCCCTCACAAGAAAGTCATTCGGGCCTCATTCCCAAACTCTGGTTGTAAGAAAGTACTGCTTGGAAGATGTTTGGCGCGGTTATTGCTATTTTTTCTAGAGGCATTACCGTAGAAGAGATTGTCCTTTTTGGCCGAAACAGTGGCCCCTGGCGGCGATGGCTCTGGCGGCTTGAAAGCTTGATAGCAGGGAGCGCGGTTGCAAGTCGCTCCCAAATGGAGGAGGTCGGGTAGGTGAAACAGAGAACTGACTGGCGCATGACGCCGATCCTGCTGGCTCTCGTGACGGGCGGACTGCTGATGGCGGCGCCGGCAATGGGATCTGAGGAGAGGCTCTATGTTGAGAAATCCAATCTTTATCTTCCTAAGAACCGTAGTCAATGGCTGCAGGTCCTGCCTTCGGGAGTGGCGCCGGGCCCCGATTGGCGGTTACAGATTCAGCTCAGCGGCGAGGTGACGGTGGGCGATCTGGTGGATCATCTCGTGGTGATGCAGAACGGACAGCAAGTCCAGTGGGCTCTTCGGGATGATGCCGAATCGCCGATCCTCAAGAGCTGGACAAGCGATGTGCGTCGCATGCAAACGGCCGTTTTTACGGTCTCTCCCAAGGCATTCCGAGACGGTCGAGTGCAAACGCGAGTGATTCTAAAAAAAGGTCTCAAATCGGTTGACGGGGAAAGGCTGCAAGCGGACTACGTCGAGGAATTCGAGTCGCGGAGCCGGTTCACACTGACCGGGCTCATCCCCTCCACCACCAGCCGTTCCGTGACGCTGGTGTTCGACGGATACGTTCCCATCAGGATGTTGCGGGAGAAACTTCGCGTTCTGCCACGGGCGGCAATCTTTTGGCAGCGGGTGCGCCGGGTTCCTCTCTCCCATGGCATGGGAGTGGAGTTGTTCGGCAGTTTTAAACTTGGGAAGAAGATTGGTTTCAAGATTCCCCACGGAACCCCCAACGGCTTGGGACAAGAGTATTACGAGAGCATCAAGCCGGTGGTGGAGATCCCCGAGTATGCTCCGTCTCTGGAGCTTTCGAACAGCCAAGGCGTGATAGAGCGCGATGGCCGCCAGATGCTTGCCAGCACGGTGACGTCGGTGAGCGCATTCAACGTCGATGTGCTCTCTATTCCGCCTCTTTTGGCCGCTCGTGCCCAAGCACTGCTCAAGGGAGAGCGGAAAAAGAGCTTCGCGGCGCTGAAACAGGCCTTGGAACTGGAGAGCGAAGCGTTGGCGCTGGCTTTTAGTGAGCGCCCGCAGCTCCGTATCTTCGCGGAAGGCGTGGAGAGCGACAGGGAGCTATTTTTCAATCGTGTTGGAAATGAAGGTCCGGTCTCCTTCTCCGTCCCTCTGAGCTTCCGGGAATCAGCGAGGCGCGGATCCGTCACGCTGGTGCAGCTTCATGGAGAAGGACCGAATTCTACGGCACAATCGGCGCCTTCCCTTTTTCGTGTGACGGATCTCGGGATTTCCTACAAGATTTCGGAGACCGACCTACTGGTCTGGGTCACCTCTCTCCGAACCGGTCTTCCCTTGGGAGGCGCGGCGGTGATGGCGCGAGCTGGAGACCAAGCTTTCTACCTGGGGCTCACGGGTGAAGACGGTCTCTTGCTGGTGCGGAAAGGGAAGCCTTGCCTTACGGCGAACGTGGGCGTCGTCACGGAGGTCTTGGCACAGCCGCTCAAGCTTCAGCCCGAGAAGCTCGACTCCTTGATCGTGGCGAGCCAAGAGGATGGGAGCTACATCGAAATCAAGCGAAAAGAGGGCCTCAAGCTTCCTAGCGGCATACCTAGAGGGCCCCGCGGCGGGAAGGAGAATCCGTTTCTTGCCACACTCTTTACGGAGCGTGGTGTTTACCGCCCGGGAGAGACGGTGGAGTTCAAGGGTGTCCTCCGGGAATTTTCTGAAAAGGCCATCCGTCCCCCGCAACGTCCCAAGGTGATTCTGGAGATCCTGGATTCCAAAGAAGAAAGAGTCCTCCGAGAAACGTTGGAGCCGAGCGAGTTCGGCACGGTGGCCGGTCGCTTCCCCATCCCGGCTTACGCTCCTCTGGGGACCTACACCTTGAAGCTCGACTTGGAACAAGATTCTCCTCTCGCGCAACGGACCTTCCAGGTGCAGGAGTTCCGTCCTCCGAGGCATTTCGCGGGGATCCGGTTCCGCCGAACGTCACGCCCGGCATCCGAGTTCGTGAACATGGAAGGGGAGGAGCAGCTTTTGCTCTGCACCATCACCGGTCGCTACTATGCTGGCGGGCCGGTGAAGAACGGCAAGGTACGCTGGAAAGTCGAGACGGCTCCGAGCCGTTACGAAGTGGAAGGGGATCTTCCTTACGAGTTCGGGAGCCTGGATCCCAAGAACGGGCTGCTTTTGGAGTCTGGAGAAACACTCCTTGACGCCTCCGGGGAAGCGACCTTCGAGCTCCCCTTGGGAGAATCAGCGCTTGCGGGGAAACACGGGATCAGGGTCTCGGCCACGGTGGTCGATTTCGACGGTCGCACGGCCAGCGTCGGAGAGGAATGGAACGAACCGCAATCCTATCTCGTGGGCATCCGACGGCACCCCAAAACGCTGGATGCGGGAACGCAGCAAGAGCTGGAGTTTGTCGTCCTCAATCCCGACAGAAACACCGTGGAAGAAGGACTGCTCAAGCTGGAAATACTGGCACGCTCGTCGCACTATGTCCGAAAACGGCAAGAGAATGGCGAATTTTATTGGACTTGGGATCAGACGTGGGTCAGAGCTTTCGGTGGCGATTTGGCACTGAAATCAGGGAAAGCGACGACCCTTTTCGACACGCGCATCGGCGGCGAGTATCTCATCCAAGTCTCTTACTTGAAGCCCGACGGAACCCGAGTCGCGTCGAGCACGAAGTTGGAGGTTGCCGGATACTGGGAAGGCGATGAATACCAGCGTGCCCATTATCCGGAGCGATCGGCTCAGATAAAACTCGACCGCCAGGAATACAAAGTCGGAGACCAAATGCGAGTCAAAATGGCGGCGCACCGAGTCCCGGCAGCCACGCTCTTAACCCTGGAACGGGACGGCATCTTCTGGCACAAAGTCATCGTGGGAAAGCTGGACGGAGAAATCATCCCCCTGACGAAGGAATACCGCCCCAACATCTATCTCTCCGCTCTTGGCACACTGCCTCGAACCACTTTCCCCAATTATCGGAACGAATCGGACTCGGGAGCCCCCGGCTTTGTGTTCGGCGTCATCTCGGTTCCGGTTCGCATGAAAACGGGCGGCTTGGAAATCCGAATTGCCCGTGGTGAACGAGAGCTCAAGGCCGCGCCGGGCGAGAACAAGACCCTTGAGCTCCAGATTCTCCAACATGACGGCTCGCCAGCGGATGCCGAAGTCGCCGTGGGCGTCGTAGACGAAAGAGTGTTAGCCCTCACAAGATACACGACGCCGCGGCTGGAAGGCCTTTTGCGCTTTTTTCAGCCGCTCTCGGTCTTCAGCGATGACCTCCGCACCAGCCTTGTCGGACAAGAACTCCAGGAAAGGCTCCAACGCTTTACGGGCGGTGACGGGATGTACATCAAACCCCCACGCCCCATGGCTTCGAAGATCCGAAAAAACTTCAACCCAGTAGCCTATTTCGCACCTGCCCTCCGCACCGATAAGGAAGGCCGCATCCAGATCAAGGTCAAGCTCCCCGACACCATGACGACCTACCGCATCTATGCCGTGGCCTGTGATAGGGGAAGGGGCTTTGGTAGCTCCGAGCTCCCGCTCCGGGTGAGCAGCGATTTCTACATCGAACCGGGCGTCCCGCGCTTTCTGACCAAGGGTGACGAGTTCCGTTTCTCGGTGGCGGCCTTCAACAAGACCGCCGATGCGGGAATGATCCGCATGAGCGTCGAGTCAGGCCCGGAAATCGACCTGGAAACCGCCCCCCAAAGCCAGCCCATCGAAGCGCATGACCGCCTTCTCATCCCCGTTCTAGGCAAAGCCACCAGGGCCGGCAAAACGAGTCTCACCTTCGAAGGCTCTCTGGCCGGCAAAAGGGACGGAATCGAGATCAAGCTTCCCGTCCACTCCGGCTACACTCCGCAACGAGACTGGCTGAACACCGTCATCCGCGGAGAAGCCACCATGACCTACCAGTTTCCCGAAGCAATCCTGACTCGTCTGGAAGAGTTGGCGCCTGACTCCGTCCAGGTACGCCTGAGCCTTTCCAGATCCGGGCTAAGCCGCGTGACTCCGGCCCTCCGCTACCTCCTTCGGTACCCTTACGGCTGCGTCGAGCAGACCAGCTCCAAGGTGCTCCCTCTGGCAGGGCTTCGGACACTCATCGCCAAGGGTCTGCTGCCAGGAATCGGGAGCTCCGAAACTGATCGCTATCTGAAGGCTGGCGTGGACCGGATCTTGTCGATGCAAACCTATACCGGCGGCTTCGCGTACTGGCCCGGCGGCAGGAGGCCCCATCCGTGGGGTACAATCTACGCTCTCAACGCCCTCTGGGCGGCTGCTGAAGCTGGCTACCCAGTCCCCCGAAAACAACTGGACGACGCCTATAAATATCTGGAAAATGTCATGAACAGCAGCTCCGACTCTAGCTTTCGCCCCACTTTCGATGCCATGGGCGCCTGGCTCCTGGCCCGAAAAGGCAGCCTGGCGCCGGAGACTTACACTAGACTCTCCAAAAACCGCGACGCCAGCAGCCGTGAGATCCGGGCGCTCCTCCTGCTGGCGGCCCAGGCACAAGAGATCGTCCCGGAAGAAGAAGTCCGGGAAAAAACCCTGGAGCTCTTGAAAGAGACGCCGCCACAGGCACCCAGCGGACCATTTCGCGCCCTCCATCGTGGGACGGCCCTCACCCTGTTGTTGGGCGAAAAGCTTCTCCCCGATGAGCCCGGTCTCTTCGAGCTCGCCGAGTCTCTTCTCGGGCAAATGGCCAAAAGCGGGCGCTGGAGCTCCACGGCGGATACTGGATGGGCTCTCCTGGCCATCGCCAGACTCTACGACACCACCGACCATCCCATGGAGACCAGCTTCCAGATCCAGCAACCGGGTGAGAAAGCCATGGAAATCTCTCTCAATGCTTCTGGAAACGCATCTTGGAGCCTCGATCCAAAGGCGTTTCTGGAGAATCCCTCCGTGAAGATCACAACGGACTTCGAAGGTCCCATCCACGCGACACTCGTTTTGGACTATCCTCGCGTCGAGCTCGCGAAGGAAGGTCTGGAAGCGGGATTCCGTGTAGAGAAGTTCATTGAGAATACCAACGACAAGGAGACAATTCGAGTCGGAGATATCGTGAGAATCCGCGTCCAGATCACACCCACAAGGGATCAACCAACCTATCTCTCCTATCTGGTCCTTGACGATCCCCTGCCGGCCGGCCTTGTCGCCATCAATAGCGCTCTCGCCAACGAAGAGAGCCCTTCTGACACCGACAACCAACTGGAAGAAAACGGGCCGGCTGACCCCAACTCCCAGGCCATGGAAAGGTGGTTCGGCAGTAGCGTCCAGCCGTTCTATCCCAATTTCTTCGAAATCCGCGATGATCGGGTGCTAGCTTTTCGCGACAGCCTCTACTCCTACGCCACCTTCGAGTTCACCTACTACGCCCGAGCCGTCTGCGCCGGCAATTTCGTCCTCCCCTCCACCAAGGCTCAACTGATGTACGAACCGGAAGTCCAAGGAATCTCCCCGAAAAAGCGGTTCTGGATCGCCGAAAGAGACTCGAAAACCCAGTGATCGCCAAGGAGATCGGCGAAAACCGAGCGGTCCTCTCCCAAGGGATCTTCTTTTGGGTTGGGGTCCGCTCCCATCGCTCACCTCCGTTTCGCGCTACTCGCCCAAAAACGCTGGCGATCCAGGGCCACGTACCCCTTGAACGGCGAAAACGGCTCACCCTTTGGCACAGCGGCCCAAGAGAGTGACAGAATCAAAATCTCCATGAGGTCTCCCAAGATGCGACGGCACTTCCGCTCCAAACTTCGGCGGGCAGCCACAATCTTGGTCGTGCTGGCGGTCCTGGCGCCGGGCATCATGCTGTCGCTTTACGACTTCGATCCCGATCGGCTCAGTGTGAGCCCCAACATTCTGCTCACCGACCGCTACGGCGCCCCACTCCGCTTTTTCCCCGACATCTACGGCGAACGGCGCAAACTGGTTCGGCTCAAGGATGTCCCGCCCCTTCTCCGTCAGGCCTTCTTCGCGGCGGAAGACAAGCGGTTCCTTTTCCATCCGGGATTCGATCCCATCGCCATGGCGCGAGCGATCCTCGATGCCCTACGCCAGGGCCGGATCGTCTCCGGGGCCTCCACCCTCACCCAGCAGCTCGTCCGCACAGTCTACCGGCGACCTCGGACCCTTTGGGGCAAGCTCGTTGAGATAAGCCGCGCCATTCACGCAGAGCGGAAACTGACCAAGAAGGAAATCCTGGAGCACTATCTCAACCGGGTTCCCATGGGAAACAACATCGTCGGTGTGGGACTCGCCGCGGAGATCTATTTCGGCAAAGAGGTTGGGCGCTTAAGCCCCGCCGAATGCGCAACCCTGGCCGCACTCCCCAAAGCACCGGGACGGATGAACCCGTACGGCCAGCACAAAGAGATCTTGCGCCGCCGACGCAACTGGGTTCTGGGCCGAATGGCGGAGCTGGTCTCTCTGAGTCAGGTGAGAGCCAGCCGGGAGAAGAAAAAGCCCCTTCTCTTCCGTCCCAAGAAGTTTCCCTTCGAAGCGCCCCACTTTGTGAACCGTCTCCGGATCCCGGAGAAGGAAGAAAGGGACCGGAAGATAGAAAAGGGAACCGAACATCTCCAAACGACACTGAACCTGCCGCTTCAGCATCGGGTAGAGGCTTTTCTGGCGTCCCACCGGGAAAGGCTTGCGGCGCGAGGCGCCCGGCAAGCGGCAGCCATCGTGGTGGACAATCGGAACTTGGAGATCCTGGCCTGGTCGGGTTCCATGAGCTACTCCAAGCGCGACTCCGGCTACAACGACGGGATCACGGCCCTCCGCTCACCGGGATCGACCCTCAAGCCCTTCCTCTACGCCCTGGCCCTTGACCAGGGAATCCTTATCACGCAGCTTCTGGAGGACACGCACCACCGCTACCGGATCCCGGCGGGCGAGTTCCTTCCGGAAAACTTCGACCGCCGGCAATTCGGGCCCGTGGACCTCCGGATCGCCCTGGGAAACTCCCTCAACCTCTCCGCCGTCCGCATGCTGGAACAGGTGGGAGTCAAGAAGTTTTACGACCTCCTGGACCAGCTCCAGCTCATCAATGATCCCAGCCGCGGTCCCGAGCATTACGGACTCGGCCTGGTGGTGGGGAATCCCGAGGTCACCCTGGAACAGCTCGCGGCGGCCTTCGCGGCCCTGGCCAACGGCGGACGATGGGGCCCCCTCCGCCCCTGGAAGGGCGGATCCAAGAAAAGGCCGGCCCAGGTCTTCTCGCCCCAGGCCGCCTTCATCATCGCGCGGGCCCTGGCCGATCCCACCTCCCGGATCCTGGAGTTCGCCTCCGCCACGGAGCTCGATTTCCCCTTCCGCGTCGCCTGGAAGACCGGGACGAGCACCCAGTACCGGGACTGCTGGATCGTAGGGTTCACTCCCGAATACACCGTCGCCGTCTGGGTGGGCAATTTCGAGGGCGATCCCACCTGGAACCTCACCGGCGCTACCGCCGCCGGCCCGATTCTCGCCGATATCCTCCGGTGGATCTACTCTCATTCTTCCCCCTCGGAGCTTTCCCCTCCACCAGGCCTCCTTCAACTGGAGGTCTGCGGATACTCCGGCATGCTTCCCACCCGCTGGTGCCGCCAGCGCCGACGAGAGTGGTTCCTGGCCACCGTCCAACCTCGCGGCTACTGCACGTTTCACCGATCCCAGCGGTCGGGCCACGAGCTGCCGGCTCGCTATGCCGGATGGCTCGCCCATCAGGGCGCCACGGGAATCGATTTGCCGTACAGGGTCTCCACACTGGGCCAAGGACTGGCCAGAGCGGCGATCGACACCACGGCGACGCCAGGGACTCTCGGTCTTCCTGACGCCCAAGAGAACCCCCTGAACAGCCTCCACGGCCCCCAGGAAACCAGGCCACCAGGCACCGGCTCCGCGGACCTGAAACTTCGGGAGTTCGTAGGTCCGCCGGCTCCTTGGGGGAATCGGAAGTCTCCCCCACGCACCGGCACCGACAAGAACCAGCCCAACCAGCTATTGAGCAGCCTGGGAGTCCACTTGACCGGACTTCTGCCAAGACCGATCCCTGAAAGGGTCGCTCCACCCCCGCCGCCCAGCCATCTCCAGGTTTCCATCTCCAGGGCCGTCTGGAGCCGAAAAGTGGCGGGCGTGGCTCCGCGGATCACCTATCCGCTCCCCGGGGATCGCTACGTCATCCACGGCTCCCAAAAAGATCCCACCATCCGGTTTCGCGTCTCCGTCGATCAGGCAGTTCCCTACCTCATTTGGTTCTTGGACGGGGTGGAGATCGCCCGTCAGGGCATGCCCTACGACCTGGACTGGCCCCTGGCCCCAGGCCGCCACCGAGTCCGCGCCGCAACCCCCGATGGAAGTGCCGACGAGGTGGAATTCTCCGTGGAATGAGGGTTTTGACATGGCCACCCTCCCAGTCATCTACCAATCCGGGAAGACGCCACCATCGAGCTCTCCCGCTTTGGCAAGGGGTGCTCCGCCAGAGTAGGCTAAAGTTGAGAGGACAGGCCCAATGGTGAAAGGAGTCGCAGGTGGCATTTAGATGGGACGATCTCCAGGTGAAGTGGTTGGAAAAGAGACTCGCGCCACGAGCCAGGCGCTTCGAAAGTAAAGTTCAAGTGGCCGGAGCCGCCCTGGAACTGGATGCAGCAGCCACGGGCCTCCGCGAAGATGAGTTTTTTGATTTCTCTGGTCCGACGACGCTCTTCGAAAACAAAGCTCCCAGTGTCACATTCGGTTGGACAGCCTATCTAGAGGTCCGAGCGCGGGCGCTTTTGTACGCCAAGCGTGCCAAGCTGTCGCCGGCTCAATGGAGGGAACTGGTTCAGGTGGTCCTCTGTTCCCAAGCGTCCAGCCAAGTCCAGAATCTCTTGAAAGGGGAAGAGCTTCGAGCAGGAGTCCACAGGGGCCAGGCTGGCGACCTGACTCTGGTCATCGTTGAAGCGAACCACCTGGAAATCACTGACCGTTCCTTAGAAATCTTACTCCACTTTGCCAGCGGCTCCCGGCTGCGGACAGCAGTGGAAACCGTGGTGGAAGCTGATTTGGTAGAATACTATGCCATGCTCTGCTTCTACCGGACGAAGGTCTTCAAGGAGGTTTTGAAAATGCAAGGGAAGGATGCGGACGTCTTGACCATTGACATCCGCGGAGCCGTAGAATGGCTTGGGATTCGGCGCATCGTGGAAGAGGTCGGGGTCGAACAGATCGTCCACGAGCTCGGTGTCGAGAGGGTTGTCCACGAGCTCGGTGTCGAGAGGGTTGTCCACGAGCTCGGTGTCGAGAGGGTTGTCCACGAGCTCGGTGTCGAGAGGGTTGTCCACGAGCTCGGTGTCG
>JAJRTK010000047.1 GCA_024278345.1 bacterium | reverse complement strand
GCTCTGAGGGGTTGTGTGTTAAAGAGGCGATGGGATGGCATCAGGTGGTTGGAGATGGAATGGAAGCAAAAGGACGAATGTGTGAATCAGGGAGACCTGATACCCAGCAAGCAAAATCCGGGTTCAGGTGTTGCCTTGCCGGCGAAAGATCGAACATTGGCCCTAGTAGTGCAAGAACGGTTAACATGGAGGATGTCGTGAAGCTCTCTTTTTTTCCGTCCACTATCGACAGGGGTTGGGATTCGCGGCAAGAAGTTTAGGATTGATTTTCTCAAAATGGCGCGACAGCGGTGTTGGTCGATTCTGGCAACACAGCCGTACCGCCGTAGTTCGGGAGTGCGCAACTCATGTCACGAAGCTGGATCACGATTCTCCTCGGCGCTGCTCTCTTGGCGGCCTGCCAGCTTGGGGGAGGCAAGTTCATCGGTCAGGTGAGTTCTGGCGGCAAAGCGCTGGATGGCGTCGAAATCACTGTCATCGACGGCTCGCAAAACATTATTGCGACGTCAAGAAGCAACGAAGAAGGCAAATTTGTTGTCAAAGCTTCTCTCGCACCAGGCGTCTACGAGCTCGAGGCGCGCAAGCAAGGTTATCAGAATGTCTCCCGTTCCTTTAGCTACCCCGATCAGATGACTCTCCAGCTCGAACTCGGGAAGCAAGCGTCGGTCCGCGGTTATGCTCGTTTTCCAGATGACAGCGTGGCCCCGTTAACCAAGATCACCTTCAAGAAAGGTAAGGAGGTCGTCTCTGCAACGACCGCCGACGAGGGGGGACATTTCATCGTCAAAGGGCTCGATCCTGGTAACTACACGATCCACGCCATTGCTCAGCAAAACGGCATCAAATTCGTTTGCCGCGTCGGATCATTCGTGGTGGATGGAACCAAGACCGATCTGGAAAAAGACATTTCGCTGAAAGCCGCGAAGCTGCCCGTGGCGAAACCAGGGGGCCAGGTCCGGCGGGCAACCGTGCCCATGGACGTCGATCCACCCACGGAGAACTGAGGAAGCCCGGGGTCACTCAGGCAGAGCGGAGGCCACACCCTCTTCGAAAATCTCCCGGAGGGGTTTCTTGCCCGTTGCCAGCCTTCTAGCGGATTCGGTGGAAATCTCGAAAGACCCGGCTCGCGTCTGGTCCGGTTCCAGGACTTCAACTTTGAGCTTTGAAGTCTTGTATCGGCTGAAGCGGGTCGCGATTCCGCTCAAGTGGCTCACGAGAGCTAGATCGTCGAAGAGGGTGGAGGCGTCAGTCTTGAGGCGAATGACGATGTCAAACCGCCCGGATCGTGTGGCGGACTCCTTCAACCGTGCCTCGAGATCCGTGCCCACCAACCTTGCGTAGTACCGGAGCTTGGCCGGGGTGTTCTCCGCGGTCCAGTTTTCCTCCATCCCCGGAGCCTTGTCTTCCTGGATGGTGTCGGCCTTCTTGGCTAGCTCCCGCTTCATCCTGTCATAGCGGTCCGCAAGATGGCTTTTCCAGGTTTGGAGCAAGGTCTCCACGGAGAGGGAAAGGCCCCGTCTGGATCCGGGAAGCGCATCCACCAGCTCGGCTTCCAAGACCCGAGCGCCACCTCCCGTGGGCAGGAACGCCAAAGTGACAAGAATCGTCAAATGGATCCCAAAGCTGATGACGACCATGACCACGTAGAGAGGCCAGTCTGTTGTTGAAAAATCAATCTTCATGGTCCAGCCTAGGTATGAGAATCAGTCGCCCGCCTACGATAAGGGAGTTGGTCCGTGAGAATCAAGTGCCCGGATTGCAACCGTGCCCTCCACAGGGAAGGGCGAATCTACACATGCCCGGAATGTCGTCTCCGCGTCGAAATCGGGGATGATCTGCTGAGCACTTTGAAGGAAAAGCTCCGAGAGATCAAGGCAAAAACAGGAAAGCTTTCCATCGATGAGTTGAAGCGGATCGTTGGCAATCGAGAGCACCCGGTCACCAAGGCTCTCATCGGATTCACAGCCTGGGGAATCGCCTATTTTGTGAGGTTCCCTCTCTTCATGGCGGTGGCGGTAGCGCTGGCAATCCTACTGGGTCCGTAGGGCGTCGCCATGATCATCGTCCTTCCGTTGGTCTACCGTGCCCACAAGCAGGCGATTCACGCCGAAGCCCGGAAGTTCGAGGAGGAACGGAAAGGAAAGAACGACTTCCCATGAAACAGGAGGCGGCACCGATGAGCGACGCATCTCCTGCTGAAAACTTACTCGCTTCGCTCCAGGGCTTCGCGGACTTCGCTGGCGACTCTCTCCGATGGGCCTGTTGCCAGGAGGTTTCGCAGGATCTGACGTCCCTCCTGGGAACGGCCCACTCGCAGCAGGGTGTCTCCCAGAACGAAGGTTTCCTGCTCTGAAAGAAAGGGTTTCGCCCGGTTCAAGTGTTCCAGGGCCTGATCGTACAGGCGCAATCGGTGGCAAAACTGCCCGGCAATACCATGGGCCTCGGCGGTGGGGTGTCGCGCAATCGCTTTTTTGGATAAGATGAGCCCTGCTCGCTCGTCCCTTTCCAGCATGAGGTAGGTCTTGGCCAGAAGGAGATAGGTAGCGGGGGAAGGACCTTGGCGGATCTCATCGTTGAGAAACCGGAGAGCCTCGTGGAAACGGCGTTCCTCCAGAAGACGCCGGGCGGGGTGACCCGTCGCCGAGGTTTCCGGTAAAGGTTGTGTCCCCGAAGCCGGGGCGACCAGGGAACCGGTATCGCTAGAACTCTCCGCCGCATGTCCGGAATCGCCAGAAACCGGCGAAATCCCAGGTCTTGCTTCTTCTCCGGGCTGAGGCCACGGCTCTGATGGAGAAGGGAACTCGGGACTCAGCGAAGATGATACCGGCGTCCCAGATGGCCGTCCCGGATAGGTGGATATGGCAGAGGATGCACTGGATGCCGGAGGTGCCGGCAAAGCTGACGCCCTGGATGGTCTTCCCGGATAGGTGAGTGTCGCGGAGGATGCGCCGGATGCCAAGGGCTCCGGCAAACTGGCGCTTGGCGCGAAGGAGGCGTCGGGAGAGCTTCCCCTCGACGGGAGCGGAGTTGATTCCGGGCGTGCCGCCGGCCAGTCATCAGCACGAGCTGCACCATGTTCCGTCAAGACAATCCGTGAATTGGCACGAACGGTCACCAGAGTAGCGCCGTCAGCTTTTTGTCTGACGACGCCTCCCGGCGAAGAGCCAGAATCGACGCTTGCCAAGGAGGAGTTTTCCGTGGTTTCCTGGGCGATCCCCCCAGGCGATCCGCCGGTGTAGATGGCCACGACTCCGTCTTTGGGAGAGGTCTGGACCGGTGAGGTCCCGTCGCCGTTTGAAGCTCTTTGCGATGCAGCGGAAAGGGGTGCGGGAGGCGCCTGTTCGGTGCTCCCTGCCGGGCCGGGAATGTGGCGAAGCAATGTGGCCTGGAGGGTCACGCCTACGGTAGTGGAATTCCCAGCAGCGGGATCGGTCCCGGAGTCCCGGAACTCAGCCTTTATTGCTTGGAGAATCCCCAGATTCTCGCCCCCTATGTAGGTCAAGATCAAATTCGCTTCCACGGATCGGCGGGGGGAGCTCACCGATCCCTTCCAGCTCTGGTTTCCTCCGGCGCCTGGGCAGAGCCAGCCCTGGAGGGAGTCCCCCTCTTCCCGCCAAAGCCAGGGGATCTCCACTGGCCCCGTGAGGCCGGGGGGCAAACTTGGAGGGAAAAGGCTCCGGAGGACGAGGTTCCAGACCGCCGCGGTTTCGTTCGAACCCAGGGATCTGGAAGCCGGTTCCAGCAAACCGAACCTGGAAACTTCGATGATCGGTTTCTGGGATCGGGGCAGCGTGGGAGGCCGGAGCGAGCCTTTTCGACTTGCCGCGCGGAGGGACTCGATCCGGTATCTGGCGATAGCTCCCTTCTGGTCGATGCCCTTCAAGGTCACTTCGAGGACCCAACTCCCCAGGAGTCGGGTGATCCTGCCATCTGTTTCCCCACCCACGCGATAGTCAACGCGGACCCGGTAGCGAAGCTTTTCTCCGGTTCCACGTTGAGCCTCCGAGACAAGCTCTCCCGGGGGACAATCGGCGCCCGTGGTCAATGTGTCGGCCGCTCCAAGGAACCGTGCGTAGGCGGTTTCTGCCAATGTGTGATCACCGGTCGCCGCAAATGCCCGTGCAAGAAACAGCAGAGACTGAGGTTGTATCCCCTGATCCCCAAGCGTCGGTAAAGCTGTGAGAGCCTGAGCTGGAAGCCCCGCATCGAGGAGCGCCCGAACAGACGGAGCGGCAACGGTGATGGCGGGAATCCAAAGAAGTCCCACGACACTCCACGGGCAAAAACATCGAAGAAGCTTACCCGTGGGACTCAGCATGACGGCGATCTTGTGGACCAATCGAATCATTGCTCCGCACCTTCTGGTTGACAATTGAGATTGCCCCCGGGGCCGTCCGGCTTCCCGCGCAATCTGCCTTGAACATCAGAAAACCGGTAGTGCCAGGCATGAAAAGGCGAGCAGCGGGAGCGGATGCGAGTGATGGGAGCGGAACGCAACCCAAAGTTACCATAGACTCGGCCCGGAAATACAGACCATCGGCCCGCAAGATTCACCGCTCATGAATTGGCGTGCTTCCTGGATTCCAGGGCCCAGGCAATCAGCCTGTAGAGCACCCTTGCTCCGACAATGGCGTCCCACTCTACTCCGTGAGACCCCATGGCCACTTCCACCAGGTCGAAACCGACGATTTGGCGGCCAGTTTTCGCTACGCGTCCCAGCAAATAATTGAGCTCGCGAAATCCAAGACCACCGGGCACTGGCGTTCCGGTGGAGGGGCAACAGGAAGGCTTGAGCCCATCGATATCGACGGAGACGTAAACGCGGGAGGGCAGGTCATCTACAATCCGGGAGCATTGCTCAGCCCAGGTCATTCCTTGGAACCTTTCTGCCGCAAGCAGGGTGTCGAAATGAGTTGCAATCCTCTTTGGTTGGCTGGAAATCACCGCAGCCTCCCCGGGGCCCAAATCCCTCACCGCCACCTGCACCAGCTTGTGGACCCCATCGACCTTGTCTAGCACGTTCTTCATCACCGATGCGTGGGACCAGAAAAAGCCCTCATAGGCGTTCCTGAGATCGGCGTGAGCATCGATCTGAAGAATTCCCAGCCCCGGCCACTTCCGCGCATGGGCCCGGATGGCGCCGAAGGAGACGGAATGTTCACCGCCGATGAGACCCAACAGCTTGCCCTTCTCAATCCACTTGTGGGCGATCTTCTCCACGAGATTGTGGAGCCGTTGAGCGATGGCATCGACCTGAGCAGAGGCCCGGCTCAGGTGGGGGCATTTTTTCGACGATCCGCCGGCCTCATGCACCGGGATCGCCAGATGGAGGGCTTGGCGATTCCAGAGGGAGAATTCGCGGGGCTCGCGGATCCAGGCGATTCCCTGGCGGTAGGGATGACCAAGCTCGATGTCGTAGAGATCGACCTGGTGACTGGCACGGAGGATCGCGGAGGGTGCCGCGGCGGTTCCTCTCCTGTAGGAAACGGTGGCTTCGAAGGGAACGGGAAGCAGGACGACAGCGGCGTCGGACGGGGAGCAAGAGAGGCCAAAGATACCGGAGCAGGGTGCGGAAGGGCCATCGGGATCGAAGTCGGATCCCGTGACACCGGTCCTGGGCAGCAACATGGGGAGATCCTCCGTTGAAGTATCCGCCAACGAGTAGCCAAAACCACATAGTGGACGAAACCCCGGCCTCGGTCATGGTACCGGCCACGGTGCAGATTTCAGACGCCGCCCCAGGGCTTCCAGCCCTGGAACCCGGCGGAGGCTCTGCCTCCGGACCTCCGCTGGGAGCGCCGCTCCCAGACCCACGCCAGGGAGCCAGCTC
>JAJRTK010000046.1 GCA_024278345.1 bacterium | reverse complement strand
GGTCCCAAGAGAACTTGGAAGGACAACTTTCCAAGCTGATCGTAGATGTTTTTCATTCTGGCAACGTTTCGTTGGAGGTTGGGCCGGTGTTGTCTATTGGTCGACCGAGGACCTTCCCGCGGTCCGCAGGAGCAAATCCACCATGAAGCTCGTCACGTCGAGCTTCTCCTCCAGAAGCCGCCGCCGCCCCGCCTGGAAGTCATCGTCGTTTTTCCGGTCGGCTGCCAGGATCTCCCGTGCCCGGGCGATGGCGGCGTCCGGTTGGGACGGCCGGAAATTGCTCACCAGCCCGTACTTTCGCTCCTGTTCGTTGGTGTAGCCGCGGCCAACGACATCCACGTAGACGGCCGGAGTGCCCAGGATGGCGCTCTCCGACGCCATGGTGGCGCTCTCTCCGATGAAGAGCCGGGCAAACGCCAACAGGTGATGCACGTGATGCGGCTCCATGGGGAGACGGTACGGCTCCAGGTCTTCCGGCAGCGCCGCTTCCGACGTGATGTAGACCCCGCCGAACTCCGACAGGCTCCGGACCAGTTCCCGCTTCTTGTCCAGGGAAAACCCGAAGGCGCGGACGTCGTGCATCGCCTTCCAGGAGACGAAGCGGACCACGGAGAAGGGGCGTCCCGGATCGATGCCCCTGCTTTCGAGGACGCCTGGATCGGGCTGGAAACGGGCGGGGTGGAGATAGGCCAGCTCGTGGTAACCCCGGTAGGTCACGTGGCGGCCAAGGACCTTCTTCTCGTAGCAGGCAGGCGTCACCACCGCCGTGGCGAAGGGATACGACAGCAGGTTGGAGAGCGTGGCGTTCTCCGTGTCGTAGAAGACCAGGTTGGGCGTCCGCGTCAGGAACCCCACCTGCGCCGTGGAGATCCCGCCGATGGAGGCCAGAACCCGGGGTTTCTCCCGCCGGATGATCCTCCGAAGACGCAGGTTCCGCGTCCAGAGTTCCCGCGCCATGCCACCCTTTCCCCGAGCCTCCCGGCTCAGGCACTCGTACCGCAAACCATACAGGTCCAGAAGCCGGTGGGTCAGATCCTTGTCCCGGCTGGTGATCAGGACCCTGTGCCCCGCCGCGCCCAGTTCCGCAACGGCGTTCCGGAAAAAGTGGACATGCGCCGGGTGGAGAATGTCGAAAAGGAGTTTCATGCGACTTAATTCCCGGTAGCCGGAGGTTGGCCGTGTCGAGGCTGTTCGGCCTGGTGGAAGGAGGAAGGCCGCAAGAAAAGAGGCCACGGAATGGTGCGAATTCCCAGCCTTCTCATGACGACGAAGCTCGCCACGAGATTCTGGATGATGGAACCGGAAGCGCTCACGCAGGCGGCTCCGACGACTCCCCAAAACGGGATCACGATACAGCCCAAGAGAATCGTTGAGGCCGTCGTCACCATGATGATGTTCCTCAAGAGAGCCTCATGACCAGTCATGATGAGAACATACCCCACGGATCCCACTGCTGCGTTGACGAATTGACCCAGGGCCAGAATCGCCAGAATAGGACCTCCGCGAGCGAATTCCTCCCCGAAAAAGGACATGATCCGAAACGGGAAAAGAAGAAAGCAGAGGACCATCGGGCTGGCCAGAAGAGCCGTCAACCGGGCCATGCGCCGAATCGTTTGGTCAAGGAGTTCCATATCACCATTGTGGTAGATCTCCGCAATCTTCGCGGGAATGATGCTGTTCATGGCAAGCAGCGCAAAGGCCGTCAATGTCGCCGTGCGGAAAGCCATGTCGAAGACTCCCACGTCCGCTTTCGTGCCCCAGATTCCCAGGAGCAGGGCAGGGGAACGTTCCAGGATCATCGATCCGATGATGAGGTGAAACAACGGGACACTGCTCGCCAACAACTTTCGTGTTTCGAAGTCGCTTTTCCGGAGCGTCGGTGGCCTTGGAAGGGCAGACTGCCACAAAAAGGCCCCTGCTAGGACTGCCAGGAAGTTGGCGGCCAGGAACGCCAGAACCGCGCCTTGCGCCCCCCATCGATCGCGGATGAGAGCAAGGATAACCAGGCTGGCCAGGGGCACGACAACGCCGTTGACCGTCGTCGCTTGCTTGATTCGCTTGAGACCTTTCAGCGCTTCGCCCGTAAAGACCATGAGAACGCCCGGAACAACCGTCACGGCAATCCATCGAAGTGGACTCTCGAGGTCAGGCTTATGAAAGATGTGGCGTGCCAGGAACGGTGCAAAAAGCCAAAGTGTCGAGGCCACGACGGAAGCCCAGGCAAAGGAAAAGAGAAACCCCTTCTTGAAAACCGCCCGAACCTTGGCCCAGTCCCCGGCGGCCGCCGCCTCCGACACGAAGCGAAGCACCGCGTTGGCCAGCCCGCCGCGGCCCACGGCAATGGCCAGGAAGACCAGGTTCTGGGACAAAAAGAAGAGCCCCGCTTCCTCCGATCCCAGAGATCTTGCCACCAGCGAACTGAATGCAAAGAGGAATCCCGTGCCAAGAATCCGAAATACCAGGGAATCCTTGGCCTTTCTGACGATCTCTACCGAATGTCCATCCGCCAGACCCGCCACCCATCGCTTCAACTTGAGCCACATTTTTCCGCCATCTGATCATTTCTTTTCGCGCTGGCCCCTGTACTTCGAAGTGCAGGTCAGCCCGCTTCCGTTTTCCCCACGACTTCCTCACCGCAGGTGAACAGATGGAGGCGGTCGGCGCAGTCTTGCAAACCGTCGAGGATGCCCACCCCCCGAAAACGGGTCGTGCTCTTCTTTTAGGGCGGAGTTCTCGGCAAACCCTTTGTCTTCTTCGTGTTGCGTTCCGCTCCCATCGGTCGCCATCCGACGCCCGCTGCTCGCCATTATCGCCGCCTTCGTCATCCATTGCCCTAGGGATGGAGCACCCCCCGAAAACGCCGGTGGGGGCCGAGGGTAAGCGAGAACTGTCGGTGGTGCCGCCGATGGACCAGGCGCCGCAGCAGATCTTGGATGAGAGTTCCAGATTCGGGCCAGCCACCGGTCACCCACGCAGAATGCACCAGGTTCAGGAGAAGTCCTTCCATGGAATCGGTCTGTCAACGAGTTTGCGAAGACGTTCCACATCATCCCGAAAGTAATTGGCGAGCAATGCTCTCGTTTCTGGAGGAATGGGCGGAGTCGTAATAGCCTTTGTAAGTTTAGATGCAAACCAGTAAGATACAGTCCCCCAGACTCTTTCTGGGAAAATAAATTTTATGAATGATTTTACCGAAGTGTATCGTAATATATACTCGAGTCTTGGAAATAGCGGCATGCTTCTGGCGTGGTATTTCTTGTTGATTTTTGGCGGAATAAAATTTGAATCAACTTTTAATATATCTAAAATTCCTTTGATAGTTTTGGCTGGGTTTTTGCACATATGTTCAAAAAAGAAAATATGAATCTTTTCATCAGGAAATTTCTCTCTGTATAGTTCTAATATTTGTGAATATAGTCCTGCCTTGAAAAAGTTAAAATTTATGCCAGTGTTGAACAAATTGTGTGGTTGGGAAGAGTAAAAATCGTTGTAGCCTTTTGACGTTCTTTTTTTGAATTCATTTAAAAAAGATTGCACGGGAACACCTTTTGATTTCGCCATCCAGTAGTGAGAATAGGCTCGATCAATCGGGTTTCTTAGTATCATGATGATATCGACATCGGGGAATACAGAGGCAATCCGGGCCGGCACCTCCGGATAGAACATGTAGCTTGGGCAGGCCTCGCCCAGCACCTGGCCCGGAGAGGCTCCTTTGAAAAATTCCCCCAAATACCATTCTGGTCCTTTTGCAAATTTTTCCGGGCGCGAAAAAAATTCAGTTTCTTTTCGGCGG
>JAJRTK010000045.1 GCA_024278345.1 bacterium | reverse complement strand
ATGGGTGGGTTGAGGTGGGTTGATGGGTGGGTTGAGGTGGGTTGATGGGTGGGTTGAGGGGTGGGTTGAAAAACCCACCCCTACGCCTGTGCGCTTCCGGGGGCCGGCCTTCCTCCTCCTTGGTGGAAACGCGCCTCGGACCCCTCGTGGCGATCCCTGATGAGAGTTCCGGGTCACGGCACGCCGCGACCCTACATCCCTGGACCCACATTTTTGTACGGTGGGCCTCGGTTATGGCCCAGGGCCGTTATCTCCGCTGTGCTCCGGTTATGCTCGGCATCTCGCTGCGCTCGCCGGGTAACGCGGGCGTTACCCGCCGAGCAGGCATCCACGCAACGCGGGACAATTCGAGGATTGTGGCATTGCAAGCGCCAACGCCTCGCTATCGCTCGGCGGTCGTCCGGGGCCTCCGGCCCCGGTCCCCGGCAGGGCTTTGCCCTGCACCCACCAGGGAGCTCGCTCATCTTCCCGTTGCAACGAAAGGCAACGGGATCCCAGCCCACATTCATGTACGACGCGTTGCGTCTTGGTTTTGGCGGGTGTCCCGGCTTACGTTGATACCCGCCCCATGAGACTACCTGATGTTCCCGTTATTGGCCCACCCCGGATTCCAAGGGGCCGACCCTTGCATGAGGATTCCACGCTCCTGGAGCCATCGCTGAAGACCCGCTGGCAGGTGCTTCACCAAACTCCCTTGGTGAAGAAGGACCTCCTCGCCAGCCTCGAAGGCTGCTTGCGCTTCCCCAAGGCGTTGGAGGTCCTGGACGAGGTCGGCGGAAGCTCCGTCACCCAATGCTTCGGTGACTTGGGCACAGCGAGCCAGGGTTTCTCGGGCGCTTTTTCCCTGTGCGAGCTGCATGAATCCGCGTTCACAGGTAATCCGAGTTTCAGAGTCTCGGTCGAGACCGCGGATGAGGGACTCTGCCCGATCCAGAAAGCGTGCCGCGGTCTCCAGGTTTCCCCCGGCCTGCCTCTCGAGTCGGGCCCAATCGGCCAGAAAGACGCCTTCCCACCTCGGCGAGTCGGCGGCTTGGCAGAGTCGGGTGGCCTCCTTGAAGAGATCCCGCGCCGCCTGGATCTTTCCGGCGTGAATCTGGAGGCTGGCCAGGTTTCCCATCAGAACTGCTTCTTCCTTCCTGTTACCGACTTCCTTTGTGATGGCCATGGCTTTTTGAGCCAAGGTGAACGCTTTTTTGTAGTCTCCCCGGTCAAAGGCGACACCGGCCAGGGCCTGTGTCGCCCATGCCTCCCCGGGTCGGTCGCCGGTTTCTCGGAAGATTGCCCGGGCGCGGGCAAAGTCTTCTTCCGCTCGGTGGAACCGGCCCGCGTCGTGATAGACGACACCGAGGTTCCCCAAAGCGCTGCCTTCTTGCCGACGGTCTCCCAACTTCCGGGCCATGTTCAGGCTGGCGGAGAACCACTGCTCGGCTTCGCCGGGTTCTCCCCTGTCACGGGATAGAATGGCGAGATCGTTGTACAGCCCGCCTTCCGTCTGCTCGGCAGCCAGGTCACGCGCTTTCGCCAGGGCCTTGTGGAAGAGTTTGGCAGCCCGGCCCAAGTACCCTCTTTCGTAGTTGAGCTGGCCCGCCCGCCGGAGGACGAGGAGTTGAAGCTCCCGATCTCCGATGCGCCTGGCAATTTCCATGGCCCGATCCAGACCACGCCTGGCTTGGGGCATATGACCTTGTTCTTGATGGACGTAGGCCAGGTGGTACTGGAGTTTGCATTCCAGGGTATCCACGCAAGGCGGGACATTCCCGGGACTGTGGAATCGCAAGCGTCCGGGCAACGCCTCGCTATCGCTCGGCGGGTCACGCCGTGCGTTACCCGAAGGTGGTCCGGGGATTCCATCCCCCGTCCCCTGGCAGGGCTTCGCCCTGCACCCACCAGGGAGCGCGCTCCCTGGACCCACGTTTTTGTACGCTGCGCGTCTTTTTTTTGGTTTTGTTGCGCGTCCCGGCTTAGGTGGATACCCGCATTCCAGAGCATCTTTCCCGAGGTCACGGGCTTCACTCAACGCCGTTTGGAAGAGCTGCGCCGCTTCCCGGAGCCGCCCGTCGGGAAGGAGAACTTTTTCGCCCAGGGCCATCAGAGCCAAAATGCGCCGTTCCGAAAGCCCTTTCATGAGGTCCAAGGCCGCGGTATAGAAACGTTCCGCTTCGCGAATCTCGTACCGCACCGTGGCAAACCTGGCGGCCGCTAGATACGCGGGAATCGCCCGTTCCGAAACGCCCGCCATGTACCAGTGGCGGGCGACTTCCGCCCAGTCTTCCTCTGCCGGGTGCTCCCCAAGGCGGCTGGCGGCTCTTTCGTGGAGGGATCGACGTTCGGACTCCGAAAGACCAGCGTAACAGGTTTCCGCGAGCTTCGCGTGAAGGAACCGGAACCCGCCGGAACCCGATGCCTCCACAATCTGCTTTAGAGTCAATTCTCCCAAAGAATCCCATAGATCTTCCGGGGCCGCCCCTTTGAGATGCGACAGAAGAGAAACCTGAAAGTCCGGTCCCAGAACGGAGGCTGCCTCGGCTAGGGATCTTGCCCGCGGAGAGAGACTGCGGAGACGCCCTTCCATGAGCTCGCGAATGGAGAGAGGCAGGGGGAGAGCTTCGTAAGCGGCCACCGTGGCTGGCCCCTCCTTCTCTCTCTCCACTTGCCAGCGTCCATAGGCGTCTCGGAACAAGATGCCCTGAGCGACGGCGGTCCGAAGATACTCGGCGACGAAAAACGGGTTCCCCTCGCAGTGGCGCATCAGGAACTCGCAAAACACGCGGGGCGGCCTATCCAGGGCGAGGGTCTCCTGGACCATTTGGGCGATGGAGGCGGCGCCGAGAGGTTCCACGGCATGGGAGAGGACCGCCTCGAAGCCAAGAAGCTCTTGCAGGGCGGGGGGAGCTTCCTCCTTCCGAAACGCGCCGCATAGGGAAATGGGAAGAGACGAGAGTCTTGCCGACCTACAGAGAAATCTGAGAAACTCCAGGGACAACTGGTCCGTCTCCTGGAGATCATCCAAAAGAAGCAGAATCGGCTTCACCCTCGCCAGCGCCGCCAAGGATTCCAACAGATAGGAAAAGAGCCGAACTTTCGCGGCTCTGAGCGAGAGCTCCGGCTCGGCGGCGGAAAAGTTGACTCCGGGAAGATCCTGGAGAGACGGTTCGTATCGGGCCAATAGCCTCCCCCTGGAACTCAGGAGCTTGCGGGTCACTTCAGAACCCGCCTGGCGGCAATGGTCGGCAAGAGATTGGAGTAGACCGCGGAAGGAGTGGAGCGTGCCCCCACCCCGCCCAACAGCAACTCCGGATTCGACTTCATCATGGGCCGATCCCGCAATGACCCAGTACCCAGACCCCAGCCCACGACGCGCAAGCCCCGTAAGAATCCGAGTTTTGCCCACGCCGGTAGGCCCAAAGAGCAGCGAAAGAACCTTCGGCCCCGACTCTCTCCCCGTGTCGAAGAGGTTCCGGGATACGGCCTCCACTAACTTCTCACGGCCCACCATCGGCGACTGATAGAGGTAAGTTTTTCCCACGGGGCGGGGACTTCGTGGCGATTCCCCCAGGATCTCGTCCAAAGCTGCCGCTACCACTCCCGCGTGGCCCGGCCGCTTGCGAGGAACCTTGGCAAGAAGGTCCAGAATCAGCCGATTCAACCGCGGGGGAAGGGCCGGAGAAAAGCTCCTGGGCGGCGGCGGACTCTCCCGCAGATGGCCGTGAGCAATCTCCGTAAACGTGGCACCCCGAAACGGAACCGTTCCGGTGACCAGTTGGAAGAGAATGCAGCCCAGGGCGTAGAGATCCGCTCTCGCATCCACGGTTTCGGCTCGAAGTTGCTCGGGCGACATGTAGTGAAGGGTCCCGCTGGTGAGCCCGCCCACTTCGAGGCGTGCGCGAGGGCTGCCGCCGCTGCTGTGCGCAATGCCGAAGTCCACGATTATCGGGGACCCGTTGGACCGAACCAGAATGTTGGCCGGCTTCAGATCGCGATGGACGATGCCTTCTCCGTGGAGATAGGCGAGGGCATCACAAAGCTTCCTTACGAGGCGGAGGACCGGGCGGAGACTGAGTTCGGTGGCGGAATGCTCCAGAGATCTCCCCAAGGCGGGTACCGAGAGCGGATCCCCGGTTCCAGTTCCAGTCCCCAACGGGGCACGAAGCGACATCGGATCTTCCAAGGCCGAAAACCGAGCGGCACCTAAAGTTTCAGATCCTGGACCTTGTGGAGCAAGAATCGTGTCTGACGAAAAATCGGGCGTGGCGGGAGCGGGATGGCTCAGAACTGGCGTCTCCGGTTTTTCCGCAAGCATGGTGTCAGCTAGATTCTCTGCCAAAGAGGCTGTCCAGAAACCCGTCTCGTCGCCATCCTCTCCCAAGTCCGTGCTGGTGGAGAGGAAAAAACCCGCCATGAGCCCCGTACGGCATAGGTCCAAGGTCCTTCCCTCCAAAAGTTCCATGGCGTACCAGGGAATCCCTTCCTCGAGCCCCTCGTCAAGGATGCGAACAATCCCGGGGTGCTGGAGTCGAGAGAGGGCGTGGACTTCTCTGCGCAAGCCTTCCAACAGGTTTCTCCTGGGAACCCTCAGGGATTTGATGGCGACTTCGAGTCCCGTCTCCCGATGTCGCCCATGATAGACGACTCCCATGCCTCCCTCTCCCAAGGAGCGGAGCAGAACGTAGGGTCCCAACGTTTTTTTGGTCGAAGCTCGCGGTGCCGAATTCATCGCCTCGTCCTCTCCCAAAGGCCTGATTCTGGGTAGTGACCCATTCCTTGGACGTTAGTTTTTCCGTTTTCTTCGCTAGAATGCCCTCCCAGCGCCCGTTCCCCAAAGACAGAGCACCACCCACCTTCAGGGCCCGGCTCCGAAAACTCCTTTCTTTTTCTTCTGGTTGAAGTCCGGTCGGGCCGGCGGCAATCCGTCCGCCACCCCTCCCCCATCATCGCCCCTCAACTGGTCGTGCAGCCCCCAAGGCGTCTCTCGGCCAGTGCATGGCGGATCCATGGAGGGGACGACGGGCCAAGTGCGATGGCCATCTACAAGACCATGTTGTCGATGAGCCTGGTTTTGTCCAGGAAGGCGGCGAGGGCCAGGAGAGCGCCTTGTGGGGCGGTTCCCAGTTCGGCGAGGGTTTCGGGATCGGCGACGGTCGCGTAATCTAGGCGGACAAGGGGCTCGGTTTCGATGGTTTGGCGCATGGTTCGGCGCAGACTTTCCGCGGATTTCTCTCCTTGGAGCCAAAGGGTCCTGGCGGCTAGGAGCGCCCGGTGGAGGACAGGGGCCGCCGCCCGCTGGGCCGGGGTTAAGTAGGCATTCCGGCTGCTCATGGCGAGCCCGTCGGGCTCTCTGATGATAGGACAGCCAACGATCTGTATGGGGAGGTTGAGGTCGCGGGCCATTCTTCGGATCAGCGCCAGTTGCTGGGCATCCTTCTGGCCAAAATAGGCCCGCGTGGGCTGAAAGATCCCGAAAAGTTTCATGACCACCGTGGCCACGCCCTGGAAATGGGTGGGTCGCCTGACTCCCTCCAGAGGTTTCGACAGCTCGGCGACCTCGACGCGGGTCTGGAATCCTTCTGGGTAGACCTCGGATGGCGGCGGAGCAAAGAGAAGGTGGCAGCCCTTGGCCTTCAAGAGATCGACGTCCCGCTGGAGATCCCGTGGGTAGCTGTCAAGATCCTCGTCGGGCGCGAACTGCGTGGGGTTCACAAAGATGCTGACAGCGGCGTGAGGGTTCTGGGCAAGGGCATGGCGCACCAGGGAAAGGTGGCCCTCATGGAGAAAGCCCATTGTGGGCACAAGCCCCAAATCGCCACGGAGGTTGCCCCGCCATTCCCTCAATTCCCGGATGGTCTTGACGATCTCCACAGGGCAAGCTCCTTCCGGCCTCGGTCATGGTACCGGCCACGGTGCAGATTTCAGACGCCGCCCCGGGGCTTCCAGCCCTGGAACCCGGCGGAGGCTCTGCCTCCGGACCTCCGCTGGGAGCTTGCGCTGCGGCCCCTTGGGCCGCGTCTCGCTTACGCTCGGCATCAGACCCACGCCAGGGAGCCAGCTCCCT
>JAJRTK010000044.1 GCA_024278345.1 bacterium | reverse complement strand
TCCAGCCCTGGAACCCGGCGGAGGCTCCGCCTCCGGACCTCCGCTGGGAGCGCCGCTCCCAGACCCACGCCAGGGAGCCAGCTCCCTGGACCCACATCTTTGTGCGCTGCGCGCTTTTTTCGGGTGGCCGGTACCATGACCATGACCCATCAAACCCTCTGTCTTTCTTTGGATTGGGGTCCGCTCCCGGCGGCATGACCCACGCCTGCGGCGTGAGTTCCCCTCCGTCCGCCGCCACTCGCCTTTTTCACCACATCCAAGACCCGTCCATATCCCCCAAAAAACTCCTCCGCACCACACCTCTAAACCCAGGCGCCTGCTCAGAACAGCCTTGCCGACGTTTCCGGCTGACCAAAACGCCATTTCTTGGGAAGAGGCGAAAGAAATGCCGTTCCCAACAAAAGCAGGAGGAAGACTAGAAACAAGCGGCTTCCCGGGGTGGTGTGGCCCACCACCGGCGTCGCGCGCTCGTTGTCCACGATGGTGAGCTCAACCGCCGAAGGCGAGCCCAACACCGCCGTCCCCGTGGGATTGCTCAACGTGAGCTGGACTGTCTCCCCTGGCTGCTCGAAAAGCGTGTCGTCCACGATGGAAACGGAAAAACTCTTGTCGCCTCCCTCGCCGTCCGACCAGCTCAACGTCCCGCTTGTCGCCTGGTAATCCCCAGGGGAGACCGCGGTTCCGTCGGAAGTTGCGTAATCCACGGAGACCGCGCCCACGGTGCTGTCCAGACGGCTCACGGTGATGAGGGCCGTTCCCGCCGTCTCCCCCACGGCGTAGCTGGGCGCGCTGAAACGCAAGAGGGCGTTGCCCACCGGTGCATCATTGTCCACGATGGTCAGCTCCGCGCTGGAGGGCGTTCCCAAAAGACCCTGCCGGGCCGGATTCGTCAACGTAAGCTGGACTGTCTCACCCGGCTGCTCATCGTCGGTGTCGTCCACCAGCGGAACAGAGAAGGTCTTGTCTCCAGTCTCGCCGTCCGCCCACACCAGAGTTCCGGCAACCGCCTGGTAGTCGGTAGGCGCGATGGCAGTGCCATCGGAGGTGGCGTAGTTGACGGAAACAGTGCCGACACTCCCGCCAATCCGGCTGACACTGATGACCGCGGGCCCACTATTCTCCCCCGCCGCATAGGTCGCGGAGCTGAACCGGAGAGCCGACTCGTCGTCGAGGATGGTGGCGATCACCTGGCTCTCCCCCTGAAAAACCGCGGTACCGCTTCCAGCCACCGGGCTTTCGAAGGTGACCAGGAGATTCTCGTCCCCCTCCAGAAGCGCGTCGTCGGTAAGGGTAATGGCAATACTCTTGTCGCCGGTCTCGCCGTCCGCCCAGACAAGGGTTCCCGTGGCGGCAACGTAGTCGTCCGGCGCCGTGGCGTCCAGGTTGGCCAGGAGATAGTCCACGGTGACGCCCCCGGCCGTGGCCCCGGTGCGGGTGAGAGTCACCGTGATGGAGCCGGCGTTCTCCGGAGCCGACCAATCGGCGGAGACCAGGGAGATGGCGGAGTCGTCATCGATGATGGTGATGGTGGCGGTGTCGGTGAGAAGGCCCGCTCCGCCGGTGGGATTGAGGAGATGGAGGGTGAAGGTTTCGTCGCCTTCCGGTGACGTATCGTCGAGGATGCCGAGGTCCAGGGTCTTGTCGGTCAGGTCGCCCTCGGGCCAGGTGATGGTCCCGGTGGCAACGGTGTAATCGCTGCCTCCCACCGCGGTTCCGTCCAAAAGTTCGTAGTCCACGGTGACGGAGCCCGCGTTGCCGCCGCTCCTCGAAAGGGTCGCGGTCACACCGCCCGCTGCCTCCGAGACCGAGTAAGCCGTGAGGGCGATGCCCAGGTCGCCGGGCAAGAAATCAACCACCGTCGGGTCGGCGTTACTGGTGGAATCGTTGGGGTCGTCCGTCAAAACGTCCGACGTGAGCTGGGCGCAGCTCACGGTCCCCTGGAGACTGAAGCTGCTTCCCGAGTCGTGGGTCATCTGGAAGGAGACCTGGCTGGATGTACTGGCGGCCAAGGAGCCGAAGGCCACGGTGATGGGGTTCTCCGAAAGGACGAGGCCCGTTCCGCTGGTGACGGTGACCGAGCCTGGAACAACGGTCTCCGTAGCCGGAATGGGAATGCTCAGTACCACGTTGGCGCAACCACAGCTTCCGGTACTGCTCACGGTGGTGTCGAGCTGGAAAGTATCGCCGATACTGGGCCCGGTGGGCGCCGTGTCGGTGAGGAGAGTCGCCACCAGTTGAGCATTGGCCTCCACCGTGGGCGCCGTGGAAAGGAAGCCTGCGTAGTCCACGGCCCCTTTGGTCGGATCTTCGTCGTCGTCCCGGATCTTGTGGTCGATGAGAACTCCGGCGGTGTCAGACCAAAGGTTGTTCTGAGCCATCACCGCCAGGGCGCTGACATTGAAAAAATCGTAGAGCGTGCTTCCGGAAATAACGTTGAGTCCCACGGAGCCTCGGTTTCCGCCGCCATAATCGGCCGTCGGATAGTCGATGCTCACGGCAGGGGGGCCCACGAAGGAATAATGGTTGCTTTCCTGGACGATCCCCTGACGGTTGCCGGTAATGGTGTTGCAGGAGACCAGGTAAGGGTTGGATCCGGTGTTTGGTGGAGCGTTGGGGTCGTTGGGATCGGTGGTGTCGTTGTGGGTGAGGGAAGTGCGGAGGCCGGCAGCTTGGTTCCCTTGAAGGATGTTCTCCTCCAACCGTACATCACTGAGGATGGAGCCGGAGGCGGACGCCGCGGCAAGCAAGGTCACCAGGCCGGCCCCAGCATTGTCGGTCACCTGATTGCCACGGATGAGAAGAGTCCCCTGGAGGGGCTCGCCCGGTGTGGAAACCGTGGAGGAGACTACGATCCCATCACCGGCGCCGCCAGTGATGGTGTTCCCGCTCACCGTGAGGGTCGGCTGTGTGGAGGCCGAGGGTCCGATGTTCCTGGCGGAGACGAAGAGTCCCTGGCCCCTGGAGCCCTGGACCTGGTTGTTCAGGACCTGGCCACCGGCCAGGAGGTTCCCGGTGGCCGAAAAGTTATTTATCTGTAACGCCAAGGACGGCGAACCAGGGCTTCCCGAGTTTGAGACGTCGTTTCCCGCCACGGTCATGGAGAGACCGGAATCGGCTCCGCTTGCCAAAGTGCTCAGATCCAGGAGGATGCCTTCTTGTGCGAAATGGCTCACGGGATTCCCCAGCATTGACCAGTCAACCTTCAGGTTCCCTGGAGCTGTCCCGCTCGTGCTAAAGTCAGATCCCAGGCCGATCAATCCGATAGTCCCTCCGTCCACGGAATTGCCAGACGCCTCCACGGTGCTGGAAACTCCTCCATCGGTGGCGGAAAAAGAGGCCTGGATAAAGGCGAGGCCAAGCCCCGCGGTGTCTGCTTGTGCCAAGGTGTTGTCTTGGATCGTCCAGGATGCCTCGATATCGCCGTCGGAGGCTACAAAGCTAATTCCGTACAAGAAAACTCCGTTTGATGCCGCATAGTCCGACTGGTTCCCCGTCATGGTAACATTGGAAACGACATTGCCGGCCCCGGAGCCCATCAAGGCATTCTGGAACACGACAGCCGCGAATCTCGCGGAACTCCCTAACTCGTTGTCCGTCATGGAAAGAGTCGCGGCGACGTCCCCGGCGGAAGATGCAAAGGCTGCTTGTTGTGCCACGATGGAGCCCATGGAGGAAGCAACACGGTTTCCAGAAAACCCGGCACTTGAATCGATGGCCGTTCCCGCAACGAAGTCGGAATGAAAGAAGGCGATTCCCGTTGAATCGGCAATTCCGATGATGTTGTCCACGAAATTCGCCAACACCCCAATCGCATTGGCGGCGATGAATCTCGATTCTTGAAGGTACAAGCCATCCGACCCACCTTGGACCTGGTTCCGTTCCACCGTGATGGCGTTGGCGATGCCTGTGCCACTGTTGAAATTGCTTCGGGTCATCCGAATGGCATCCGCCCGGAGTGTTGACACACTGTTATCGGCGATGGTCCACGTCGCCTCGATATCGCCACCGGACATCCCCAAGGGGTTGTTGGGATCGTTGGGATCGTTGGGCTGGAAAGAACGGGTATCCAGGGAACTGGCAAGAATGGAGATTCCGCTGGACAAGCTAGTTTCGATTCGGTTGCCTGTCACGCTGAGGTTCGATAGAATCTTGCCTCCAGCTTGGTGGGACCTTTGATTGACTTCCATCCCGCGGTCACCGTATCCCACGGTATTGTTCAGGATGTCCCAATTGAAGGTGATGTTGTCCCCGGCAGGATTGTTGGGATCGGCTTTCGTGTCGAAATTCCGTGCCCAGAGATCAATGGCTGGGGCAGTCCGCACGAGGTCGCAGAGATTGCCTGAAACCGTCAAGTTGGATGTGACTGCGCCGTGGCCCGACCATTGTGTTTGAGCGACCCGAAGAGCGCTATAACCCACAGCCTCGGCAACCCAGTTGTCCAAAACATTCCAGGTTGCCGTGACGTCTCCCCGAGCCTGGAATTGGGAACCATAGATATCGAAGCCCTGCCATGACCGGGCGAAGCCGACCCGGTTTCCACTCAAGCTGAGGTTCGACCAGAGAGCGCCGGCGGCCTTCATGGAGGTGAAACCAAGGTTGACGCCGCTGCTATTAGCCCAATCCACGGTGTTGTCGTCGATATTCCACGCCAGGGTGATGTCACCCGCCGGCGCGTTGGGGTCGTTGGCATCCGGAGAGGTGGTGAACCCCCACACCCAGAGGTCGAAGCCCGAGGAGGTCGTCTCGCCCAGCTCGTTGCCCGTCATACTGAGATTCGACACGATGTTCCCGCCACTCTGGACCATACTCTGGTTCAGGTTAATCAGCTCGTAGTACGTGTAGCCGCCCCGGTTCCGATCCAGGTTCCAGTCGAAGTCGATATCGGAACCCGCCGTCACCATGCCAACACTGACGACGATGCCCGTGGACGTCGTGGCGTAGGCCACACTGTTGTCGCTGACACTCAAGTTCGACGCCACCTTGCCTCCGGCGCTCAATGCCGACTCATTGACTTTGATGCCAGTGCCTCTGGCCAAGCCGACGTGATTCGCGTCCACCCGCCAGTTCTGACTCAGATCCCCTCCCGCCGAAACCAAACGCCAACCCAGGGCCAGCGCCATGGAGTTTGCTTGATCCACGTCGTTGTTCTGGATGGTGGCATCGGAGACCAACGGGCCACCGACGTAGAGATTCCGCTGGTTCATGGAAATGCCGCGGCTTGCCTGTGCAATGCTGTTGTTATCGAAGTGCCAGTCGAAACTGACGCTATTGCCCGCCGGCGTGTTCGAATCTCCGAACGACAAAGCGGTAGCGACGATGCCGGCGGAACTTAATTGTCCCATTTCGTTTCCGGAAATCGTGAGATTCGAGACGAGATTTCCTGTCCCCAAGGGCGACGTGACGTCGCTTTGGAGTATGTTGACGCCGTTTCGGCCCACGGGGATCACGTTGTTTTCCGCCCTCCAGTCCAGGGCGATGGAAGGCGTGCCGCCTCCAGAGTTGTCCGTGACGTGGAACCCTAGCAAATAGAGCGATACGCCGTTTCCCGTGGCCGTGGGCGCACGACCGCCCGGGAGCCGCCCCCCCAGGGCCGATCCGGAAGCAGGTTTTTCGCCCAGTGTTTTCTGGTCGAGCAGTACCCCATCGCCAGCCACAAAGGCCCGTTCGGTGAGCGAATCATCCAGGGCGAGAAGAGGGTCGGCTCCCGCTGCAGCGGTCTGAAAGAGGGGCGCCGGCGAAAAAAGCGCTGGTGTTGTCGTCGTTACCGAGCTTCCGAAAATGTGATTCCCCGTAACCGTCAGGTTGGACGTCAACATGGCGTCTCCCGTCACGTTCCGAATCTCGCTGACGAACGCCCCGCTGATGCCCATCTCGATGGTATTGCCAGTCGCACTCCAGTCCATCGTTCCGCTTCCCCCCGAAGCGATGTCGGCAACCAGTCCGTTCACCCCCCAACGCCCGGGGATGGCAATTCTGTTGTTCACAGCCGTGACCGTCGCCTGGAAGGCCCCTGTGATGTCAAAGTCCAGAAAACCGAAGGCCATGCCATCGCTACCGGCGAAACGCACCACGTTATCCTGGAAATCCAGTGTCACCGCGGCCGATCCCACCTGGCTCACGATAATGTTTGGATCCTGGGGATCCAGCACTGGCGTAAAATTGAACGCACGATACTGAATGCCATCGGACACCACGTTCTCCACGCGGTTTCCCTTGAAGGTCCGAGTCAAGGCAATCTCCCCTGTGTGAAACGAGCTATCGGTAACCGTGATCCCTCTTCCCCAAGCCCCCTGAATCTCGTTGTTCGAAAACTCGGCCACGGAAAGAAGCGTGCCTCCCGTAAGCGCGATGATGGCACTAGAAATCCCGGAACCAAGGCTGTTTTCGAGATAGTTCCCCGTCACCACGGGGGAGAAGGTCAACAGATCCCCGGCTGCCATCAATCCGCCATCCAACGCAAGAGTAATTCCACCATCGATGAAGGTATTTCCCGAAATGACCGGCGCGATCTCCGTCGTCCCCCCACGGGCCGTGACCGAAAGATCGAAACCAGTGCCAACCGTGCCGCGGTTTCCCGAAACCGTGGGCGACATGCGCCCCTCGCCAGCGTACGTCACCGAACTCACCACCGTGGTCCCCAGGGTAAATCCCATGGCGCGGTTCGTGGCCGTGAAACTGTTGTTGGATAGCGTCGGTGAAAAATCGTCCGCCAACCCCCCGAAACGCTGGGTCACGTGGACTCCCACATCGAGGTTTTGAAAGGTGTTGCCGGAAATCGTTCCCAGGAAACTGCCATCGCTGCTGGCCACATCGCGAACGACGATCCCTTCGTCCGGGTCGATGCTGTCTCCCATCAGCCTGTTCCCCACGATCTGGGGCGCCATCCGGGCGCTGCCCACGGCAAAACTGAAAATGGCCTCGCCGGCGTGGGTGGCGGGATTATTGGGATCAAACGGATCGTGGCGAAGAGTCAATCCACTGATCCGCGTTGTACTGGAAAGATCTCCCGTTGCAAAAAAAAGGGCCGTCCCCTGGGGCGCACTGATCGCCGTGTTGTTGGGATCCAGGGACTCAATAGCGACACCGTCCAGCAAGGAAAGTGGAAAAGCCTCCAGGCCGTTGGCATCGCTAATGGCGTCATACAACCCCGGGAACAGATGGATTGTATCCCCCGACACTACGCCGCTGTTGGGGTCCAACGCATGGGTCAGGGTCCTCCACGGAACCCCAACACTACCCCCATCCAGATCGCTCCCGGTGGGAGACACATACCAGTCCGCCGCAAGCAAAGGATGTGTCACGCTCCCCGTACTCAGCCCCAGCACCAGCCAGACCGAGACCAGGCGGAGCCCACGGCCCCAGATCTTCGTTTCCGTGAAGATTCTTCGCTCCATGCCCATCCCCTTCCACTACCAGAAGATCCGTGATGAGAGTCCCGGGCAGAATGCCATGCCCCAAGTCTTGAGGGCTTTCTGAAGTCAAGCACCACCAAAACCGCCTGCGACTTTCACGGAAAATGCACTTAACCATTCACAGTACATTACCTATCTCACTAATCTTCAAAAGTTTCAAGTTTTTTGGCCTTCCAGCAGTTCCGTCAGGAGCGGTTGAGCCGTAACTATCTGATTCTACATGATTGGGATTTAGAGACGCGACTGAAGTAAGAATCTATAAAACCACTGACTTACAAAAATCTTGAATGTCAAGTGTCAAGAATACCGCAAACATGTTTTTTTAGGAAAACGCATCCCGGGCCGGGACACCGGGCTTGGGAAGAGTCCGCAACCGTGAAAAGGCGAGTGGCGGCGGACGGATTGCCGCCGCCGTGAGCGGAAGCCAACTCCAAAAGAAAAAAGCGGTTCGAGAAAACTAGGTCGTGCTCTTCTTTTAGGGCGGAGTTCTCGGCAAACCCTTTGTCTTCTTCGTGTTGCGTTCCGCTCCCATCGGTCGCCATCCGACGCCCGCTGCTCGCCATTATCGCCGCCTTCGCTC
>JAJRTK010000043.1 GCA_024278345.1 bacterium | reverse complement strand
CAATCGCAGGGCAAAACGCCCGCCGATTCCCTTGAGATCGTGGATTTGGATGGGCTCAGAGAAACCTTTTGCGCTGACGCCAAAGCTCTTTCCCACTTCAGCGATGGCAGCGATATCCCTCAGAACATTTTCGGAAATGAGCAATTGCCCTCCGACGCTGTAGGACTCGATCCTGGCGGTGAGATTCACGTGGCTGCCCACCACCGCGTATTTCATGCGCTGTGGCGAACCGATGGTCCCCACCACGACCTCGCCCCTGTTGAGGGCGATTCCCATGGCAATTTCAGGCCAACCCAGCCGCAAGTTCTCAGCGTTGACACTCTCCATGGCAAGCTGCATGGAGAGAGCACAGGCGGCAGCTTTGGCCGTATCGTCCACGAAAGATTCCGGCGCTCCGAAAACAGCCAGAATCGCGTCTCCGATAAACTCGTTGATCGTCCCGCAAAAGCTATGGATGATCTCCGTCATCCGGCCCAGATAGTTGTTGAGCAGCTCCACGAGATGCTCAGGCGTCAAACTTTCCGCAAGCGCCGTGAAACCGCGAAGATCGGACATGAGAATCGTCACTCTCCGCTTCTGGCCTCCCAGCCTGACGCCGGCGGGGGATTCCAGAATGTCCGTCACAACCCTATCGCTCAGAAATTGTCCAAACGTCTTCCGGATGAAACCGTTCTTGACCTCCAGATCCTCTGCCAATTGAAGCACTTTAGCCTTGGCCCGCTTCAGCCCCAACTGGGTTTCGATTCGCGCCAACGCAACGGAAAAATCGATGGGCTTGGTGACGTAATCATTCGCTCCCTCGCCTAGGGCTGACACTACGTCTTCGCTGGCATTCATGGCGGTGACCATGATGATGGGCAGGTCCGACGCCGAATGAAGCTTTCGCAACCTCCGCAAAACCTCCAGGCCGCTGATGCCGGGCATCATCACGTCGAGCAAGACGAGGTCAAACACCGTCTCTCCCAGCATGGAAAGCGCCTGGCGACCGTCAGGGGCGGATTCCACAAAGAAGCCTCGCCTCTGGAGACGGCGCACCAGCATGTCCCGATTCCTTGGATCATCATCGACCACCAGCAGCCGGTCGGTTTCTTCGAAGTCCGGCATGACTGGCAGCTCGCCCTTGGCTTCCCGTGACTCCTTCATTGGAACGGGCGCTTGTGGCAGAGCCTCCGGATCCGTCAGGCACCCCGGGCCTCTCCCCTCGCCCTCCCCGAAGAAACCTTCGATGAGCTCCACAAGGCGCTTCCCGGCCTGTTCGATCTTCTGGAGATCGGGCGCCAAACCCTCCAGTTCCCGCTCCTCTACCACTTCCTGAAGGAGCTGGCTGTAGCCCAGAATCTGGTTCAATGGCGTGCGAAGCTCGTGGCGAATGATCCTCAGATTTAGACTCATTCTCGCCCTCCGTGACAGGTTGGGGAGGCACGACCCATGGTGAGAGCTCCGAGTTTACGGACCCGCGCACGGGAGCAGGGCATCGATTTTCCCCATAAGGCGCCGCAAATCGATGGGTTTCGTGTCGTAGTCGTCGCAGCCAGCGCCTAGGCTTTTGCGGCGATCCTCGGCCATGGCATGGGCCGTGAGAGCGATGATGGGGATGGCTTGAGTCTCCGGATCGGCCTTCAAAATACGGGTCGCTTCGTACCCATCCATCACGGGCAGGCTGATGTCCATGAGAATGAGGTCTGGCTTGTCCGAACGCGCTCGGTCCAGCGCCTGCTGCCCGTCCTCGGCCATAAGAACGTCCATGCCCTTGCGCTTCAGGCGGCGGGAAAGCATGTCTCGGTTCAACTCGTTGTCTTCTACCAGAAGAATCCGTCTTCCCATTTTATTGTCCTCCGCTACCTTCGTGGAACGACTTCTTCATTTCAGGGATGGTGGGCTTGTTTTTTTTTTTTTGAGGTTGCGACCCTTCAGACACCTCCATTCAGCGAAGTGCAAAGCCTTTGACGAGCGTTGTTACGCTCTCCAGGATCTCCTCCATGGAATCGGCACTCTTCTCTATCACTTTTTCTACCGCGCCGCTCAAAAGGCGCGGCTCGCGGTCACTGAGATCCTTGGCGGTGATGACGACAATGGGAACGGAGCGCCAAAGATCGTTTTTCCGAAACTCCCTCAAGAACTCAAATCCATCCATTCTGGGCATCATGATGTCCAGTAAGACAAGACTGGGCGTATGATTCTCGATGCGTTCCAAGGCTTCAATGCCGTTACCGGCCTGGATAACTCGCCAGCCACTGCCTCGGAGGGTGCTTTCCACAAGACTGCGCGCGGCGGGATCGTCATCAACAACCAGGATCGGGTTCCGATCCGAGAGCTTGGTATACCGCCGAACGCTGGTCAAAAGGCGGCTTCGGTCGATGGGCTTCGTAAGAAAATCGAGGGCACCCAGAGCATACCCACGTCTTTCCTGGTCCTTGATGGTGGCCATGATAACGGGAATCTCCGCGACGGAAGAGTCGCTCTTCAGCTCCCTCAGAACGCTCCAACCATCCATATCAGGCATCAATACGTCCAAAACAATGGCGCAAGGCTGGAGCTTCCGAGCAAGCCTCAAACCTTCCTCGCCGCCAAATGCGCTCACAACATTGAATCCGTCTTGGTCCAGTGTTCGTGCCATAAGCTCCTGGAATGCAGGATCGTCATCGATGACAAGGACTGTTGCAGTCTCACAGCGGCGGGGATCCGGACGAACGGGAGGGGAAATATTCGGCACGACCTTCCTTGGCAAGAGAACCGTGAAAACCGTACCCTCTCCAAGAGAGCTCTCCACAGTTACGTCACCGCCCATGAGGCGGCAAAACTCCCGGCTGATAGTCAATCCAAGCCCCGTTCCACCGAATCTGCGCGTCGTAGAGGCATCGGCCTGGGTAAAAGGTTGAAACAGCTTGGCAAGCTGTTCCGAAGTCATGCCGATCCCCGTGTCCACAATCTGGAATCGCAGCCAGTCGGCCTCTGTTATGCGCTCACACTGGGCTTCGAGCCTGATCTCGCCGCCTTGTGTAAACTTCGCGGCATTGGAAAGAAGGTTGAAAAGAACCTGCCTCAAGCGCGTCTGGTCGGCGTTGATCATGCCAAGATCCTCGGGAAAATCGAGCTCCAAGACATTGGAGCCTCGCTCCACCAGTGGCTGAACCGTCGCCACGATCTCCTCCAAAAAGCCCCGGCAATCGAAGGGCTCGATGAAGAGCTCGATCTTCCCCGCCTCGATCTTGGACAGGTCAAGGACACTGTTGATCACCGCCGAAAGGTGCCTTCCCGCCGAAAGGATCTTCTTCAAATCCGACAGAAGCGACTCGTCACCCTCATCTTCCGCATCCTCCAAAAGAAGCTCGCTGTAACCGATGATCGCGTTGAGGGGCGTCCGAAGCTCGTGACTCATGTTTGCCAAAAAAACACTTTTCGCCCGGTTGGCCGTATCCGCATCGGCTCTGGCCTCTGTCGAACGATCCATCGCCTCCCGCAGCTCCCGGGTCCTTGCCGTCACAAGCTCTTCCAAGCGCTCCCGATATTTCTCCAATTCCAGCTCCGCGGCCTTTCTTTCCGAAATGTCCTCCAAGGAGCCTTCCAAATAAAGAGGCTTTCCCTCTGGATCGCGCACCATGGCGGCGTTCTCCCGGATCCAGGTCGTCTTTCCGTCTCTCCGAAGGATCTGGGTCTCAAAGCCAAGAAGCCGCCCGTCGCGCTCCAGGATTTCCCGCCGCGTCGCCGCTGTCCCCTCCACCGCCTCTAGATCGTCACGGCCAAGTTTCAGAAGCTCGGCGAGATCCTCATAGCCAAGCTTCCTGGCCAACATCGTGTTCACGACGATGAACCGGCCACCGGGCAAAGTGCGGTAAAGGCCGATGGGCATTCCCTCGAACATGGCCCGGTAGCGCTCTTCACTCTGGTGAAGCACTTCCTCCAACTGCTGGCTGCTCTGAAGCAATGAGAATGACTTCCCCTCCTGAGCTTTGACCAACTGGAAGAAATCGCACTCCAAACAGGCAAGCTGCTTCTGAGCAAAGGAGCCCTGCACGGCGCCACCACAGAGCGTCCCGGTGACGGCCCAACAGATCCTCCCGCCCCGGATCCCGCAATTCCGGCCATGGCCTCGGTCATGGTACCGGCCACGGTGCAGATTTCAGACGCCGCTCCAGGGCTTCCAGCCCTGGAACCCGGCGGAGGCACTGCCTCCGGACCTCCGCTGGGAGCACCGCTCCCAGACCCACGCCAGGGAGCCAGCTCCCTGGACCCACATCTTTGTGCGCTGCGCGCTTTTTTCGGGTGGCCGGTACCATGACCGAGGCCGCCACTCTGTTCACCATTGGTGCCTCCGGGAGCTCT
>JAJRTK010000042.1 GCA_024278345.1 bacterium | reverse complement strand
TCCCCGGTACGTTTTCGCATGGAGGGGGCATCCACGCAAGGCGGGACAGAACAGGAAAAAAAAGGAAAATGTGGTGCCGAGCGAAGCGAGACGCCGAGCATAAGCGAGGCCCACCGAAAAAAAAATGTGGGTCCAGGGAGCTAGCTCCCTGGTGGGTGCGGGGCGAAGCCCTGCCAGGGGACCGGGGACGGAGTCCCCGGACCACCGCCGGGTAACGCGAGGCGTGACCCTTCGAGTCACGCAAACGTGACCCGCCGAGCGATAGCGCGGCGTTGTCCGAAGCCAAGTTTTTTCCCGAGCCATTGTCCCGCCTTGCGTGGATACCCAATTTCGGGCACAGCGCCAAGCAAGGCCGACGACAGTGATGGAATAGGTTCTAAACGACGATATCATCGGGTCCCGGCAGGCTGTCACCCTACGGAAGAAGCCTCGAAGAGTTGCGCCTTCGTCTTTGTGGGCCTAATCTTATGCCGTTTGGCGGATCGCCACTCAACCAGCGGGAGCCTCTGAACCATGGACCCACGAAGACAGGCCCAACAGCGCCGGATACGCAAGAAACACCGGGAAGGCGAGATCTTTCGCCGCTACCTTGCCATCAGTCTGGTCTGTTTGGGAGCAGCCACGGTCATCCTTGTTGGGGGGCTCTGGTGGCTGACCCAGCCGCCTTCGACTCCTCAGCAGGCGCCCCTTTCCCACCAGGCATCTCTGCGCACGGGGGCGGGCAAGAAACCGCTCCTGGACGAGCCGCCTCCGAATCGGCCGCCGGCGCCGGGGGAGATCCGGCCGGGGGAGATTCCTCCCGGCGCACCGGGGGGACCCCCGCCACGACCGCCGGGTGGGCAGCCCCTGAAGGGGAAGAACCTCCTTGTTCAGGGCGGCTGGGAAGCCGCGGACTCTGTCCCACCCGATCCTGGCATTCTCACCCTGAACCCGGAGCTGCTTGGAAGCCTGGAGCCCGATCTCCGGCGCCAACTGGAGACGACCCCCATTTCGGATGAACTCGTGGAAAACGCCCGGGTGATCGTCTATGAGGCATCAGAACCTCGGACGCGGGCCGCGGCCCTCGATGCCATGGGGCGTCTGGACACGGATCGGGCTCGGGATGCTCTCATGGAGATCGTGGAAAACCACCCCGGCGGCGAGGAGCGCGGCATTGCTCTGGATTTCATCCGGCCGCGGGGGTTGGGCGATCCTTCTGCCCGGTGGTTGGTGGGTCAATTCCAGAGCGACCGGCTGGAGGACCGGCAAAAGAAGCAAATTGCCTTCGCTCTGGCCCTTGCTGGAATGATGGAGAGCCAAGGGGATCTATCCTTCCTGTCCAAACTGGGAGAGCAAATTCCAGCCAGGTGGCAAAAAGAGATCGAAAAGAGTGCCGGGATTCTGGCCGCGGGTGGTCGTTTCAAGTAGGATAGTGGGATCAACCGGGGGGTGCTCGGGATCTTGGGCAGTTGACGGAGAGTGGGGGAAAAATGGCGGACAGCAGGCGTCGGACGGCGCCTGATGGGAGCGGAAGGCAGCACAAAGAAAAGAAGTGGGTCCTGGGAACTTTGTCCTGACCTGGAGCAGGACTGCCAAGGGATCCGGGTTTGGTGTTGCTTTTTTCATCGGCTCTGGCCAGTCTCTGGCAAACCCAAGGCACCGGAGGATTATTTTGGCTACGAAAGCAATTCAGGTTCATCGCCTTTTCGACCAGAGCTTCTGGTTTGACTCCATCAGTCGGCGGCTTGTGCGTTCGGGTGAGCTTGAGAAGCTCCGCGAATTGGGGATTCGAGGGGTCACATCTAATCCGTCGATCTTCCAAAAGGCGATCTCGTCGCAAGCGGACTACGATGATCAGGTGGCGGAGCTTGCCAAGGCCAACGCATCGACGGAAGAAATCTATAGTTCCCTGGTCCGGGAAGATATCCGGGGCGCCTGTGACATTCTGTTACCGATTTACCGGGAATCGGGCGGTTTGGACGGCCACGTGTCGGTGGAGGTGCTTCCAAGCCTGGCCGACAAGACGGATGCCACGGTGGCGGAAGCCCGGAAGCTCTGGAGCACCATCGACCGGCCCAACCTGCTCATCAAGATTCCCGGCACACAGGAGGGTTTTCCGGCCATTGAAGAGTGCATCGCTCACGGGATCTCGGTGAACGTGACCCTTCTTTTTTCGGTGGATCAGTATCTTGAGAGCGCCGAAGCCTACGTCCGCGGCCTGGAGCGAAGGCTGGAATCGGGCGGGCCTCTGCGGGATATTGCCAGCGTGGCCAGTTTCTTCGTGAGTCGCCTTGACACGGCTTGCGACAGGCTTCTTGACAGCCAAATCGCCAAAGGTGGCGAAAGAGCGGATCGCCTTGAATCCCTGAAGGGCAAGGCGGGCATCGCAAACTCGAAGGTCGCCTACGAAGAGTTCAAAAAGCTCCTTGCCGGCGACCGCTGGAGGCGGCTTGCCAAGGCTGGTGCTCGGCCTCAGCGCCTGCTTTGGGCATCCACCAGCACCAAGAATCCCGTCTACCGGGATACACTCTACGTCGATTCTCTCATCGGTCGGCAGACGGTCAACACGATCCCGCCGGCCACCTGGGAGGCATTCCTTGACCACGGCAGGGCGGCGGCGACTCTGGAGACCGATCCAGAGGGAGCCCGAAAGCAGCTCGCAAGGCTTACCGACGCCGGTATCAACGTCAACGAGGTTTGCCACGGTCTTCTGGCGGAGGGCGTTTCGGCCTTTGCCGCGGCCATGGACAAGCTTCTCGAAGCTATCGAGGCAAAGAGGCAAATCTGAGCTGGGTAACGCTGTACGGCTCATTCTTCGTTGACCGAGGCCTCTTCTTCCTGGAACAGCGATAGCTCAATGGCGTCTGGCAATGGGGCGGGAGCTTCCTGCCCTGCTTGCGCCGGCGGTTTCGCCTTCCCTTCGGATCCGCCTTTGGGGAACGGACCTTGAGCCCACTCCACGGCCTTGGCCACCAAACGCGAGGCCTGGGCTTCTCCCATGGGAGCATTCTGGCCCCGCCGTATTTCCAGCAGCCACCATGCCAGGGCCTGAAGGAAGAATTCTGGGCCAGAGTTCTTCTCCGCCACGTCAAGGGCAGTGAACAAAGCCTGGAGAGCTTTTTCCCCGTCACCGTCCCCAAGGCCGCGAAGCCACGGACAGCCCTGGGCCAACCGCCGGCCCAGGCTGAGAAGAGTTTCGGGATCTCCGGCGAAAAAAGAGGGAATTTCCCACTGGCCTTCCCACGGAGTCCCGGGATTCTCTGTTGCACGTTCCGCGGCGGCGAGACCGGAGCGGTCCTTTTCAAATGCGGTGAAACATTCCCGGTCTACAGCCAAAGCAAGTCCGGTACAGGGCAGGAGACCGCCGGCAAGAAGTTTCAGGAAACCGTCCGGGATGGCAAACGACGGCTTTTCAGGGCCGTTGGAGGGATCCTCGGAATTCGCCAAACCGTCAACGAGGAGGAGCCATCCCGGGTGGCCGGTCTGGCGGAGTAGCGCGACCCCCAACCGGACCAAGCTCCCGGCGCCCGCGGCGTCGAGCTTCCTGGAAAGCCCCAGAGCCCTGGCCTGCCGCACGGGGATGCTTTCTCGGCCCATACACCAGTCAAGGAGCCTCGCGGCCTCCTGGAACCGCTCCCTTGACAAAGCTTCGAAATAGGCATTTGGAAGCTGGGCCCCCAGGCCTTTCAAGTGGACAAGAGAGCTTTGGATCGCCCGGTTTAGTTCCTTGGATGGACTTGAGTCAGCATCGAGTCCGCCGACGGCTTCGCCCATCTCCAGCAGCCAAACCTGGAGCAGCGGAGCCAAGGCCGGCGCCGGGAAAGCGGATGTCTCAAGGCTGGAAAGAAGGCGTTGGGAAAACCCCACTAGATCTTCCCCTGCCATGGAAGGAGGGCGGAGGGTTACCAAGCTGACTGCGAAACCACGCTCCAACGCGGTTTCTCTTACGTGAAAGAGAAACCTGCGCCGGCTCCAAGTTGGATCTCCGATGATCCAGCGGCGCCAGGAATGGCCTTCCGCCAAGAGATCGAACTCTCTGGCCAATCCGTCCGTGGCAGGATCTTGGATGACGTGAGCAGCGCCGCCGTAGAGCTTCGACCCGCGCCCCAATCCCGGGAGCAGTGGGATCAACTCCCGAGGAAACCGCCCTACCCGAACCTCTTCCAGCAGATCGATCCAGGCCAGCCCCTCCGACACGGAGAGGAAGCGAGACCATCCGGCACCCGGCTTTCGCTGTCTGATAGCCGTTCTCATGCACATCTCCTGCCTTTCGGGTGGGCGGCCGCCCCTAAAGATCTTGTGGAAGCCAGCGGTAACATACCTGACCAGTGGAACCGGTTTCCACGGAAAAATAGGCCATTCCCCGCGCCGTAAGCTCCATGAGAAGGCGGGCCATCCGGCCCAAAACCAGCCAGACCGGCTCGCCCAGAAGCTCTGCCAGCTCCTCTGCCCCCAAAACCCGGTGGGTGGCCAAGTTCTCCAGAGCCTTCCTCTGAACGGGCTCCAGTTCCGGTGGAAGCCGGAGCCGCTGAGGCTCCGAGTCGAGGTCCATGGGAAGCGCTAGCTGGACCAGTTCCTCCGCTGGCAAGGTTGGTGATTCCAAGGGATTCGCCATCAAGTCGAGGTCTTGAGAAGGCGGCAGTGTCTCTTCTACCTGGACTTGGCCCCCTCTTGCCGCCGGGAATTCTTCTTGGCCAACCCCGTGCCACCAGGCGGGCTCGGGCGGAACCAGATCCCCTCCTGGTTCCAGCCAGGCCATTGGAACCAAGACCTCCGCCGGCGAACAGCCGCCGCGATATCCCGCCCGTGGCCGCCCGCGGTGGGTGCCAAGTCCCGTGGCGAAGACCCATCTCGCGGCTGTATGCTCCAGGGCGTCCGGGATGGCAACCCAACCCTCCTCCAGTGCCTTGGCCGCGGGAACCACCTTGGCCCTGGGGGGAGAACCGCGCCCTTCTCCAACGGCGCCTGGCCAGTGAGGAATCGTGCCGCCATCCGTGAGAAACAGGATCCGAAACCCCTCCAGATGAGCGATCTGGACCAGCCGGATCAGTTTCTCTGACACACAAGGCCTCGTAAAGCCTCCCGTCACCCCATTCTCCCATGTTCGAAGGGCATTCTCGAGCTCCATGACAACGAGGCGGCATCGCTCATGGCGAAACCTTGCCACCGCCTCGTCAAGATCCATGGCGCCAGCGGGAAAGAAGGTCCGCCAATTCTCTGGCTCCCTCTCGTCCACGATCAGTCGCTTCCCGCTAGCCGGATCCTTGCCAGAAATCGGTACTCGCCCCGGACGCCCGAACCCCAATCTCCGGAGGATCGAGCGAAACAACGCGTCCGGTTCACGGGAAAGGGGAGCCAGAGCCAGCGTCAGTTCACCTGGCCGTAGTCCGGCCCCGAGTCCGCGAGGCCATAGATCGCACCGGCCGCCAATCTCCCAAAGCAGACGGATCCAGCCCCATCCAGGCTGACCTCTGGCCACGAGGCAAAGGATCCGTTTTTGGGGCAGCAAGGGAACCACCTGCCGATAGAGCATCCCAGGCAGGCCCTCCCTCTCTCGGAGGGCCTGGTAATCTTCGGCCAGGAGCTTGCCAAACTGGCGACTCCATTGGTCGTGAGCAATCTTGAACCGCTCCAGCAGCTTCCTGGCCGTGGAGTGGTGACGGGGCGTACGCTCCAGGGCTTGGCGAAGCTGGACAGCCGCCAGCTCGCCAAAAGCCAGTTCCCGCTGGTAGAGCTGCTTCCAATCCCCAAACTCAAGTTTTTCGGACCCTTCGGGCTGGATGGAAAGGTTTTCCCTACTTCTCAGAAATCTCGACAGCCTGGCAAGCTGGAGCAAGAGTTCCCATTCCTCGGGCTCACGGCAGCGCTGAGCATGCCTCTCCATGATCCTAAGAATGTCTTCGACGGGAAGACCCGAAACCAGGCGCTCTCCCATCTCCCGGGACCAAGCCCTCCACACCGCGGGAAGCACGGGGCTCGATCCCAGCGGAATTCCCAAATCCCGAGCCAGGCGCTCCGCCCGCCGAATACAGCCCTGCCTCCAAGCTGGCTTTTGCTTCGACAGAACTTGATTCACCAAGACGAAAGTCCAGTCTCGAAGCTCTTCCGAAGCCACGGGAGGACGGATTTTCCCGAAACACTTCTTGAGGCCTCGTGGCGTCATTGGGTGGCCGGAATGGCCAGCCCTCTCGCCGTCGATCATCCCGGTCATCATCAGGCGCATGGGCCGACCTCCCTGGCTTATCCAGCCAAGAAAACCGCCATCGACACCGCATTGGCGGAACCATCCACGAAAATCCGGAACCATCGGCGGTCCAGGGGTCTTTTTTTCCCCGGCCCGCGTTTCTAGCAGGGCGGAAGCCGGGCCCATACCGACGTTCAGCGACTCCAACAGCCAATCTGCGGCATCCCATCCGCACCGCTCCCGATCCGCCTCCCCAGGTCCGGCCAGGTATGCAGAATCGCTCCCGGCCTCGGACTCCTCAAGGGATGCAAAAACCTGTGGGCCCCCGGTCGCCAGCAGCTCGCCCAGAGCCACGGCATCGCAAAATCCACTCCTGCCTGCACTGCCCGAAAAGCCCATGGAAATATCTCTTAGCGACCTCTCCACCAGATCCAGCTTCGCCCCCGCTGGCAAACCGGCCAGCCGCGAAGCCGCCGTCGCCAACCTGGTCAACTGCTCACCGCCATGGGCGTCCAAGGAGACCCAGACTCCCTGGAACCTGCGCCCCTCTAAAAGCTTGAGCCCGCCAACATGGCAAAGCAGCCTCACCATCCCCGGGGCGGAGCAAGCCGGATCTTCGAGCCACCACTCCAGGACGGATTTCACCAAGCTCTCCAAAGGAAGAGCGCCTGGAGCATCCCAAAGCCTTGCCTCCAGGATTTCCAATGCACTGGCCACCGTTTCTCCATCGAGAGCGGCAAGACATTCCCCCTCGTGAAGCTCTGCCAAACCCGGGGAAAAGCCGGCCCGACGCGCCGCAACGGAGAGTGGTTTCGGTTTGCTTCCCTCCAAGCCGTAGCGGCTCTTCAAGAATCCCTGCTCTCGGTTGCTCAAGCCCCCGGCCATCGCCTGCCACAACTCCCCCATCCCCACGGGGGCCAATCGACCGCCTTCCTCCGCCGCCATTCGGCCAAGCATTCCCTTGAGGAGCCTCCCCACCACCGCCGGCCCGATTCCCGGCAGGCCACGGAGCTCTCTGCGCCCCATGGATGCAAGCTGCCCAAGGGTCCGGAACCCCAACTCATTCAAACGCTGGCAGAGCCGATCCGAATAGCCCAACAGACTCAAACTGGCCTCATGGGCCCCCAACGGGCCAAACAAGGGCGCCTCCGGCAGCCCCAGTTCTTCGACGTAAAGATCGCCTCTGGAAACCGACAGGGTGCGGTTCCACCGCTTGAGCTCCTCGATGGCGGCGCGGCCCATCCCTTCCACGCGACACCAGACCTCCGCCCCCGAAGCCAAGAGCTCCCTCACCGTGTAAAGCCCCGCTCGGCCAAGAGCCCGAACCGTGCAGGGATCGAGGTTTAAAGCCTCCAGAGGTGAAGCTGGTAGCAGCCGGCCCACCACCGGCAACCGACGGGAAGCACGCTCGCTTTTGCCATGTCGGAGGGCCGTCACCAGGGCCTGGCGCATCTCCTGGGCCGATTGAAATCGCTTCGACGCGTCGGGGTCCAGAGCCCGGCGAAAAAAGCCTACCAACAATCCGCCATCCCCTACGGAAAAGAGAGCTGGCGAAAGCTCTGGATGCAACCCGGGCCGAGGGGCCCCCGGAAAGGGCAACCGTCCCGTGAAGAGCTCGAAAAGGCAAAGGGCAGCCGAATACCGGTCCGACCCGGAGCTCCAAAAGCGGGCGGAGCCCCTGGAACGCGGGCTGGCTCCTCCCTCCTCCAAACACCGAACAGAACCGCGATCCCCGCGGCAGACGGCGGGATCCCGGTAGAGCGGGTTGGGGACCGCCTCTTCCGCGGACAGATCCAGGACCGTCAAGCGCCCTCCCTCCACCATGAGGTGTCCTGGATTCAAGTCCCGGTGGACAACTCCCTCGCGATGAAAATAGGCCAGAATGTCCATGAGATCCAAGCTGAAACGCCGAGCCACCGGTTCCTCGAGCTCGCCTTGGCCAATGAGCTGGGAAAGCGGCCGCCCGGGGGCCTTTCCCAGAAGAAGACTCGGCCGACCATCCACGGGCGGCCCGGCCCCATGACAATGCACCAACCTGGGATGACGAAGCCGCCGCAAAAGCACGCCTTCTCTTTTCAAGGCCCTCCTGGCCCGCTCCAACCCGTGGGCAACCTTCAGCACCAGCGGCGATTCCTCGGCTGGCTTTTGCACCTCGTAGACGGCCATGCGGCTCCCCCATGCCAGTAGACGCAAAATCCGCAACCCAGCCCCGATCTGGGCACCGGCCTCCAAGGGCGGCACCGGCCCGGTCGCCGCCCCCCCCTGTCCGTCAGGAGGCCCTTCGGCATGGGACGGGGGCGATCCCGCTTGAGAAGAACCTTCCCGCAAAAGAGCGACAAGGGACGGACGGTGCGCACTGGAGTGGAGCGACAAAAAAGTACCCCAGGACCGCGAAGTAGCGGACGGGAGCGGCGCGAGCGGAAGGCAACCAGAAGAAGAATCGTCCAAGACAGTCCTTGCCGTCCCATGGACAGGCGCGGACCCGAGCCCAGCCATGATTCGCTTCCAAGGCCGGGCATCAAGGAGGCTTTCCACAAGAGGTTCCAGCCAACGCCGTGCTTCCGCCGGCCACTTCCGGAAAACCGGCCGACTCGACACAAAATCGGTTCTAGTCCCAGTGGCCCCCAACCCCTCCGCCAGAAGGTCGAACAAAAGAAGGCCCAACCCAAACCGATCGGCCAGCGCTGATGGCCTCCCCCCGAACTTTAGGATCTCCGGAGCCAAAAAGCGATGGGAATCCCTGGTCCAGGCCAACCTCGATGCGGTTCCCGCCTTGACCGAACGGTCAAGGGAGAAGGGCAAAAGCGTCACGCGAGAGGGCGACGGAGCATCCTCGACCAAAACGCTCAAAGGCCCCAGATTCCCGTGGGTCAGACCTATTCCATGAAGTTCTTCAACCGCGGTAGCCACGGCCCTGGCAATAGACAAGCGTTGGCGAAGCCCCCCCTTTTTATAACGGCGCACCCAAGTGGCCAAAGTGATCCCCTCCACCCACTCGAACACCTGGCCCCACGCCCCCTCTAACTCCATGGCACCGGACGCCTCGGGAAACCATGGCAACCGAGCCAACTCCCGGAAAAGCTCCATCTCCCAAAGCGCCCGATCTTCCCATCTCTTCCCCGTTCCTGCCGCGTACCGCCGCAAGAGAGCCCGCCGACCGTTCTGGAGGTGAACCGCTTCGTAATCAGAAAACCTGGACCCACATTCCAAGATCGACACCGGCTGCCAATCGCCCACGGGAGCCCGAAAAGGCCGCGCATCCCGCGTCGCCCACAAACCGCTTTCCAGGGCCTCGCAAAAGAGGCGATCCACCGACTGATGGCACGGAGTCAAAGGGCTCTCCCGCTGAGCCGATGGTCCGTTTTTGAGTTGTCTTCCGCTCCCATCGGGCGCGGGCCCGCACCCGCTACTCGCCTCGGTTTCCCCCTTGCCGGGGCGGTGACCCCGAAAAAGAGGCGCCCCCGAATCCTCAGAGAAGAGTCTCCCCACTGTTTCCCGGGTTACAATCCCCGCGGCCTCCGCCCATGGGGAAAGATCTTCCCCGCAGTCTCCAACTTTTGCCCCAAGCCCGGGCAAAAAAAAGTGAGCGCGGAGATCCAGCGGACCGGTCCATTTCGCATGGCGCCGCAGGAGGCGCCTGAGCTCAAAAGCCTTGCTTCGAAGCCGCCGGAGGGGGTTCCTGATCCACCGGCCCCTGTCAACCTGCCAATCGAACAGTCCCGGTTCCAGAACCCGCAAAGAATTACCTCTATCAAGGATGTGAATTCTTCCATGGCCGATGATTACGGCATCTACGAAATCGATACCGGCTCCGGGGATAGGAATGGGCAAATCGGAATAGACCGTCCACCCTTCGTCCAGAGCCCTTTGAAGAAAAGGGATTTCTCCCACGGCTCCATGGCCGCGCCCCCATTCCACCCATCGCGCCATCATTTGCTCCAGCTCTAAAGTTCGCCCGCCACTGGCGATCCATTTCCTTCGGTTTTCCCTGCTTCGCACCTGCCCACACTATTTTTGAAGGAAGAGGCGCCCTGGCGTGCCAGAGCCTCCGGCGGCGGCGCGAGGTTCTTAGGTTCTTGGACGGTAGCAAACGTCCATTTTTTCGCCACGTCCCGCCGCTCCTTTTCGCCCAACCGGTTCCACAACAGGCCAAGCTGTTCCAGGAGCTTCGTCTTCTGTTCCGGCCTGCGATGAGCCAGGGCCAGGGCTTGGTCTAGAGCCTGGAGGGCCTCCGGAAAGGCGCCGAGGCGAGCCAGGATCTTTGCTCGAATCTCCAGAGCTTCGAGGACAACCGTCGTCTCCAAGGCAGCCCGCGCCTCGGCCTCACAAAGTCCGAGCACCTGTAAAGCTCGGCGATCTTGCCCCATTTCCTCCAAGATCCGCGCTCTTTTCAGCCGCAGTACTGCCCGCCTTCGGTGCATCCGCGACCCCTCCGAGTCACGGGAAAGCGCCAGGGCTTTTTCGTAAAGTCGCAGGGCCTCCTCGGCTCCCCGGCGCTCCTGCATCCGATCCCCGGCTTCTTCATACGCCCAGCACGCCTTCCCCAAGTCCCCCGCCCGCTCAAAGTGGAAGGCCAACACCCGATAGTCCCGTTCCTCCCGCTTTGGACTCAAGAGGGACAAGACCTCTCCAGCCCGTCGATGCAACTCTCCGCGCGTAGCATACTCCATTTGCTCGTAGGCAACTTCCCGGAACTTTTCGTGCTCGAATCTTAGCCCCCCGTCCCCCACTTCCTCTAGGATCTGCTGTCCCAAGAGCTCCTCGAGCGCCTCGGAAAGATCTTCCGGCCCCGACCTCGCCATGGCCATCAATGCGCGTTCTTCCATCTTTCTTCCCAAAACCGCCGCACACTCCAGCAATCGATGCGCAAGGGGCGCGAGACTCTCGAACCTCTCCTCGATAAGCTCCCGAAGAGAGCGAGGAAACGGCAGCGCTTCAAAAGTCTCCGCCGTGACCTCGGCCTCCCGTGTCTCGGCAATCTGCCAACGACCCTGTTCGTCGCGGTAAAGAATTCCCACTCCCACAGCCGTCCCCAGGTATTCCGAAACGAAGAAGGGGTTGCCCTCGGACTGGCGGGCCAAAAAATCGACGAAGGCCGGAGGCGCCGTTTTCATCGCCAACATGCTCCTCAGCATGACACTCACGGCCTCTTCGTCCAGCCGCTCGAGTTCCAGGGTAGCCGCGGAACCCGTTTCCAGAAGAACTTTCAATTCTTGGCCAACTTTTTCGGTGCGATAGGTACCGACGATCATGACCGGCATTTTCTCCAACCAGCCATGGCGAAGCAAGAACCCCAAGAAACCCAGGGTCAGTTCATCAGCGACGTGCAAATCGTCCAGGAGGACGAGCACGGGTCGCCGATGGGCAAGAGCCGCCAGAGTGCTGGTCAGGTAAAGAAAAAGCCGATTCCTGGCCGCCTCCGGCGGGAGCTCCGGCGGCTCCGAATGGCGCTCCAACCCCGGAAGCCCTTCAAGAGAGCGCTCGTAGCGAGCCAACACACGTCCCCGGCGCCCCAGAAGCCGCTCCGTTTCTTCCTCGCCCAGAGCGCGGCAGCGATCTCCGATTGCCTGGAGCACCTTCTTGAACCCATGCAAAGGAACGACCACCGCGGCCTCCGCCCCTTCTTCCGTCGGCGCCACCGCGACGCACTCACCGGTCATCACGCGCATCTTTTGCGCGGAAGCCAGAAATCCCAATTCCATCACGAGTCGCGTCTTCCCAACACCGGGTTCACCGCCGATCAACACAAGACTTCCCCGTCGCTCACGCAACCGGGCGAAATGGCCGGCAAGATACTCCAAAAACTCCGTTCGCCCGGCAAACTCCGGGCGGTAAAGGTAGGGTTTCGAGGTCGGCATTCCCGGCCAGAGCGGCTCCTCGGCACCCAATCGGCCCAGGGCCGATGCCACATCCGCCGCATAACCCACCCGGTTCTGGGGGTTCTTTTCCAAGAGCCCTAAGATCAGCTCGTCCAAAGCGACCGGGACCCCCTCCACCAACTTGGACGGCGCCACCGGATCCGCTGTCAGATGTCTCCGGGCTACTTCCCGTTTTGTCCGCCCCAAAAAAGGGGGCCTCCCCACGAGCAACTCGTACAGAATACAACCCAATCCGTAAAGATCGGCCCGGGCATCCACCAATTCCCCTAGTAGTTTTTCCGGCGCCATGTAGTGCGGCGTGCCCCCCCCCGTCCACTCCGGCTCCAGAGCCTCCCGGCTCAACCCACCGCCAAACCGGGAAACCAACCCAAAATCCACGAGTACCGGGTTTCCATCGGATTGGACCAGAATGTTCCCAGGCTTCAGGTCGAGATGCACGATCCCTTCGCCATGAAGAAACGAAAGGGGAGCACACAACCGCCGAATCAAGGTCAGCACGTGGCGAATGAACCATGGGTCCAGCTTTCGCCTCTGGGTATCGCCACTCCACGTCAACAGCTTCGGCGCGGAAGGCTTCGAAAATCCGCACTTGCCCTCGCTAGACACCACCCCACCGGTCACAGCCGCCGCGGAAGAGGAAAGAAGATCGCCAGCGTCACCTTGCTTCCTCCCCGCGATGCCTTCACTAGAGGATGAAGCTAAGAGTACAGCCTCAACTTCCGAACTCCCTTCCGCCCAGTCATCAGCCCCTCGCTGCCCACCGCCCTCAAGTGCCAGCCTCACGGTGTGCCTCGAAAGGGTCTCGCCCTCTAGAAGCTCCATGGCGTACCAGGGAACTCCTTGCTCGATTCCATGCCCAACGATGCCGATGATCCCCGGATGCCGGAGCCGAGCCAGCGCCCGGATCTCTCGCCGGATCCCTGACAGCATCCCTTCACGAGCCCCTCGAACCGTCTTGACCGCGGCCTCCTCGCCGGTCTTGAAATCCACGCCACGATAGACAATGCCCATTCCGCCACGACCAATGGCTGCAATGATCCGGTAGGGACCTATCTTCTTTGGGACCTCCAAGGTCGCCGCCCTTCCCCTCCCCGTCGCCTCCCTCAAAAAACAACCGCCGTGGACACAGCACCCTCGCCCATTGCGGGTTCTGCTCCGCGCATCGCCTGGGATCACCTTCTAGCCTAACTGAAATCCAGACAGCCGTCATCTGGCGATGCAACAGGGAATGCCCTCCACGGGCGAAGAAACCTAAGTTTTGGGCTTGGGGGGCTGCCCAACAGGCTCCTAGAGGAACAAAAGCAGATAGAGCACGGCAAGGGATATTTGGGCTAAAGCGTAGGGAAACGCTGTCTTCACAAAGTCCAAGAACGAAAAGCGCAGTCCATTTTTGTGAATGATTGTCACGGCCACCAGAGTCGAAGCCGAGCCGATAGGAGTGAGATTTCCCCCCAGGTTCGCCCCAAATACCACGGCCCACCAAAGGGCGGAGTCGCCTGGAGTGCCTAGCCCTCGGAGGATCTTCGCCAGCATGGCCGCCAGCGGGATATTGTCCGTCACCGATGAAAAGCCAGCCGAAGCCAAGAGGATGGCACCCGTCCCCATGGTCTCGCCAAGGCCGATCATCGCGGCAAGCCCCTGACCGATGAGAGCTAAGACCTCGGCATGCTCCATCACGTTGATGACGACGAAGAGAGCAGCAAAAAAACCAAGGAGATCCCAGTCGAGCGCTTTGTAATACCGATCAGCTTCGGCCTTATACCGAACGAGCATGATCCCGGCGAACGCTAGTGCCACAAACCCCATCCCCAAGTCCTTGATGACCGGCAGCACCGACGTCGATGCAATCGTCAGGATGAAGAGCACCATCATCACGGCGCCAAACCAAAACAGCCCGGCACTCTCGATCCCATCGTTCTCGTCGAAACTCCCGACTAACCGTAGCGCCCGATCTCGCTCCTCCTGGTCCTCCAGTCTACGGATACCAAAGAGCTTTGCACCCAAAAGCAAGGTCCCTATGGTAGAAACCACAACGTAAGGTGCCGAGGTCAGGAAAAACCTCACAAAACTGATCCCGGCGGCATTTCCCACAATGATGTTTGGCACCGAGCTGATGAGCGTCAGAAGCCCACCGATGTTGGTGAGCAGTCCCTCCACCAGCAAGAAGCCCAAAAGCTTGTTCACCAGCCCCAGTTTCCGAAGGGAAACTCCCGTGAGAGACCCAACGATAATCATTGCCGTCACGTTGTTCAGCACCGCCGAAAAAAGCACGGTCATCAGGCCATAAAGCCAAAGCAGCCGCACCGGATCACCCTTCGACGCCTTCGTCAGCTTGATGGCGATCCAGGTAAAGAGACCCGACCCCGACGTCAAATCGACAAAGAGGCTCGACCCGAAAATGATCGCGATGACGCTCCAGTCGATGGCCGGGATGTAAACGGGAATCTCCATGGCCTGTCCGAACACATTGGTCACGTCTCCCACGGGGAGGAGCCCGAAAAAATCCCCCAAGAAGAGCGAAACGATGGCGGTTAAACCTACAATGACCGATTTCTTGGCATGGAGTTTCTCCTCGAGCGCCAGAGCTACAATCAGCCCCACAAGAATCGCCAAAAAGAGAAGTGTCACCATAAGGGAGACCTCTCCAGCATCGTGGCCCGCAACCTGCGCTGTGGAAGCAATGAATAGATTCATGAGCTTTCGTTTCCCTTGGGTTGATTCGCTAAGGAGAAGGAAATACACGCTAGAGTAGCGCCAGGGTCAAGAAATCCGTATCAGAGCATCAGTAAGGGAAGGTGACGAAACTCCACGGCCAGAGAATAGGCCAGCCCCTGCATGGCGAGCTGCTCCGCGTCCTTGCTATTGAGAACCAAAAGATCAATTTTCCTGTCCTCGATGAGCTTCTTGTACTGCTCCACACGCTTGCCAAGCGTGACGATGGACTCCACCTGGATTTGGAGTTGCTGAGATTCCAGGACCTCCCGGCACGACTCTATGTAATCCCTGGGCTCCTTCAAAAGCTGCTTGACGATGGCCTCCCGGGCCACGTCTGTGTTGATCTGCGGAATCTTCGAAATCACCCCAATGTACCGCTCGAATATCTCCATATCTTCCACGTGGGCAAGGAAAAGCGTGCCCCCCGGCTGAGTGAAGATCGCCCCGTAACTTACCAGCCGGCTATCTCCGGTCATTCGGGAAGTCACCGCCATGACTTCGAGAGTATCGCCAGGAAGCGAGGGCGCCGCCGAATCT
>JAJRTK010000041.1 GCA_024278345.1 bacterium | reverse complement strand
GAGCTGGCTCCCTGGCGTGGGTCTGGGAGCGGCGCTCCCAGCGGAGGTCCGGAGGCAGAGCCTCCGCCGGGTTCCAGGGCTGGAAGCCCTGGGGCGGCGTCTGAAATCTGCACCGTGGCCGGTACCATGACCGAGGCCCAAGGTGCTTTGCATTGGCTGTTTCCTCGATGCCGCGGAAGGAGCTCGAGCCCGGGGGCAAGCCCGGATAGAGCACCCAAAGTCATGGCGACCAAGAGCTTGGCGGCTTCATCCCGTCGGGAACGCTCGTTGAAAACCACTTGCAGCCCTACCCGGATCCAGAGGGCAAGGAGGGCCTGGGTCGCAAGGTGGGCGTCGGGAGCGTCCGGTCCCAGTGGCGTGAACAATCGATCCAGCCAGCCTCTGATAAGAGAAGTCGCCGGAGGGTTGATACCGTCTCGAAGCTCATGAATCCCGAGGCCCTGAGCTGCTTTTTGCGCGTAGGCCTCAACGAATTTGCGGTTGTCCAGCAGGGCGTCCAGGAAGGTCTCCGCACTTTTGCGGACAGCCTGAAAAGCGTCGTCGGGACTCCCCAAATCAATTTCCACCCAAATCGGGACCATCTTTTTGGCAAGATTCATGTTGAACTCCGTCAGAAGTCCCTCTAGGAGCGCTTCCTTACTAGGAAAATGAACGTAGAAAGTGCCGTGGGCAACGCCTGCCCGCCGGGTGATTTCGGCGATGGAGGCTTCCTGGCAACCCTTGCTGGAGATGCAGTCCAGAGCCGTATCGATGAGCTTTTTCCGGGTCTCCGATTTCCGCTCTTTTCGTGTTTTACGCTGTTGCATGCGGGCCTCCTGTTAGGTGATTGATAATCACTGATTATGAGTCAGTCAAGGGCCGTGGAGAAAAAAAGTAGTTCCGTTCAGATTCCGTTGAGATTTTGATCGTATCAGGCCTAAGGGAGATGAATTGTGCTCCAGGGCCCATAGAAAGGCGAGTGGTGGCGGTCGGATGGACGCCGACGCGAGCGGACTCAACACAAGGAAAGAAAAGCATTTTGCTTGATTCATGGGTTTGCGTGAGACAGGTGGTTTACGGTTTGGTGGAGATCTGCTCGTTGCTGAATCCTTGGGTTCGGGTTACATTGGGGGCGCGTTTCGTCCTGTTCACGGCAAACTGGAAGAGGTCATGGGTTATCTGGTCTTAGCTCGCAAGTGGCGTCCGCTGCGTTTTGAAGAGGTGATTGGGCAGGAGCATGTGACGCGCACGCTGTCCAACGAGCTTCGGAGTGGGCGGATTGGGCATGCATTTTTGTTTTCAGGGTCTCGTGGTGTGGGGAAGACCACGACGGCGCGGATTTTGGCCAAGGGCTTGAATTGTCAGGACGGTCCCACTCCTTCTCCCTGTTGCCAGTGCGAGGCCTGCCAGTCCATTGCCGCGGGTCAGGCGGTGGATGTGGTGGAGATCGACGGTGCGTCGAACAGAGGGATCGACGAAATCCGGGATCTGCGGGAGAACGTGCGTTATGCGCCGGTGAGCAGCAAGTTCAAGGTCTTCATCATCGACGAAGTCCACATGCTGACAAAGGAGGCGTTCAATGCGTTGCTCAAGACGCTGGAGGAGCCTCCGGAGCGGGTTAAGTTCATTTTGGCGACGACGGAGCCGCACAAGGTGCCGCAGACGATTCGTTCTCGTTGCCAGCATTTCGATTTCCGGCTGGTGCCCTTGGAGGTGCTGGAGCGGAATCTGGCGGGAATCGCGTCCGCTGAGAAGGTTGATCTTTCGAAGAGCGCCCTTCGGTTGATTGCGCGGGCCGGCCGCGGATCGGTGCGGGACGCCCAGAGCTTGATGGAGCAGGTGCTTGCTTTCAGCGGTGGGCAGCCCAATGACCAGGAGGTGGCGTCGGTCCTGGGAATCGCCAATGCGGAGGTTTTTCATTCCTTCCTGGAAGGGATTTTGGAAAGGGATGTTGATCTTCTGATCCGGACTACGGAGAGGCTGCTGGAAAGCGGCTACGATCTTTACCAGATTACCCAGGACTTCCTGGACATGTTGCGGGATCTGGCGGTGGTGGTGTCGGTTCCGCAGCCTGGCGGCTTATTGGATTTGAGCCAGGAGGAGGTTGCCAGGCTGGGAGGGCTTGCGAAGCGCCTGGATATCGATATGGTGAACCGCTATTTCGCGTTGGTCCAGCAGGCGGGTGAGCGCATCCGATATGCGCCGCACCCGAGGCCGATCTTCGAGATGATGCTCCTCTCGCTCTCCAGGGTTCAGGCCTTGGCGCCGTTGGTGGATCTCGTCCGCAGGTTGGAAGATCTGGAACGGCGGGTTGGCGGTGATGGAGCCTCCAGCGCGGGCCTGGCTGGTGGTGCGCCCGGTCCAAGACGCCCCATCCTGGCTGGTGGGACACCCGGTCCTGGAGGTCCGATTCGTGCCGGAGGGTCCATGGGTGGTCCCGCCGGTGGCCGGACTCCCTTCCCCGGCCAGGGTAGGAGTGGACCTCCTTCAAGTCGCCGCCGCCCCCACGGAGGTTCGTTTGGAGGTGATGAGGATGGCGCACTGCCGAGGATCCCGATGGAAAGGGTGGATCAACCGCCGCGGCAGATCCGTGACGAGAGATCCGGGCCAGGTGGCCAGCCCGGTGGAGGCCGCTCCTCCTACGCTGGAAGCTCCACCGTGGGGGCGCCGGGCGGGGTTAAAATATCTGAGGCGGTGGGCGGTGGAGCGGATCGGGCGCCGGGTGGGAGTTTTCCAAAGAGAGGCGCGTCAGAGGCTCCACCTCTGGGGGCTGGGAGGAGTGTCTCGGGTTCCCCGCCTGCCCGTGAGCGCCTTCCGGAGGCTGGTAAGCTGGTTCCGAAGCATAGCGCATCTTCCGCATGTAACGGGGTGGGAAGATCGGTGCCCGGCGGATCTAAAGAAGCTGATCCGGGCCGCGGTGGAGCGGCTCGGGCGTCCGGCGGGGTCAATATAACTGCTCCGGGCTGCGGTGGAGCGGCTCGGGCGTCCGGCGGAGCTGAGGAACCGGTCGTAGGTGAAGAGGCGGGGCCAGGTTCCCGTGAGGCCGGGGCTAAGGCCCAGCGCCCCCGCCGTGGGCCGGAGTTGGTTTCCGTTGGGATTGACAAGGCTGGTGCCGGTTTAGAACCCGGTCTGCTGGCCGGCGAGACTGGGAAAGTGGCCGGAGGGGAACCTATCAGATCCGGTTTACAAGTTCACGCCCTACAGGAACCCACCGTTCAAGTGCGTGAATCCCGTCCGGCACGCCACCGGCAAGATGCCGGTGCCACCAGGGCGACGAAGATAATTGTAAAGCAAAAACACGG
>JAJRTK010000002.1 GCA_024278345.1 bacterium | reverse complement strand
CGGATCCTTTCCCGCCATCGCCTCCGGTCTCTCCAACGTCTCACCCGTCACCAGCCACTCTCCCTCAGACTTTGGATAACAGTATCAGCCACCCTACCAGGATCGAGCCGATCCATGCAGGTCTCGCCGTGCGGCACGAGACAATCCCGGACCCGCTGGCCGCAAGGCCGGCACTCCATCTCCACCTCCACCGTCCGGAGAACCCTTGACCTCGGAGCCGCCCTGGAAGGGATATTCGGCCCAAACAAAGCCACCACGGGAATCCCCATGGCCGCTGCCAGGTGCATGGGGCCTGAATCCATGGCCACCACCACCGACGCCCGGCCAAGAAGGGAACGAAGTTCCCCAAGGTCCCGGCAAGAGTAGCAGGGGGGCCGGCTCGCCGATGCCGCGGAAATCTGGTCCAGGAGATCCCCGTCGCCAGGCCCTCCCAGGACCAGGGAGCGAAGGCCGCGCCCTACGAAGAGATCCAGGAGGGCGGCGCACCGCCGGACACCCCACCGGCGAAGCGGGTTGGCGGCCCCGGGATGGAGCACGACAAGCGGTTCTCTCCCAAGGCCAAGCCGGGCTTCCAATCCCATGGGAACGGGGAGTGGTGCCAGGTATGGAATCTCCCGGGGGAGTGAAATCCCCACGGAGAGGAGCAGTCTCTCGATCTCCGCCTCATAAGCAGCTTCCCGCCGTCTCGGATCCTCTGTTCCACCATGATAGAACCAGCTCCGCCCCCAGCCAATCCGCCGCCTGGATCCCGCCAAAAAAGAGAGCCACCGCGCCGGAGGAGACCCGGTCAGGTCAAGGCAAAGATCGGGTCGCCCGCCTCTTCGGAGGCCGACCGCAAGAGCAAGAACGCGCCGGAAACCCGCTCCATCGAGGCGGGCCGGATAAGGATGCCAACGCACCCCCGCGGCTCCTTCGTCCAGAGCTCCAATCCAGCAGTCCCGAACGACCACCTCGATGGAAGCCCCCGGGAACCGGAGGCCCAACCCGGCAAGCCCCCGCCGCGAGGCAACCAAGTCCCCCAGCCCCCCGAGCTGAAGCACAAGGATATGATGATGGGTGGTACTTGGCATTGAAGCGCTTCCTCCTACCGACACGGGATGCCCAACTGCCAGGTTTTCATGGGAAGAAGAGGTAGGCAAACGTCCGGCAACGTGGCAACTCTTCGTCCCACGTCGCTCGATGCCCCGAAATCGCCTGAGCCACCAAGGATCGACTTCTTTCGGAAATTCAGCGCCGGACCCATCGAGACCACCAACCGGGGGAGTCGCCAAAGCAATAGAGAGTCCCCAAGCTGACCAACGCCAGAACCTCCCGGCAACATCCAGCAACCGTCAGACATGAGAACCCCAGGTGCCGCCCAAACCACCAAGGCCACGGGCCGGGAAGATCAGCTTGGCATGGGGATGGACTTGCAGAAACCGAAACAGCTATGCAGAATTGGGCCTTGTTCATCGTTTGATCCACCTATCCCAGCGAAAGAGAAGAGGATGAGTTGAAAGTGGAGCCGGGGGAGGCAATGGCGTTGCTCGCAAGAAGGCTGCGGCAAAGCTCATCCAGTTGGAGTCCGCCCGAAGACAAGGCACTTCCCATGCGCCAGTTCAAACGAGAAACGAGCGTAGCCCGAACCACCCTGCAACACTGGCAAGCACACAAGCAGTCGCTGGACAGCGGCCCGATTGGCCGATTTCCTCGAAAGTCCTCAGGGAATCGCTTTCGGCCTCGGTCATGGTACCGGCCACGGTTCAGATTTCAGACGCCGCCCCGGGGCTTCCAGCCCTGGAACCCGGCGGAGGCTCCGGATATCGCCTACGGCGATTATCTCCGCTGCGCTTACGCTCCGCTCCGGTTCCGGCACCTCCGCTGGGAGCGCCGCTCCCAGACCCACGCCAGGGAGCCAGATCCCTGGACCCACATCTTTGTGCGCTGCGCGCTTTTTTCGGGTGGCCGGTACCATGACCGAGGCCTCGCTTTCGTCCATCAGCTCGTAGTAGCCGCCCAGTTATGCTTCGGGCGGATGAGTCAGGCGGGAATCCGACCGTTGAACCAGTTTCTGCGCCTCAGCCACCTCGACCGAGTGGTGATGGCCTCCCATGGGGCTCAGCAGAGCCTATCGACCTTGAGAATGCGACTTCTCGAATCTACTGGATTCCCACTGGGTTGCCCCCATGACGACTTTTCTGGGCAAACATCCCAAAGTCCCAGGGTTGCTTGACTCACAGAACACAACCCCCTTTTGAGGAACACACCCGTGAACATCCCACTTGTCAACTTGAAGGCTCAATATCTCACGATGGCAAGCGAAATCGATGCTGCGATTCGGCGGGTGGTGGAAAGTACAATCTTTGTTCTTGGCCCGGAGACCAGGAGTTTTGAGGAGGAATTTGCCTCTTATTGCGAGGTTGAGCATGCGGTTTGCGTATCCAACGGAACCGATGCTCTCCGGCTCTCCTTGATTGCCCTCGGGGTGGAAACCGGCTCGGAGGTGATCACGGTTCCGGACACCTTCTATGCCACGGGAGAAGCCATTGCCAGCGTCGGCGCGACTCCGGTCTTCGTCGATGTCGATCCGGCCACAAAAACCATGGATCCGGCGGCTTTGGAAGATGCCATCACCGCGAAGACCCGGGTACTCCTTCCCGTGCATCTCTACGGGCATCCAGCGGATATGAACCCCATCCTGGAAATCGCCCATCGGCACGATTTGCCGGTTCTCGAAGATGCGGCACAAGCCCATGGAGCCCGGTACCGTGGTAAACGCGTGGGTGGACTCGGGAAGATGGCCATCTTCAGCTTCTACCCGAGCAAGAACCTCGGTGCCTACGGCGAAGCCGGTTGCGTAACCACCAACGACGCCGAACTTGCGCAACAGGTCCGCTTGCTCCGGGATTGCGGACGTTCCAGCAAGTACCTCCACGTCCAACGCGGTTTCAACCATCGGATGGACGAAATCCAGGCGGCGATCTTGCGGGACAAATTGCCTCACCTGGACCAGTGGAACCGGTATCGGAGAAGACACGTTGCTCTGTATCAGCGACTCCTGGCTGATCTGCCCGAAATTCAGCTCTTGCGGACCTCGAACGACTGCGAATCGGTCCACCACGTCATGGTCATCGAACTCGACAACCGGGATCAGATTCACGGAAAACTGGAAGCACTGGGCATTGGCACTGGTATTCACTACGCGCTCCCACTTCACTTGCAACCCGCTTTCCGCTATCTGGGCTACTCCGAAGGTGAATTCCCGGTCACCGAAGCGTCGTGCAGGCGGGTCCTCAGTCTGCCGCTCTACCCCGAATTAACGAAACAACAGATCGCATTCGTTACGGGGCAGCTCCGGACTCTCCTCACCGCCTAGGAACTCCAAGTTTTTCCCATCTGGGCAATCCCTACAAAGCCCCTTCTCGACTCCTAAGGGTCCATGGGACACCATATCGACCGTGGTTCATTTGTGGGATTTCATCAGCAGGACCAAGGGGGATGAAGGGCAAACGGCGGCGACCGGATGGACGCCGACGGTTGCGGAACCCAACCCAAGAGGAAAATGCGGTCGAGAGCAAATGTGCCCTTGGGGCATCCCGCCGCTCGATTCTTCAGTAGGTCGCCTTGTCGAAGACGGCCGGTATCGTGCGAAGGAGTATCTTCAGATCCATCGCTACGGACCAATTCTCAGCGTAATAGAGATCGAGAAGAACCATCTCCTGGAAAGAAAGACGGTTGCGGCCACTCACTTGCCAGAGTCCCGTCAGACCTGGCACAACGTCCAGTCTCTTCTTGTGCCAATCCCGGTACAATTCAACTTCGTAGTCGATTGGAGGTCGCGGTCCGACAAGGCTCATCTCCCCCTTGAGAACATTGATGAGCTGGGGAAGCTCATCCAGGGAAAAACGCCGGAGAAACCGACCGACGCGAGTCACGCGGTCGTCGTGGACCAACTTGTTGACCTTGCTTTTCGTGCGGACACAAGTCTGGGCAACATCGTCACCATTAATAAACCGTGATGCATAGTCGCGATGGACCGAACTGTCGGCATTGGCCTTCATCGTTCGGAACTTCAGCATGTTGAAAGGGGCGCCGCGCTGTCCAACCCGTTCCTGAACGAAGAAAACCGGCCCTTTTGAACTGAGCTTAATCCAAATGGCAAACAGCAAGAACAGGGGAGACGTCAAGAAAAGTCCAATGCCTGCCCCCAAGAGGTCAAGGATCCTTTTGGCAACAGCAGCAACCCGCACAAAAGGCCGACGCCGCAACCGAACCAGGGGAATAGTGTCCAGCGTTTCGGCCTCAATCTGCGGCAAGATGGGCTCGAACAAGCCGCTCGCAACCCTGATCCCCACGTCCATCCCGCGGCACAAAGAGATCATCTCCAGGGTGCCCTCCGGCTCCAGAGAGAGATCCGCGATGAAGACTTCGTCAATACCATAGCGCTCGACGATTTCCCGCAGGTTTTCCAGCCCCCCTAGCACGGGAACCCCGTGAACCGAATCCGCCCTCGAGCCATCAGATGTCGCCAGCAAGCCGACAAGCTCGAAGCTTTCGGGGGACACCATCGTCGTGAACCGGCTAGCGATCCGCCGTGCGCAATCGCCCACACCAAGAACGAGAACCCGGAGAGGCTTGAGAAATCGCCGAACCAACGGCTGGACGAGATAGCAACGAACCAGGCATTCAGTGGAGATGAGCAATCCCCACGAAAGCACGATGATCGCACGCCGTTCCACGAAAGCACGGGTCTTCGTCAAATAAGTGATGGTCAGGAGAATCGCAGCCGCCAGGCTCACGCTTTTGAAGATCGAAACGGCCTGGTAGTAGCGGCGGGAAAGGTTGCTGGCGCGATACAGGCCGTGCATCGTGTAAAGGTAAAGGATAAGGATCGTGAAACCTGCCAGAATCCAAAAATGGCTCGGGCCAACGTGGACGTCCTTGGCACGGTCCAAAAACCTCGTAAAAACGCGAAGCCAAAACGCACCAGCCAACGACAAGACAACAAGAAGGACGTCCACCGAAAGCAGACCCGTTCGGAGAAGCCTTAGGCTTCGACCAACGAGCTGTCGGGTTTCCTCGCTTTGAGGCTCCGTCACGTGTTCCATCGTATCGCGAATTACTTTGCCCAAAACTCGATCTCGGGTTTCCCTTGCGACTTTTCTAAGAATACCAAGAGATCCACGATGAGGAGAAAGGAGAATCAGCTTGGGTCTCTGATGAGCGCTGCCACCCCGATCTGCCGGCGATATCTGGCCTCCTTCAGCCTGAATCCGTATGACCTTATCACCGCTGCAAAGATCTTGGTCACCTTTCGGCTCAATATCCAATTTCTTTGCAGGGCCAGACACTTGTGCCTCCTATTTGATGGAACACCCTGTCAAACAGCGGTTCAAGGCTCTGCCCATCGGAGCAGACGCCATCAGCCTCTTGCAATTACCGAAGGCAGCTACAATTGTCAAGCTTTCCCGCCCATGAGCAGCTATCCTTTCAGCCCCTTGCTGTACCTCGATTTCAAGGCAACGGGATGGAGGAGCATCGGGCACACGACGGCCAGCACCCACGCGGGTGCAATACGTGCCCAAAAAAAACTGGGGAAACTGCATTGCGGCCAGTGCCAACCGCGCCCTGAACGCTAGCAGCTTTTTCGGTCTCATCTCCAATGCCGCCTCTCCCGCAAAAAAACCTCCTTACCGGACAAAAGATTTCAAAATGGCCGACCTTTCCCACTTCTCCAGCCCTATTTGTCCTCCACCTACGACCCTGCGTCTTCTCGGACCTTGAGTTTGAAATATCAGACCCACAATCCTACACTCTACGAGCAGATGGCGATCTCCCCTGCATCATGAAACTTGACAAGTTTCCCTCATCCATCCGTTGGCGTGGCGCAATTCGTGTCAAATCGCCCCCAAAAGAAAGGAGCGAAGCGGATCTTGATGCCCGAGGCAAAGCATTCCGAAGGAATACCGGAAGCTGTTAGACTCAGCCTCGTCCATCGTTTCGGCCACCCTCTCGAAAAACGCGTCGCGTACAAAGAGGGGTCCAGGGAGCTAGCTTCCTGGCGAGGTCCAGGAGCAGCGCTCCTGGCGAAGGTCCGGAGGCGGAGCCTCCGCCGGGGTCCGGGGCCGGAGGCCTGGGCGCCAGGCCCGTAATTCACTGGGTGGCCGAAACGATGGACCAAGCCGACTCAGCGAAACAAATTCCGGCAGCGAGGCTACAACGTAACATTCGGCTGGCCGAGCGATTACTCACCCTCGGGACCTATCAAATTATCGTGTTTTTGCTTTACAATTTTCTTCGCCGAAACGGTGGCACCGGCATCTTGCCGGTGTAGCGCCCTCCGGGCTGCACGGAGCCGGGAAGGAGGCCCGCCCCAGCGGTGGTGTTGTCAACTGGATCTGAATAGGTCCCTTCACCCTCAGACCCGGAACTCTCATCAAGGATCGTCGCGAGGCAGTCTGCGGGCGTTTCCACCAAGGATGAGAACTGGAGCGCAGCGGAGATACACCAAAGGTGAACAGGCGGACACGGTCGCCGTAGTCCCGCATTTCGCCTCCAGATGTCCGACCGACGAAGACGCCGCTGGAGACAATGGGTCAGACGCCGCAGCAAGCTTTTGATGAAAGTTCCTGGCCAGAATTATGGTAGTATCAGATTCATGAATACACCCCTAAAGAAGACAAAACGAATTCTCAGCAGTGTGATACGGCGAATTCACGAGTTGTTCCTGTCAGAGGCAGAACGAAGGCACTCAATGGTCGGCGCCGCAAAAAGCTGGGAAATGAAAAGAAACTTCCAGATCGGATTCCTCAAGAGCGTCGGCCTCAAACCACAGCATTACGTGCTGGACATTGGGTGCGGAACTTTAAGAGGCGGCATTCCAATCATTGAGTATTTGGAGAAAAAACATTATTTTGGTTTTGACTCAAGAAAGCAAGTCATCGAAGAAGCACAATTGGAAGCCTTGGAATGTGGAGTTTCAGAAAAACATCCACAACTTTTCTGTTTCGATAATATTGCTCAAGCATCATTCGAACAGGATTTCGACTACATTTGGGCTTTCTCAGTGCTGATGCACATGAATGACTCTATTTTGAATGATACTCTCGGTATAGTGAAGTCAGACCTCTCAACAGACGGCCGCTTTTTTGCAAATGTAAACATCGGTCGCACGCAAACTAAAAGCTGGCTGGACTTCCCGGTTGTTTGGCGCACAATGAGCTTCTACGAAAACGTCTGTGCGGCGCATGGACTCCAAGTGATCGATTTGGGGACGCTCCGGTCTTTCGGACACGAATCTGGTGACGACGCCCAGGATCAGCAACGAATCCTTGAAATCAGAAATCGGTAACTTCGTGGGAAACGTGGGCCATCTCGGAATTCCTTTGCGCCCCGGCAGTACTCCGGGCCAACTCGCACGCAAAGGCTCCGAATACCCAAAAATAAATACTCATGGAACGGTACGTAAAATTAAAGCTAAACATATTTTGGAAAACTACTGCGCTTAGGGCTGCGATGGTTCCCAATCCTAGCCCCCTGATAAATGCATCGTCTGACCAGCGGAAACAGGTCCAGGCCGCAGCTATCATCCGCACGATGATCCACGCGAAGGCCAGAAAACCCAATAAACCCACTTGTGCTAGTATTGCGACCCACCCACAGTCTCCAGTGTATTGGAGTTGAGCCTCCGGCAAACCCAGCCAACGGGCATGAGAGAACTGCGGGTACATCCCTTTCATGGTCGTACCCCCGCCGGTGACCTCCGAACCAATCGTACCGGGTCCGATTCCAAACAGAGGGTATTTTTCGAGGATCGTGGGAGCGGTGACGAACAACGCATAGAGGCGGTCATGCTCCAATGACTTCTGAACGTAACCACTACTGATCATACCGAGGTAGCGGGCACGAAGTGAGTCGCTCCCCTCGCCCTTCCGCCAATCCACAGGACTCGTGAGATTGAGCAGAAACAACGTCGCCAATGCTGGCACAATGAGATAGAAGACCAGCTTCTGTTTTCCCTCCAGCAAGAGGATGAGACAGATGCCCCCGTAAACCCCCAGCCAACTCATCCTCGAAAATGATAAGAGGAGCGCGACAAACAAGAGGGGCAAAATTCGCTTATATGCAGGATTCCGCGTGCGATACCACAGCCCCTCAGCGATGAGCGCAAAGAAAGCCATGAATGCCCCGAGGTTGTTGTAACGCGCCATCGTTCCCGTGACCTTGCCGCCCGAAGTCACGAGGTTCGCCATGCGCCGAATCGTCGTTCCTCCGACCACTACGTCGGGGGGATTGAGAAAACGGAACGCCGCCGGCCCAATGATCCATTGAATAACGCAGATTATTGTCTGTATCGCCGCCACGGCAAGAATCAGGTGAACTACACGTCGCACGAATAACTTGCTTATGCCCATGTGCATGACGAGATAGGCAAGAACCAAGTACCGAAGCAGGTTCTTCATCCCGAGCACGGCAACGACCGCGGGCACATCGTTCACCAACGAGGACAAGAAAACCACGGAAAGAAAGCAAAAGACCGGAAGATCCAAGCGGCTCGATTTCCAACGACCTGAACCAAGAACACGCTGCGAAAGCTTCACGGAGAATAGAATCAGGATCAATAACTCGGGGCCAAATCGAAACAAGCCATAGACCGAGCGAGGAACCCATTTGAGCAAAAACTCTTCAAACGGGACGTACGCCAACAACCCAAGGACGAAAAGATCGGGGCGGAGAAGACACGCCCCCACCACGAAGAGACCTACACCCGCGGCAACGACAAGCTCGTTCAGAACCACTGAAGCGAAAGCAACGAAAAGCGACAACCCCAAAACGAGAAACATCCCGAATTGCCGAGGAAGCCCCGCTTCTCCACTGTCGGTTCTATCCAGAGTGACTGGGGGCATGATGCACGAAACCTCACTTCACGCGTGGAGAGAAGTCGGCACTGGCAACTCGAAATGTTCAAAACAGGAAGCACAAAGGGAAAAACGCGGCGAATTGGCCAATCAATCGACCTGCCGAATCAAATCGAAAACCAGCGCAGCACAGAGCGAGAAGAAAAAACCTCCCAACGCAGCAAATCCCACAATGAGCTTGCGTTTGGGGGCAACTGGCTTCATCGAGGGAACAGCCCGCTCAACCAGCCGAAGTTCCTCGGAGCGTCCCATGACAAGAAGCTTCGCTTGCTGGTACTCCCGATTCATCGTGCGATGAGTCTCCATGGCAAGTGCGAGATTCTGCTTCAAGCGAGCATGTTCATTCTCTCTTTCTATCGATTGCTGCACCAACGTCTCAAGATTATCTTCCACCTGCTTCAACTGGGCTATTAACTTCTCGTAGTTGGCCTTGAGGTTTACGACGTTCACTGTCGTCCTGACGAAGTCCTTTTCGACGACATCATGCACAGAGTTGACAACTTCAGCCTCCATCGTAAGGCCAATCAATGCAGATGGATCAACCCCCGTTGCATTGGCTAGCAATTGCTCAAAAGCAGGGTTCTCGACAATCGCACGCGAAAGCCGAAGAGTTTTGCTCTGGCCTGCCAGTTGAACCTGAAGCTCCTTCAGGCGAGATGTCTGACCAAGAAGCTCACGTTCCTTCTGGACCGATAGCTGCTCGAGTTTCGCCTTTAGATCAAGTTGAATCTGTAGCTTTCTTTGGAGAATCGGAAGCCTGGCTTCCCGTTCAAAAGCGACCAAAACGGCTCTGGCCTCCTCAAGCTGCCGCAAAGATTCCTCAACTTGGGTTTCGAGGAACTCCTTGGAATCCGACGCTTGATAGCTCGTCAGCCGCCGTGACAGATCGACGCACTTTTGGGCAAGGCGATTCGCGATCTTTGCAGCAAGTGACGAATCTCCCAGCACGACAGCAAGGCGTATGAGGTTCGTGTCGCGGACGTGTTCCACCAAGATCACTTGCAGAAGTTGCTCGTACTCCGTAATCCACGGAGCCAATTCTGCCTTGATATCCTGGAAGATCTCGAGAATAAGCTCCTTGTTCTGCGCGATGGTCACGTAGCTCTGGACTGTGGACTTATCCAGGCGGGCGATCCGCTCACTCCCCAACTTCGCCGGCACGATAAGCAACGTGGCTTCAGCCCGATAGCTTCTTGGGAGCATGAACACCAACCAAGCGCTGAGAACAACGCTGAGTACCGTCACTGCGGTGATTGATCGACGGTACACCCAGAGGCGGCGGACCATCTGAACGATATCCAGCTCATTGTGTTGGGCTTTGAATTGATCTTGGCCACCTTGAGTACGCAACAGGCAATTCTCCGTCCAAACGACATCCGATTCCAACTCTGGGGCCAGCGCTCGGATAGCCCCCATTCAAGGCCAAAGCACACGAAAAATGACCTCAGCGAATAAAGAGGGTTCATTGGTACCACGGAAGCCCGCACTTGGCAACAGAGTCCCCGCTTCGCCCGATGACCATGACCGCGCCGGCCTCGTCCATCAGTGGGCGGCAGAGCCAACTCTCGCGTTCGGAGACGTAATCTTGTACTGCGCCTCCGGATCTCCGACCGACGAAAACGCCGGTGGGGGCCGACCGCTAGCGAGAACACCCGAAGGCGACGCCGATGGAGCAGACGTCGCAGTAGGTTTTTGATGAAATTTCCGGATCAACTGTATCCTAGGTCGAACATGGTTCTATTGAATAAATCCAATAGAATCGGTGGAACAGAGATTCGAGGATGAGCGCGAGGCGGCGAAATCGTCTCTTGCGAATAACGAAAAAAGCAATCATCTGGAGAAAGACCCAAAAACTCCAGCAATTCGTCAAGCTTCCTCCTTGGACTTGACAACAAGTCTTCGTAGCGGAGCAAAAGGACGTCCTTCGGATAGCGATCCCGCTGCTTCAGGCCTTCGCGCATCGTCACGATCCATTCGACGAGAGACATCTTCTGGTGATCCGTGAAGCGCTCGATCTCCGGCCAGATAGCTTGAAACCCAGGATCCGGCTTCACCAGTTCCTCCACCATCAAGTGCCACTTTTGCCTATCAACTCCCCACCAATCGTGACGCTCTCCATCGACATCGACTCCCTTACGCTTGGACCATCCCACAATGGAATGACAAGTATCCCAGCCATTCCGAGTCAAGAAGAGAAACTTCGCGTCCGGAAAAATCTCTCGAACAAAAGGTACGCGAAACACAAGTTCGGGGCTTTTGTCCAACACACGCTTGGACCTCGTGGCAAAAAGGTAGGCGCCATACAGCCGATGCGCATTCCGTCGAACCTCTTCGGTCACGTCCGAGGAATCGAATCGATGGCGACCGCGCTCCTTGCAGTAGTTACCGATCACATCCCCACCTGGATGGATGGCATGCCACATGGCCTTTGGCTCATTGAGGAACCCTACGTCGCGATGCATCGACAAGAGAAGCCCCAGAACCGTCGTGCCGCTTCTCCCCGCGCCAATGATAAAAATCGGCTGAACGACCTTTCTGAGCTGAGGCAACCGCCTTTCGATTTCAAATAACCCAAAGACGAACGGATTGATCCAGCGACCTCGAGTCGTGAGCGGACGCCCCTCAAAAAGCGCGTAGCTAAGCAAACGAGAAATAGCCTTGCCCGGACGGGCTTTAACATAACTTCGGTTCAACTGAGCGACCACGAGTCCTCTCCCGTACAAGAAGCGCCATCGGGAAGCGAACCCCTTGGTCCACCGCCAGGCCTGCGCTCATCAAGCGAATCGACCAGATCCGACACAGATCCTTGATATTACCACGATACGGGTCATTGGCCGACGTGCCCCTTGGCACCGCCAACAAAGGGAAAGAAGGCAGCAGGCCCCGCAATCTTTAGTCGTGCCACACCTAAACGCCGCACTGAGGAGAAGACACTTTTTCTCTTTGAGTTGACTTCCGCTCGCGGCGGCGGCAATCCGTCCGCCGCCACTCGCCTTTCATCGCCCTTGCCCCGTTCTTCATGCCCCCGGAATCTCCCTCCGACCAGCCTTTCGCCCAGCGAACCGGCAAACCATCTCTCCCTCAGTGCGACAACAATGGCACCGCGCAACTCCCTTGGGGCCGGAAGAAATCACTGATACCGATCTCAAGAACCGTCCTCCGGGATAAGCAACTTGGAATAGGCAGCGCACGACATAACGAAGGCCAACAGGGGCCATCCAGGTAAGGCGGGACAAACGGTGATTCATCACTTTGAACTGTCGCGCATCCGATGGCACAACCCCAGCCTCTCGCTTTTTCCAACACTCGTTTCCCGACTTTTTTGAGACTTTGCTCTCGAAAATCGACCAGCTTCCATTGCGTCGCGGCAGGAGGCAACCTACCCTTGATACCATCGGCTTTGTCCCGCCATAACGAGCATGACCCCGGTGACCACACCCCGGAAGATGAAAGTGAATGGCGCAGAGCGCCATAACCACGCCGTCGAAGATGGATTTAACCATGTACTTTCATGGTAAGTGGATACCCCTAGCAATCAAGGCCGGGACACGGTCATTTCTTGTTCCGGCTGTTGACAGTCGGGGACTTCTTGTGGTTGATCCACAATCGGGCGTGTCTCTGCTTGGCAGCCTTATATATGCACCCATCGATGTTGCCCCGCTGGCGGTTCTCTTACACCCTCGGCGACCCGTCAGCGTTACCACAACATACAAGCTGCCGGCCAGACGGGGTGCAAATACACAAGAGCCTGTTGCTGCTGATGGGCGGGAGTACTCGATAATCAGCCTTATATCGGGTCGCGAAAGACCGCACATGTCGGGGGCCGTACCGTTTCGCGCCCTAAACCTGCCGCCGTTTTCCGGGGATGGGTTCCTCCGCGGTAGGCTCCTTGTTGAATCATCCATCGTGCCGTCGCCCCGGAGCGCCGTTCCTGAGTATCCACGCAAAAGTGGATCGTAAGGGGCCTTGCGGGCATTGGGTCCGATGGGTATCCGCGTAAGGCGGGACAATTCGGTATTATCTTGCGTCGTACCAACGCCTCGCGTTGCTCGGCGGTCGTTCGGGGACTCCGTCCCCCGTCCCCTGGCAGGGCGTCGCCCTGCACCCACCAGGGAGCTCGCTCCCTGGACCCACGTGGTGGGGCGCTTCGCGCCTGTCTCTTTGTTTCTCGTTTTGTCCCGCCTTGCGTGGATACCCGGTCCGATTGACGGGCCGTGAATAGCGAGTGGCGGCTGGCGAATTGCCGCCAACGCCAGCGGAACCAAACTTGCACAAAGACAATCGTCCTCTGCATCTGATCTTGTGGCACCCGCCAGGCGGGACAGGGGATGGCCTGCTATTCTGGGCCTGGGCGGGCTGGTAATCACATGCAACACGGGATTCCATGAAACTCAAGATACTCCAGATTTCCCAGGACTATCGGTTGAGGGGAGGCTCGGACCGCGTTTTCTTTGACACGATTAGTATTCTTAGAAAACACGGTCACGAGGTAATTCCATTCACAGCGGCGAGCGAGGGGGCGACAGCGACGAAGTGGTCTGCTTACTTTCCCAAGGGCGCGAATTTCGAACGCCCGAGGCCAATGGACCCTATCCGTTATCTCTATTCTCGGCGGGCGGCGCTGGCTATTGACCGCTTGATTCGTGACCAGAATCCAAAGCTGGGACACTTGCATATCTATTACGGAAGGCTGACGGCATCGATTCTCCCGAGGATGAAGAAAGCTGGCATACCTATTGTCCAGACGCTGCATGAATACAAGCTGATCTGTCCTGTCTATGGTTTGCGATCCAACGGTCAAAACTGTGAAGCATGCCAGGGTCATGCATTTTGGCGTGCTTTACCACGAAGGTGCAACAGGAATTCTTTCCTGAGAACATGCTTGAGTGTGGCAGAATCTTATATTTCCCGCTTTCTGGGGTCCCTTGATTCTATCGACCACTTTATCGCTGTCAGCGATTTTGTGCGAAAAAAGATGATTTCTTATGGCGTTCCTGAGCATAAAATCTCCACCATCCACAACTTCGTGGACATGCCATCAGAACCTCCCAGCCAGGCTGTGGGCGAGTATTTCCTTTATGTAGGCCGGCTTGAGCGATACAAAGGAGTCTTTACGCTGCTCGATGCCATTGAGCCATTGACGGAGTGTCAACTGTTGATCGTTGGCGACGGAAACGACCGCCAGGCACTGACAAGGGAAATCGAAAGGCGAAAACTCGACCACGTGACGCTCTTGGGTTTTCGACAGGATCGGGAACTGGCCGAACTCATTCGGGGATGCCGATGCGTCGTTCTTCCTTCCATCTGTTACGAAACTTTTGGGCTTGCCGTCCTTGAAGCATTCCAATTCGGACGACCGGTCATTGCGAGCCGTATTGGCGGAATCCCGGAAGTCTTGGATGATGGGAGCGATGGATTTCTGGTCGCTCCAGAGGATGCGGCGGCCCTCCGCAACCGGATTACATGGATGAAAAACCACCCCACGAAGGCACTGGAGATGGGACGAACGGGCTATGAGAAAGCGGCCTCCCAATTTACTTCAGAGGCGTACTATGAGGAAATCATGAAGATTTACCGCTCCGTACTGTAACCCGAATATTGAACTGACATGTCTTCCAGGGGTATCCACGCAAGGCGGGACATTCCCGGGACTGTGGAATCGAAAGCGTTCGGGCAACGCCTCGCTGTCGCTTGGCGGGTCACGCCGCGCGTTACCCGTAGGTCGTCCGGGGATTCCATCCCCTGGCAGGGCTTCACCCTGCACCCACCAGGGAGCGAGCTCATCTTCCCGTTGCAACGAAGGGCAACGGGAGCCCAGCCCACGTTTTTGTACGCTCCGCGTCTTTTTTGGGTTTTGTTGCGTGTCCCGGCTTAGGTGGATACCCTCTTCCGGGTATCCACGCAAAGCGGGACAATGGTCGCCGGGGAAAAAACTTGGCCTCGGACAACGCCGCGCTCCGCTCGGCGGGTCACGTTTGCGTGACTCGAAGGGTAACGCCTCGCGTTACTCGGCGGTCGTTCGGGGACTCCGGCTGCGGCCCTGTGGGCCGCGTCTCGCTCTGCTCGGCATCCGGCCCCTGGCAGGGCTTGGGACCTATCAGATCCGGTTGACAACTTCACCGCTGGGGCGGGCTTCCTTCCCGGCTCCGTGCAGCCCGGAGGGCGCTACACCGGCAAGATGCCGGTGCCACCGTTTCGGCGAAGAAAATTGTAAAGCAAAAACACGACAAT
>JAJRTK010000040.1 GCA_024278345.1 bacterium | reverse complement strand
GTGCTTCGGCCTTAGGGCAGTGGAGAGTGAGAGCGGCGATGATGGCGAACAGCGGCGGACGGACTGCCGCCGATGTGAGCGGAACGCAACACGTAGAAAACAAAGGGTTTGCCGACAACCCCGCCCTAAAAGAAGAGCACGTCCAGAATGTGGGGTCTCCACTTACCATGAAAGTAAACGCAAAGCAGACATCTGTCTTGCCGCGAAAGTACACGCCAGCATGGAGACCGGAAGGCCTCCATGCCAAAGGCCGGAGAAAGGCCGGAAGGCCTCCATGCGAAAAGATTGGGGGTGGGGAAAACATCGGTGTCCGCAGCGTCCAGCCTTTCATGCTTCTGGGGTGGTTCGATGGGTCTCCATGAGTGTTAAGACAGGACAAAACAGGAGAAGGAAAGGGAAACCGCGAAGCGCACAAAGATCAGGTGACCGATGTCGATGGCAGCGAGACACGGCCCAAACGATGACCGATGCCGTCCCGTTCCGCGTGGTGATACCGGCTTTCGCTATCGCCTTGACGTTCCTCTCTCTGCTCCCGTCACTTTCCCAAGCCGGCTCCGGCCTCGACCTCGAAGGAGCAATACCCTCGGTGGTCCGGATTTCAGCGGACAGCGTGTTTCCGCTTGTCGTCCACCGCCATCGCCCTTCCTCTTCCCACCACCAGGAGTGCCGCTACCGCGTAGGCACGGCGGTGGTGGTCGATGAACAGGGTCTGCTGGTTGCACCGGCGAAAGTCGCCGTCGATGGGTCGGATTACCGCATCGTTTTGGGTAAGGAGACGGTGGAGCTCGAACTGGCGGGAGTCGATGAGCTGTCTGGCATGGCCCTCTTCCGTGACACGGGGAAACATGTCTGGCGAGTTCCCGAGTTCTCGAATAAGCCCGAGACCGGCACGTTCCTGGTCTTGATCAGCCGGGAAGGGGTCTCCTTCACCACGCTTTCCCTTGGCCTGCTCAATGGAGTTGCCCGTCGGGCCGTTACAGGAAGGCTCGAGGACTTCGTCCGCTTCTCCCCTTTGGGGGCTCTTTCCAGAAGCGGGGCAGCCTTGTTCGATCTCGAGGGGCGGCTGGTGGGCCTCTACGCTCCCCACTTCATGGAAGAGGGGACCGAACGAATAAGCCGCGTCGCAATCCCCGCTTTCCGCGCTCGGGAACTGGTGACCGAAATGCTTCGAAATTCTGGAAACGTGCGCCGGCCCTACTTGGGAGTCCAGCTCGAAGGCCCCACTCTGGAGCTCGATCTGGGAGCCAACCCCGCCGTGGAAAACATCGGTTCTCTCTATATCTCGGGTGTGCATCCTGACAGTCCGGCCAAAGCGGCTGGACTGGCTGCTGGGGATCGCATCGTCGCCGTGGACGGCCAGAAAGTCACCACTCTCTCTGGGCTGGTCCATCACCTTTGGACAAGAGGTATCGGGCAAACCCTCCCAATGCTCATCCTTCGAGACGGAGCACAACAAGAAATCTCCGTGACGTTGGGAGAACGCCCCTCACGGACGTGGCCAAAGGTGGCAAAGACCCGGTGGGCGGGTCTTCTCCTGGCAAACAGGCGTCCGAAAGCCGGCCAAGAGAGAGGCGTCATCGTGGAAAAAGTGATATCCCCTCCCTTGGCTGGGTGGTTGGGCCTGAAAGAAGGCGACATTCTCCTTGAGATCAACGGTAAGATCCTGGAAGATATTAGTCAGCTCGAAGAGGAAACCTGGCAGCCGAAGCTCGAAGGCACCTTGACTCTCAAGATCCTTAGAAAAGAACAACCTCTCTTGGTTCAAGCAACCGCTCTCCAGATACGAGTCGATCAAGATGCCCTGGCTTTGCGGCTATTGCGGCTCGAAGCGGGGCTGCGACAACTTCTGAAGAAGATTGGCAACTCCACCGGTGGCGAAGCGCCGGAACAGGCAGCAAACCCGGATTCTCCGACGACGCGCAAGTCCAACAGCCATTTGGACCCGCCGGACAACCGAGACCCCAGCCAATGAGACCGCCAGTGGAAATCCCGAAGCGCAGGCCCTGGAAACGAGAACTCCTTGGCTGGATCCGCCATCTTTCCTATGCGGCGGTCTTTTTTTATTTCTTCACGGCCTTCGGCTTCCAATCTTTCGAGGTCCAGGGCGTCTCCATGGAACCACTGCTCCGCGATGGAGAGCGGATTTTCGTCAGCCGCTTCGCCTATCGCTTCGGGCTTCCCCAACGAGGAGACGTGGTCGTGTTCTGGTACCCGCCAGCGCCACTCAAAACGTTGGTCAAACGGATCATCGGAGTTCCCGGTGATCGGGTATCTCTCAGAGAAGGCAAGCTCTTTCTCAACGGCCACCAGATTCCCGAGAAATTCCTTGACCGATCCAGGCGGGGAACAGACAATTTCACGGCCGTGACGGTTCCAGTTGGCTACTATTTCGTTTTGGGCGACAATCGGATGGCGAGCGAAGACTCCCGCCATTGGGCCTTCGTCCCGGAGTTGTACATCGTCGGTAAAGTCGTCTACCGCTTCTGGCCCCTCGAGGCACTGGGCCTCATTGGACACGAAACCCTGGCGGGGGAAAAGAAGGCGCCCGCCGCCTCCGGACGTTCAATCCCCTAACAGAACGACCGTGGCCCCAAGGCCCCCCTCGGTTTCGCCTCCATCCCGAAAACCCCCTACAAGAGGATGCCCATCCAGGAGACCGTGGATCGCCTTCCGGAGGCGACCGGTACCCATTCCGTGGATAATGCGGATACTGGGGAACCCCGCAAGCACCGCGTCGCTCAGATACCGTTCCGACGCCTCAACTCCCTCCTCCACACGGAAGCCCCGGAGATCGATCTGCATGGGCAGATCTTTCTCCGCCACCTGCAGTTCGACTCCCATCTTCCGGCCCCCATGCTCTTCCGCAACCTCCGAAAGAATCTTCCGAACGTCCTTGATGGGAAGAGTCAGGGAAAAACTGGGACCCTGGACGGTGACGGTTTTCCGCTTTTCGTTGAGGGCCAACACGTTTCCCCTAATTTCCAACGAGAGCACAAGAACGGAATCCCCCACACAGATCTTCCCGGACAGCAACTGCGGCGCCGGGCCGGAAGAGGCCTTCGGCACCGGAGCCTTCGCTGCCGCCGCGGCCTCCGCGGCCAGAGCGGAAATGCGGCCCTCCATCCTGCGTAATTCCCCGCGCCCGGGAGGTTGACGCGGGCGGTGCAGCAATTCCTGTATCTCGTTGAATAGCCCGGCACTCTTCCGTCGAAACTCCCGCATCCCGGCGGCGAAACCCCGCCCCTTCTTGAGCTCGAACTGCTTTCGAAGCTCCCGGGCCTCCCGTTTTTCCAGCTCCGCCGCGGACGCCGCAAGATCCAGTCTCTTCCGTGCGCGTTCCAGCTCCACGACGAGCTTTTCAAACTCCACTTGCCCCACCTGGAGCCGGCTTCTGGCCGCGTGGAGAAGATCGACCGGAAAACTCAAGTTCTCCGCGAGTTGCAGAGCGCTGGACCGCCCCGGAACCCCATAGACAAGCTTGAAGGTCGGCTGATGTGTCTCCGGGGAAAGCTCCGTGGCAGCGAGAACGGCCCAGGGCGCCTCGTGGGCGAAAGCCTTGATCCCCAGGAGATGCGTCGTTGCCACAATCCGCACCCCCCGCGCCGCCAGACGTTCCAAAACAACGGCCGCCAAGGCCGCTCCTTCCTCCGGATCCGTGCCAGCACCCACTTCATCAAGAAGGGCCAGCCATCCATCTCCGGCAACATCCAAGAGCTTCTTTTGGAGGCGAAGATGGCCTGTGTAGGTACTATCATGCCCCAAGTTCTGCGGATCGCCAATGTCAGCAACAACCCGTTGCCAAACCGGCAAGCGGCTTGCCGGTGAAACGGGAATGGCAAGCCCACTCTGGTGCATCAACACCAAAATTCCCAAACACTTGAGGGCCACTGTCTTCCCGCCGCCATTGGGACCGGAAATGAGCAGCAAACGAGCCTCGCGATGACTCCTGATGTCGATAGGCACGCATTCAGCGGGCACCAGCAAAGGGTGCCGCGCATCGAAAAGCTCCAGATCGGAATCGCCCAGTGGGCAGAGGACGGCATCCTGGCGCAACCCGAACGACACCGCCGCAAACAAGAGATCGAGCTCCGCCAGGATCCGTCGATTCGACCCGAGCTCCCCCGCCGCCCCTGCGACCTGCCGGCTGAGGTCCCGGAGAATGCGAACAACCTCTTCCCGCTCCCTGGCCGCGGTCTCCTGGATGTGGTTGTTCCGATGCACGAAGGGAGCTGGCTCCACAAATGCCGTCTGCCGGCTCGCTGAAAAATCGTGTACGATCCCTGCCACGCGCCCCCGGTGGTCCGATTTTACAGGAATCACGAACCGCCCCGATCTCTCCGTCACAACTTCGTCCCAGACAGCATCACCACAGCTCCTGGCAAAAGAAAGAAGCTCGGTTCGCACCTCTTGCTTCGAGCGAGCCAGCGTCCGCCGAAGCCGGGAAAGCAGGGTCGATGCGCCATCTCGAACCGTGCCATCCAAAGAAAGAGCCCGCTGAATCGACTTGAGAAGCGACGTGTGATCCACCAACGATTCCAGACGATCCAGAAGCTCCGGGTCACGCTCTCTGCCACAATAGTCGGCTAGCCGAGCCGCCTCCCGCGCCGCAGCCACAAACGATCCCACCTCCAAAAGCTCCCGGGGAGTCAAGACCTGAACCCCAGCCTCCACACGCCTCAGAACCTCTCGAATGTCCGGAGCCATCAAATCCGGCTGCCCGTTCCCCTCCACCAACCGCCGGCCCTGCCGATGCAAGGCCCGTCGAGCCTCCAACTCCTTCAGATCGGCCGTGGGCTGTAGCTCCAACGCAAGCTCCTTTCCCGCCCGCGAACGGCAACAGTGGGCCAACCGTCCCTGAACCTCCAAAAACCCAAGGGTTTCCAGATCCTTCAACGAGCAAACCGATTCCATCCCAACCTCCTTCCCCCCCCTTCAGCCTCCGGAACATCCAACATCGACGCACGATCCCCGAACATCACAGGCAAGAGCCTCCATGCCGATCCCTCTTTTTTGGGTTGCGTTCCGCTCCCATCGCTCGCCTCCGCTGCACGCTGGTCGCATCCATCCCCCCACTGGCACCGTCAATGGAACCGCACGAACCCTACACATCCAGGAAGCCGGGCCAGCCTATTCTGCGGGCGAGGGAGAAAAGAAGTAAAGCGTGCCCCGATCCTTGAGCTGCCCCGCCAAAGCCTCCGCCGCCGGGCCGACCCCACAAAATAGATCGACTCTCCCAGCGCCTCGTATGGCGCCACCCGTATCCTGGTTGAAAACGATCCGCTCCATGGTCTCTGTTCCTATCCGCTCTCCCTTTTCATCGACCACCGGCCGCTTCGCTCGAAGAAAGGCCAGAGCAGCCACGGGAAACAAACGAGAATCCGTCGCGATGGACCGGCCGGCGGTCACAACAGCGCCGCTGCTCCCTATAGGTCCGTCTTTTCTTGACTCGAAGAAAACATAACTGGGATTGGTGTTGAAGATTCGGTCACGCTCCTCGGGATGCTCCCGGAGATAGGCGCGAAGCGCCTGGAGCGACATCTTTTTCCTTGAGATCTTACCCTCCTCGATGAGCAGCCTCCCGATGGAACGGTAGGGCCAGCCGTTGGACCCGGCATAGTGAACGCGCATGCTCCTCCCCTCGGGAAGAGCCACCCGCCCGGACCCCTGGATCTGCAGGAAAAACGCCTCCACCGGATCATCGACCCAAACCAGCTCCAGCCCCTTGCCCTCCAGGGCACCGGAAACGATGGCGGCGCGGTCTGGATAGGGAACCAGCCGCCCCTCTTCAAGGCGGCCCACGATTTTCTCTTCTTGGAGATCGGCCCGAAAACGGCCAAGATCGACCTTGACTAAATCGTCAGGCAGCCGGTAGAGCGGCGTTTTGTAGCGGCCTCCTCGAACCAGGCTACCCTTGAGGGAAGCTTCATAATAGCCGGTGAAAAGGACTCTCCCTGTTCCAGCCGCGCTCCTGTAAAGACGGTACCGCCCAAGAAGAGCTCTCATCAAATCGGGGCCGGTCAGACCCGATTCCACGAGCCCCGCAACCTCCCGGAGCTGATGGACCACGGACCGGGCCGACACCCGTTCGGGGCCGAATCTCAGCATGGAATCTGGCCGCCGCGCAAGGACCCGGACGCTCTCCTGCAACGCTGTCAAAAGAGATTCAGCATCCCCATCGTCAGAAGCCGCTTCCAGGGAGTTGGCGGCAAGCAAGGCTTGGGACGGATCGGTGATGGGCACCGAAACCCCAAGGCCGGGTATAAGCGTCGAGATCACCCGCTGTTCCAGGCGGTTCGCCACCAGCAGAGCCAGAACGACCAGAAGAAATCTGCCTAAAAGAAAGAATTTGCGGCGCATAGAGGTATCCTTACGAGCGAATGGCGAAAGAGGTTTATTTGGGGATTTTCAATCTCTTTGGGAAAAACTTGGGAAAGCGGGGAACGGGGGCGAGTAGCGCGTGCGGGCCCGCACGCGATGCGAGCGGACCCCAACCATAAAAAAGATGAACAGCAATGTTACTAGAAACTCCTCTTTGTGGAAAAAGATGAGCTGGTTTTGGCCTCGGTCATGGTACCGGCCACGGTGCAGATTTCAGACGCCGCCCCAGGGCTTCCAGCCCTGGAACCCGGCGGAGGCTCTGCCTCCGTACCTCCGCTGGGAGCGACGCTCCCAGACCCACGCCAGGGAGCCAGCTCCCTGGACCCACATCTTTGTGCGCTGCGCGCTTTTTTCGGGTGGCCGGTACCATGACCGAGGCCCTGGTTTTCTCCATTCCACGAAGTTGGGTTATAGTCGCTCCTTCGAAGGTTTTGGAGCGAGCTTTCCGGTCTTCAGGCGCTTTACCGGCGGATTCTGGATTCTATTCCGCGGTCACGATTCGTTGTGGCCAAGCTGGGGGCTCGATTGAAATCCCGTAATCCTGTGAGGTGAACCATGGGACTTTTCGATGGCAAAGTTGTCGTTATCACCGGTGCTGGCGGAGGGATCGGTCGCTGTCATGCACTGGCATTCGCGGCGGAGGGGGCAAAGGTCGTGGTGAACGATCTTGGGAGTGCCCGAGACGGATCGGGGGGCACGCGCTCCATGGCGGACACGGTGGTTGACGAGATTGTATCGGCCGGAGGCCAGGCTGTAGCTAATTACGACTCGGTGGCCGACTCTGGGGGGGCACGGGGAATCGTCCAAACGGCGGTGGATGCCTTTGGATGCATCGACGTTCTGGTGAACAACGCCGGAATCCTCCGGGACAAGACGATGCTGAAAATGACTGAGGAGATGTGGGATCTGGTCATTGCGGTGCATCTCAAGGGAACCTTCCTTTGTATGCAGGCCGCTGCGTCGCGCATGAAGGAACAAGGTTCCGGCGGTCGCATCATTAACACGACCTCTTATGCGGGGCTGAAGGGAAACTTTGGCCAGGCGAACTATGGAGCGGCCAAGGCGGGAATTTTTGGGTTGACGCTGGTGGCGTCGCAAGAGCTTGGTCGGTTTGGGATCACGGTCAATGCCATGGCCCCCATGGCGAAAACCCGCATGACGGAAGATATCGCCATGGTTCCCGAGGAAATGAAGCCGGAGCAGATCTCTCCGGTGGCGCTATTCCTGGCCTCGGCCGACGCGGCGGAGATCACGGGGCGGACATTCGGC
>JAJRTK010000039.1 GCA_024278345.1 bacterium | reverse complement strand
TCGTGTTTTTGCTTTACAATTTTCTTCGCCGAAACGGTGGCACCGGCATCTTGCCGGTGTAGCGCCCTCCGGGCTGCACGGAGCCGGGAAGGAGGCCCGCCCCAGCGGTGATGTTGTCAACCGGATCTGATAGGTCCCGAAATCCACGATGCTATAGCGGGTGTCATGGGGAACCCACACGCCCTTCAGGGCTCCCCAAGTTCTTTTTTTTATTTGACGAACTCCGCGCTGACCCCGGCGATGACTTCGTCCTTGCCAGCAAGGCGCACCCGAAGCCGCTCGACTTCTCGTTCCAACTGCTTCTCGCGAGCACCAGGCCGCTTCTCAAAAACTCCTGGCCCCCGCTCGAAGAGTTGCTTCTGCCACTGATAAAACTGCGTGGGCCGAATACGATGCTCTTCGCACACCTTCGACACTGGAACCCCTTCGAGGAGGTGCTGCCGTACGATGGCCATCTTCTCCTGTGGGCTGGAAATTCGCTCGTCGTGTTCGTCTGCTCATGACGTCTTCCTCGGTCACGCTCTTTTAGCGCGACCAGAAGAGAAACTCTAATTCGAACTGGTGCAGCACAACCGGAGCAGCAGCTAGTATCGTCGCGAAACTCTTCCTGGTCAAGAACTCCCCGGGGTGAGGGCATTTCACCTATTTTCTGTCATTGCCATTCATTTTCCGCCGTCTGAGCATCCTCTTGGGCAGCGCACCTGGAGTCCCATAGAGATCGTTATAGGCCCACCAGTTGTCCAAAACGAACCGAACGTAATTCCGAGTTTCCTTAAAGGAAATCGTGGCGATGAAATCCAGTGGATCCTCGCACGAGCACTGGCTGAGCCAGCGCCGGGCATTGGCAGGTCCCGCGTTATAAGCCGCAAGAACGACTTCGGGCCGCCCCTCGAACCGGTCTCCCAGCTCCCGAAGGTAATGGATCGACAGCTCCAGAGAAGTCCGCTCGTCAAAGAGGTCTTCCAGCGTCAGTTCCGGTCGTCGAAGCCTTGTTTTCAGCTGCTGGAAGGTGACGGGGACAATCTGCATGAGTCCCCGCGCACCGGCCAGGGATTGGGCCAGGGGATTGAAGCGGCTTTCCCGCCGCGCGATGGCCGCCACCAGCAGGGGGTCAACGCCGATCTCAGAAGCCATTTTTTTGGCCCATTCACGGTGGGGCCAGGGATAGAGGAGGGCCTGGATCTCCGGGCTGTCCAGTGCCGTGGGCTGTTCTACCGCCAGATCGTCCGCCAGTCTCTCCGCCCAGCGGAGCACTTGATGGAGTTGGCCCAGCTCCCCGTACAGCTTGGTGAGAGTGGCCGCGGTTTGCGTGGGCAGCAAGTCGGCCCCGTAGCAGTCCTTCAGTTCTTCGGTCGCCTCTTCCCAGAGGCCAAGCTTCAAAAGCGATCGGGCTCTGGCCAGTGAACCGGCGGGGGAGGCTTTATCCTGTTTTGCTACCCACTTTTGCTTCTCGTCGGCACTCACGAAAAATGGCGCAGGGGAAATCTGGTAAACCTCAAGGAGAGAGCCAACTTGGGGAGCCGTCCGCCCCTTGGCGGCAAGCGGGCCCCCGAGATCCGGGGATGCTTGGTGGGCGGAGCCCCTCTCCCAAGAGTCGCATCCGGGTAGAAAAACCGGCGGAAGCCAGCAGAGGATAGAGGCCGCACGGTTTGCCAAACGCCATCTCCGAACCAGTTTCCAGATGGGGAAGCCCCCCTTCCCCGAAGGCGCAATCCCCAGTTTTTGGAGCCGGTGGCGGGCGAGTCTTTGGTGGAAGGTTCCCCACAAGGTCTGGAAGGCCAAGAGGTAAGTCTTGATGGCCTCGTTTTTGGACCCGGGGCGGTCAACAAGCAGTTCCCCGAGGATCAGGAGTGCCTCTGGCGTAAAACGGTTTCCCGGCCAGATCGACAAGAGGTGTCGGAGGGCCGAAATAGCCGCCGCGCCGTCGTTCTTCCGCTTCCTGAGGAGCGCGACCTGCATCGCCGCGGCTGTTGCGATCTTTTCTTGTCTCCTGTCTGCCTGGAGCCCGTTGAAGAGCCTCCCGGCTTCCTTCAGCTTCCCCAACCTGGCGGCATGGGCTGCTTGTTCGTAGCGGGCCCAAGCAGTGCTCGTCGATTTCGGATCGAGCTTCACAATCTTTTGATAGAGGTCGAGGGACTCTATGTACCGGCCAAGGAGCTGGAAACAACGGGCTGCCTGACTGAGGCATTTTTGACGGAAGGCGATTTTTTTGTCTCGCTTGGCGGCGTCCATATAGATTTCGGCGGCCTTGGCATAGTTTTCCCGTCGATACTCCACCCGTCCCAGGAGGTAGCGAGCATCAGACGCGGTCTTGCCGCTCCGGGCCATTTTGATTGCCCGGTGGAATTCGTTGGCAGCCTCATCGTAATACCCGGCACTCAAAAGGATCTTCCCCCGCTTCAGATGAGTTTTGGATCTCACGGGTCTGGCCAAGGCGGGAATTGCTTTCTCCAGTGCCCGAAGCTCTTGAACCGCAATGGCTTTGCTCTTCGTGAGGCGCCTTCCGGCGAAAAGGTGGGCGTATTCTCGGGCGGCCTCCTTGGATTTGCCTTCCCGTGCAAGGGATCGGGCCAGCCATAGGCGGAGCGTCGTCCGGCGGGATCGGAAGTCGGGACGGCGAAGCAGATCCTTGGCGACGTGGGAACCGCGGCGATACCGTTTGGTCTTGAAATACAAGGAGAAGAGGGCTCCCAGGGCCTCATCCCGAATCGGTCTCGCTGTTTTGGGGGCGAAAAGGAGCTGGAAACATGCTTCGGCCTCGTCTGTTTTTCCCGTTTCGCCCAGGAGAATCGCTTTCCGAAGAAGTGCGTGTTGTGCCAGGGGGCCAGCGCTCTTGGCGGTCAGGCTGTAAAACCTGATGGCCCCGTCCGGATCCCCCGAAGCCCGTGCCGCATCTCCCGCCAGGATATAGAGTTCATTGGCCAGAGCCAGGGCCCGCTCTTCTTCGCCAGCACGCGCGATCTGCCGAAGAAGCTCCTTGTTCCGCCCCTGACGAGAGTGTGTCACGAGCTCCTCAGCCCAGGTCGCTGCCCCCGTCGCGGCTTGCCGTGTGCCGGAGGCCTGGATTCTTGGAGTCGCCTGCCAACCGTGGGTGGAACTCACTTGGGCCGCGCCCTTGGGAGAGGCGACACCACCGTGAGATCCCGCGGGAACCATCCAGATCCCGCCCACAAGAATTGCCAACACCAGGCCGAGGGCTGTGGGGGAAAGGGCCCCCCCCCTGGCTGTTGTGATTTCCCCCGGTGCCGGTGGCATGCAGGAACTCCGGATTTTCCGGATTGGCGACAAACTGTCTCGCTTTGCGTGGGTGCCCAAAGTCGGGACCTATCATATTGTCGTGTTTTTGCTTTACTATTTTCTTCGCCGAAACGGTGGCACCGGCCTCTTGCCGGTGTAGCGCCCTCCGGGCTGCACGGAGCCGGGAAGGAGGCCCGCCCCAGCGGTGAAGTTGTCAACCGGATCTGATAGGTCCCCCAAAGTCATCAATCAGGGGAGCTC
>JAJRTK010000038.1 GCA_024278345.1 bacterium | reverse complement strand
GGCTCCCTGGCGTGGGTCTGGGAGCGGCGCTCCCAGCGGAGGTCCGGAGGCAGAGCCTCCGCCGGGTTCCAGGGCTGGAAGCCCTGGCGCGGCGTCTGAAATCTGCACCGTGGCCGGTACCATGACCGAGGCCCGCAATTACGTTATAGGATCGGTCGCCGAGGAGGCCGGTGGGGTCGATGGATCGGACGCCGCCGTGGAAGCGTAATGAGAGTTCCGGGAGAGGGTTCCTGAAAAAAGGGTTGGAGGTCCATTGAGGGGACCTATCAGATCCGGTTGACAACATCACCGCTGGGGCAGGCCTCCTTCCCGGCTCCGTGCAGCCCGGAGGGCGGTACACCGGCAAGATGCCGGTGCCACCGTTTCGGCGAAGAAAATTTTAAAGCAAAAACACGACAATTTGATAGGTCCCCCATTGAGTTATCTTGACGCAAAGCCGCGGAAGCTGGTGGTGGTCCCGACGCCACACGAAGGACGCTTGTTAGAGGCGGATCGTGAGCTATGCCGCGACCTGGCGCGGCACTACCAGGTGACGGTGCTGGCAAACGTCCGGGATTCACGGTTCAAGGAAGCGCTACCAGAGCTGCGTGATCCCATCTGGTTACAGCCTTTGCTGGCAAAGTCCCCGCAGACCAGGCTCCTCTACCTCCTCCGACCTGGCCTCCACGGAAGTCCCGGTGTCCTGGCCAACGCTCTTCGCCATCCGGGGTTTGTGCTGTTGGGCGCCGGGAGCCTCTTGGAGACCTATCGCCGGCTTTACCTGGAGCGAGGCGCACTGCCGGATTTCGCTGGCGTGCTTGGAAAGGAGTCCCACGTCGATTCCGAAGTTCTGTTGTCGCGGATCCTTTTGGGCCTTGGCCACGCCGATCTTCCGCATCGGACCCTCATGCTGCGGAGCCTTGCCAAGGAGAGTCCCGCCATCGCGACTTCCTCATGGGAAACCTATGAACGCCTGAAGAAAATGGGAGCGGCAAACCGGCGAATCCTTCTCCCGGCGCCCTACGCTCTACTCCAGGAGGCCGACTCGGCCGCGGAGGCGACCCACGCCCCTGTGTCGGCAAGTCAGGCGGCCTTTCCTGGCCCGGTGGCGGTAGCTGAGAAGCTCTTCTCACGGCCCGAGGCGCTCTCTCTTGGCCCTGGGGCAATGCCTCGTATCGTCCTTTTTGGCGAAACTCTTCCAAAGGCTTTCGTGGCAGCCTGCCATGGGGCGCGGAAAGTTTTTCGCGCGAGAGGAGTCGCTCTGGACTTCGTCACGGCGGTCTTCGGCACGGCGGAGGGGGCGCTGCCTGCAACGTTCCATCAGACAAGCCCCAGCGCGGAGCTTTTTCACTCCGGCGCAACGATCATTGCCCTGCCCGAAGGCCCCAACCCCGGAGCCAGCGCGGCCTTGGCGACCAGCCTGGCCGCCGGAGCCGTGACGATGACTCCGGCTTCGCCGGATCTCCGCATCCTGGGAGATGCATTCTTGCCTCTTCGAACGTGGCCTCACTGCGGTGCCGAGCTTACTCGGCACCTATGGAAACTCCACACGACACCCGGCCTGCAAGAGCTTTTGTCCAAGGCTGCCATCATTGCCGCCCGCCGGATTCCGTCCCGAAACCAAAGGCTGCTCGAGCTTGTTCAAGCAGTAGAGCTTTCCCAAAACCAGAGGCCGCCGGGTCCTCCGCGCCTCAAGGTATGGCAAGACGTTCTGGGAATTCGCTTTGCGGAACTCCAATGTTTGACCGTGGGAGAACCGGGGCAAGATCTGTGGCGGGCTACTCGCCAGGCCGCCCGCGAACTGCAAACTTCACCTAGCGAGGGCGGATCATGAAAAAGCTACTTTTCTTTGTTGCGGTCGTTTTTATCCTCTGCGCGGCGGGAACTTGGGCCATGCTTTCCCGCTGCACGGTCCAGACTCAGGTGGAGGGGCAAGCCGCTGGCAGCAGCGCCTACGTGTTTGGGCGAGTGGGAGAACAGTTGGACGGCAACATCATGAAGCTTGTGGTGGGGGGAACAGCTTACCTTCTGAACGACGGGTCCTCGGAGGTTTGGGTCCTCACCAAGGGATCACTTCCCCAAAAGGGGCGCCTGGTCCTTGTGAAGGGAACGGTTCAAAAGGGCCTCAAGCTTCCGGGAAAACTGGGCGGCGGAGGTCTCTTGAACCACCTTGCGGAAGGAGAGCGCTGGGATTTCCCGCTCTAGGCGGGTTTTGGTGGCGCCTCGTGACGATCCGTCATGGGAACTCCGGATTTTTGGGGGCAGTGGATGGAAAGAGCGGCAAGAGGGGCGATGGGCGGGCGCCGGACGGCGCCCGACGGGAGCGGAACTCAACGCAAGAAAGGGTACCGGTAAACCACGCCTTCGGAAGTGTGGACCCGGTATGACGCCATCGGTGGCGTTAGGAGTTCTGGGCCTGTTGGATCTCGACGAGAGGAGTCCCCATTTCCACCTGCTCTCCCTGGGCTTGGTGGATCTTCAAGATTTTCCCGGCCAGTGGCGCCGTGACGGGAAACTCCATTTTCATCGCCTCGACGATGAGCAGCTCATCCCCCTTCTGCACCGAATCTCCTTCACATAGGGAGAGCTTCGCGATCCTTCCAGTCATGGGAGAAACGACGAGGCCATCGGTTCGGCCCGCGGAACCGCCCGCGGCGGAGAGCACCTGGGGTGGCTGGTGGAGGAACCGGAAATGGTGGCCAGCGACACAAACGTCCGTATGCTCGGCCTCAACACTGACAAGTGCCGTGTAGACTACGTCGTTAAGGGTAATTTGGATGGAGCTGCCCTCGCCTTTTTGCACTGTGGCGGCGAGAAGGGTTCCATCGACCTGGATTTGGTGGTGGTCGCCTTTTGAGAGAGCGGTAACATCATGCTCGACCCCTTGATAGTAAAATCGCCGGTTCAATTGGCATCTCCTGCTGGCTAATTTTTCAGACCTGGAGTTTCGCCCAGGCGAAATTGGGTCAAGGTCGTCCAGGGAGAAACCTCCACCGACGGGTGCTTTCTCCCGTGGGGTCGCACGGCGGTTGCCCCGTGATAGGCGGCGATCAAAGCGATTTCCAGGGGTGGGAGCCGAGGCTCCCAACTGGGTAAAAGCCGCTCCAGAAATCTCGTATCGGTTTGGCCCTCCCGAAAGGCTGGCATCGCCAGGACTTCCCGCAAGTAGGGGATATTGGTGGCGATGCCGCAGAGAAGCATATTTGAAAGTGCCCAATCGAGTTTGGCAATGGCTTCGGCGCGGGTGGCGCCGCAGCCGATCACCTTGGCCAACATGGGGTCGTAGTGCATGGAGACCTCGCAACCGGCGTACAGGCATGAGTCGATCCTCACGCCCGGCCCCGAAGGTTCGTGGAGCTCCTTGACGACGCCACTTTGGGGAGCGAATCCCTTCGCCGGGTCTTCCGCGTAGAGTCTGGCTTCGATAGCATGGCCTCGTGGAGCGATATCCTTCTGCTCAATGGCCAAAGGCTCCCCGGCGGCAATCCGAAGTTGAGCGTGAACCAGGTCGATGCCGGTCACCCATTCGGTGACTGGATGTTCCACCTGGAGGCGGGTGTTCATTTCAAGGAAGTAGAAGCGGCCCCGGGCATCAAGCAAGAACTCCACGGTTCCCGCATTTCGGTAGTTCACGGCCCGGGCGGAGGCTAGAGCGGCCTTGCCGAGGGCGGCTCGCAGTTGGGCGCTGACGGAAGGACTGGGCGATTCCTCCAAAAGTTTCTGGTGGCGCCTTTGGATCGAGCATTCCCGTTCCAGGAGGTGGACCTGGTTTCCGTGGGAGTCCCCCAGGATCTGGATCTCGATATGGCGGACGGGATCGAGGTATTTTTCCAGGAGCAGGCGCCCGCTCCCGAATGCCGCCTCCGATTCCCTCCGTGCGGCTTCGAGGGCTGTTTGAAAAGCCGCCATGCTCCGAACGACTCTCATGCCCTTTCCACCGCCACCATGGGCCGCTTTGACAAGGAGCGGCAAACCGATCTTTTCGGCTTCCGCGCGAAGAGTCTGATCCCCCTGATCCTCCCCGGAATAACCTGGAATGATGGGGACGCCGGCCTTCCGCATCAGCTCCTTGGCCGCCGATTTGTCGCCCATGAGACCGATGGTCACGGCCCGAGGACCGATGAAGGTGAGCCCTTGCTCCTCCACGGCATTGGCAAACTGCTGGTTTTCGGACAAGAACCCGTATCCCGGATGAACGGCATCAGCCCCAGCGAGGCTGGCAATTTCAAGGAGTTTCCCCGAATTCAGGTAGCTTTCCGCGGCGGTGACGCCGCCCAGGGCGTAGGCCTCTCCAGCGGCTCGTACGTGGAGCGCCTCGCGATCCGGTTCGGAAAAGACAGCTACCGTGGCAATCCCGAGTTGGTGGCAGGCGCGAATGATGCGGATCGCGATCTCCCCTCGATTCGCGATCAGGACTTTCCGTAGGCGGGTCCCCATCAAGGCGACTCCTTCTTTTGTGGCCGGCCCTTTGTCCACGGGGCTGGCTCTCGTTTCAGGAAGGCCGACATTCCGGCTTGCCCCTCTTCCCCGCCCCGGAGCTCGGCAATGGCTGCCGCCGTAATCCCGTCAACTTCGTCGGGGTGGGTTGTGGATATCGTGTAGAGAAGCTCTTTACAGGAGGTCTGGGCGGCTGGGCCGCCGGCTAGCAGGTCCTGGATGACCTTCGAAATAGCCTCATCCATATCGGTTTCGGGAACCACTCGATGGACCAATCCCATGGAAAGCGCTTCGTCAGGGCCAAACCGTCGCGCCGTCAAGAAGAGCTCCCGGCATCGGCTCCCGCCGATCTTCGCAAAGACAAAAGGGGAAATGACCGCGGGGGCCAAACCGAGGCGGACCTCCGAAAAGGCAAAGCGAGCTCTGGTGGATGCAACCGCTATGTCGCAAGTTGCCACGAGGCCCATTCCACCTCCAATCGCGGCACCATGTACTCGGCCGACCACGGGTTTGGGGCAGTGGTCGATGATCCGAAACATTCGCGCCAGCAAACGAGCATCTTCTGAGTTCCGTTCCCGGCCATATCCGGCAATTTCCCGCATCCAGGTCAAATCGGCACCGGCACAGAAAGAACGCCCTTCTCCTCCAAGGACGATAACCCGAACGTCCGATCTCATGGAGAGTTCTCCAAAGACATCGGCAAGAAGGGTGATCAGCCGAGGTTCGAACGCATTATGCACTTCTGGCCGATTCAGTGTCACGGTAGCGATCGAACCTTCAAGAATAAGCTTCAGGGGTTCCTGCTCCATTATTTCGAGCCTCGTTCTGCCTGCAACCGGATGCTTGGTTCCACACGCCGATTGTCTTTGTCTTCACTGCGGAAATGGTGAAAATTCGCGTTCGAAGCTAGCAACCCTCAAACGGGCGGTCAAGCCTCAGCCCTCGTCACTGGCAGTGAACTCTCAGAAAACAGGTCACCATGCGGTGACAAAATCGAAGCACCAAAATCGGAAAACAGCCGATAAGAGGAAAGAAGCCTTGAGACCCGCCGATTTTGGAAGCGAATTTTATGCCAGTGGGTGACAGGATACCCGCCCATGTGATTACGTGCTAAAGTTGGGGGTGCCGAGGTTTCCAAAAGCCCTGCTGAAGGCCAAGGGGTGAAGGCATCGCGCTTAGGTGGAGATGCTCTCCTCTGTTCACGAGGCCCGTTCGTTGTGCATGCCGGGAGCTGACAGTGGGAAAATCCTTGAAAAACCTGTTTTGGGAGAAATGAGTATGTCGAAAATTCAATCGCGACCCGCCGATTCACAAGGGTGGCAACTGGCAAGCTTGTCGTCGGGACTCGACAAGGTTGCCACGGATGTCAACAAAGGTAAACTTGCCAAAGCCTCCATTCGATCGGCCCTTCATTGCTGCGGCTCCAGGGTTCGGGCGCGGGCGAAGATGACCGTTCGCGTTCCCAAAACAGTCGTGACGACCCGCATGGTTCGCGTGGCAGTCCAGAAGAAGATCCGCGTGCCGACAACCCGCCGGGTTCCCGACATGAGGAATGCCGGCAGACTGTCGAAGAAGGGCAACACGGTCACGACTCCTGGTGGCTACAAAGTCCGGATGCAAGGAACGACAGCCTACATCACGGCGCCAAACGGCAAGCAGATCAAGGTGTGGGGCGACCCCCACATCTCTAGCTCCAATGGCCGCGGTGGAAAGCAGAATATCGATTTTCGCAAGGGCACGACGACCTTTATGCTGCCGGATGGCACACGGATCACGATGAAAGCCTATAACGGTCGCGGGAAACTGGCCGCCAACGGTCTTTTGGGTAAGCTTGAGATCTACAACGGAAGCAAGCACGTGACGATGTCCAATGGCCGAGGGGGAACAGGACGAACGGGCCGAACCCGAAGCTCTGGCATCAAGTCTGATGGATGGGCCCATGCGGCACGCACGTCCAAGGGCGATGTTCTGGACGTTGTCGGCAATGGTGCGCAGCTAGCTTATCGAGGGCGCTTGACCAAGCATGAGAGTGTTTCCGGTCGGGTCCGTAGCGGCTCGTGGCGAACCGGGGCGCGAGTGGGCAAGGGTCGCGTGGGGGCGCGGGCTCTTCACGTGCCAACCAAGACGATTCGCGGCTTTAAGACCGCGACTGTCACGGAGTTCAAGACAAAGCTCGTCAAGGAGTTCAAGACGGTTTGGGAGAACAAACAGATTCCGATTCGGGATTCCAATGACTGGATTGGTGCCGGTGGCACCCCCTCGTTCGACGAGCGGGGACCGGCCCTGAACACGGACTTCCAGGCATCGGCCACAGGTACGGCGTTTGATTGCCATGAAGGGCGCGGGGCCTTCGGTTCAGACAGCAATGACTGGGGCAACAGCACCCTTGGTGACGTCGGCGGAGCATTTGGTGGGATCAGCCTCTACGGCGAATTCGACTTCAACCCGACGCCGCAGCGCGAAACGCTCAAGGCGACCGACTCCAACGGGTGGGGAAGTGCGGGGCTCGCCGGTTCCGCCGCTGACTACATTGGCTCGGCCACAAGCGGAGCTCATGAAGTTTTCGTCTCCTACAATGTCTCCATTGAAGCGCTCAGCACCTATTGACCGAGATTATCAGACACTTCCCAGATACCTTGGAGGCGGGGCATGACGCCCCGCCTTTTGCGTGCCCAGCCATTGGTGGTCGGGAACAGCCGAAGGAAGAGTCGCCTTCGCCCACCACCGATGACCTGGTCCCCCTTATGAAAGGCTGGACAAAAGAGTCTTCGTCCGTGTAGCCTTGAAGCGGTACTCAGCCGGAACGTGAACTCTAGAATGGCTCGTTTCAGAAGATCTCCAAAACCTTGAGGTTGGATTCTCTTGAAGGGTAGATGCCAATGGCCGATGACACAAGAAAAGGATCCCATCCGGTACCACCGGAAGGGAAAGAATCTCCTGACCTCGACCCACGCTTGGCCCGAGCGCAACAGAGGTTTCCGAAATCCCGAAGCCTTCCCCCCCGTCCCAAGAGCGGTTCCGCAATGCCACATTACGGAATCCAACCTCCCCCAAAGGAGGCCTGGCTTAATACGCGACCGGGGCTGATGTCGATTTCGCAATTTTCCGTGACTCGGCGGATGCATCAGGCTCAGGAACAGCTTTCTCAAAAGCCGCAGCCGAGCCTTGCTGACACGGCGACGGAAGAGCTTCTGGATGAGGAGGGTTTCCCTCTCGATCCTCTCGACGGCCTGACGGAGCAAGAGCGGCTCCAGCAGTTCCTTATGGGGAATATTACTCTTGCGGAGCTAGAGGAGATCAGCCACGAGGAAGTTTACTCCTTGGCTGAGCTGGGAAACAATTTTTACAAACAGGGGCACTACGCGAAAGCGCGGGCGATCTTCGAAGGCCTCGTGGTAATGGAACCAACGGACTCATGGCTCCATCTCTGCCTCGGTCTCTGCTTCCTTCAAGAGGATAACGATTACCGGGCCATGCTGGAGCTGGATCGGGCGATTTTTCTGAACCAGAACCTGATCCAGGCGCGGCTGGAGCGTGCGGAGCTGCTCATGAAGCACAGTGAGCTGGAACTTGCGGTCCAGGATCTCGTGGCTGCGGTTGAGCTCGATCCCGACGACGAAGATCCCTACGCCCTGCGAGCAAAGATTCTTCTGGGCGTGCTGGAGCAGCTTGCCGACGAATCGGGAGGTGAAGAAGAGACTGCCCTGGAAACGGCCTTCTGAACCGGCGCCGGCGGGAACATTCGGCGGCGTTCCGCAAGAGGAGCACCATTCTGAGAAGGCGCTTTCTTTTTGGTTGTGTCCGCTCGCGGCGGCAGGAACCGCAGCGGACGGGGAAGGGAATCCGTGCCCTGCTTAGGTGGAACAATCCGGAAAAGTCGGGTTCTACATCCGAAAGACCGGCCACCCTGGAGCCCCGAATGGAGCCCCCAGAGTCGTGGCCAGGGCTAACCCTAGAACGTCCCGGGTCTGAGCAGGCTCGATAATGCCGTCATCCCAGAGCCTTGCGGAGCTGTAGTACGGGTTGCCTTCTGTTTCGTATTTTTGGAGGATCGGTTCCCGGATGCTCATCTCTTCTTCGGCGGAGAGTTCCCGCCCTTTGGCCTGAAGCTGATCCCGCTTGACGGTGGCGAGAACTCCAGCGGCCTGCTCTCCTCCCATGACGGAGATTCTGGCGCCTGGCCAGATGAAGAGAAAGCGGGGCTGGTAGGCGCGACCGCACATTCCGTAGTTGCCGGCGCCGAAGCTCCCTCCGATGATGACGGTGATTTTGGGGACCTGAACGGTTGCCACGGCCTGCACCATTTTGGCGCCGTCCTTAGCGATGCCTCCCTCCTCGTAGCGTCGGCCGACCATGAAGCCGGTGATGTTTTGCAGGAAGATGAGAGGAATCCCACGCTGCCCGCAAAGCTCGACAAAATGGGCACCCTTCATGGCACTTTCGGAAAAGAGGACTCCGTTGTTTGCCAAAATACCAACCAGATACCCGTGGATCCTGGCGAATCCACACACAAGAGTCGCCCCGTAAAGCTCTTTGAAAGGAGCAAACCGGCTTTCATCCACGAGCCGCGCGATGATCTCCCGCACATCATAGGGCGTGCGGCTGTGGGCGGGAAGGATTCCGTAGATCTCGTGGGGATCGTAGGCGGGGTCCTGGGGCTCCCGTGAATCCATCCGTGCGGTTTCCCTGACGCCAAGATTTTCCACGATGTTTCGGCAAATTCGAAGCGCGTGCTCATCATCGTCCGCCATGTGGTCGGCAACGCCCGATTTCCTGCAGTGGACATCGGCCCCGCCCAGGGCCTCGGCCGTAACCTCTTCCCCCGTTGCCGCCTTGACCAGGGGTGGACCCGCCAGAAAAATCGTTCCGGTTCCTCGGACAATGACCGATTCGTCACTCATGGCCGGGACATAGGCCCCTCCAGCCGTGCATGACCCCATGACGACGGCAATTTGAGGGATCCGTGCGGCGGACATCCGAGCCTGATTGAAGAAGATCCTCCCAAAGTGATCCCGATCAGGAAAGACTTCGGCCTGGAGGGGAAGAAACGCGCCGCCGGAGTCCACGAGATAAATACAGGGCAAATGGTTCTCCAGGGCGATTTCCTGGGCTCGCAAGTGTTTTTTGACAGTGAGGGGCAGATAGCTCCCTCCCTTCACGGTGGCATCGTTGGCCACGATCATGATCTCGCGCCCGGATACTCGGCCAATCCCCGTGACAACGCCCGCGGCGGCGGCTTCGCCGCCGTACATGTCCCATGCGGCAAAAGCGCCCACCTCCAAAAAGGGAGAACCGGGATCGAGAAGCCGCTCGATTCGACGGCGAACCAGGAGCTTTCCGCGCTCCTCATGGCGGCGGCGATGTCTTTCGGGTCCGCCCTCCCGGACCTTGGCCAAGCGCTTTCTGAGCTGTTCCACCAGACGGATATTGTGGTCGAGATTTTCCTTGTACGAGGCTGATCCAGCGGTAATTCTCGTTTCGATTCGATCCATGGAATCCTCGGGGGAAAGCGTCAAAAAGAGGGTCACGGTCATCGGGTAGATCCGGACCTGGAAAGAGGCAACGAGAGAAGAAGAAACGGAAAAAAACAGCATGCCCGGCCAGAGATATCCATCTGTCCGGAAGAGCGCAAGCGCCGCCGGGGAGGCGGGGACAGCCCAAAAGCCACCGGCAACCTGGCGAGGTCAGCTTTTGGCCGCCAGCAGGGAGGTTACGGCGGCGGTGTCGAAGATATCCGAGACGCTGCACCCTCTGGACAGATCGTTAACTGGCGCCGCAAGTCCCTGGAAGAATGGACCAATCGCCTCGGCCCTTGCGAACCGTTGCACTAGTTTGTAGCCAATATTGCCGGCTGAGAGATCGGGGAAAATCAAGATGTTGGCACGCCCGGCAACAAGACTACCGGGGGCCTTGGAGTGAGCTATACTTTCCACGATAGCGGCATCGAGCTGGAGTTCTCCATCCAGCACCAGACGGGGTGCTTTTTGGGCTGCGATTCTTGCGGCCTCCCGCACCAGATCGACCTTGGGATGGCTGGCGCTGCCCTTGGTGCTAAAGGAGAGCATAGCGACGCACGGCTCGGCATCGGGAAAAAGAGCCCGAAAACTGGCGGCGGTCTGAATGGCGATTTGAGCAAGCTGGGGCGGCGTCGGTTCCGGATTCACGGCGCAATCGGCAAACAGCAAAGGAGAACCCGCGAAGGGTGAGGATTCCGGGGGGACCATCAGGAAAAAGCTCGACAGAAGTTTAGAGCCAATGGCGGTGCCTACGCACCGCAAAGCGGCGCGGATTGTATCGGACGTAGGACAGGCAGCGCCAGCGATACAGGCATCAGCGAGTTGATTCCTTACGAGCATGGCGCCAAACACGAGGGGCCTCCGGATCTCCAGACGTGCTTGGGCTTGGGTCATGCCCTTGGCCTTCCGGAGCTGGTAGTATTCCGCGATGAAGGAATCGGTTTCCGAAGCGGAAGCCGGATCGTAGAGGGGAATGGCGGGATCGAGGGTGACTCCAGCCCTGGAACATGCCGTGGCGATGGCTCCTTTGGAACCTACTAGAATGGGGCGGGCAACCCCGGCCTCATGGATACGTCTCACCGCTTGTAGAATCCGGGCATCCTGAGCTTCGGGAAAAACGATCTTCTTCGGTTGGCGTTTGGCCCGGGTACGAAAGATCTCGAGTATTGACATGGCGGATCCTCAGTTCTTGGCGGTGTCGCGTTTTTGGCGCGATATTCCGTCGAAGGGCGTTAATGGGCGAGTGGCGGCGGACGGACTGCCGCCGCCGCGAGCGGAAGTCAACCCGAAAAAACAGGTGCTTTGGGTTTGTTTCGATCATTGAACAGGCCAGAACCGATATCCATGGCCTCCTGAACCGCGGAAAAGATCTCGGCAAACGATTTGAGAGCACCACTAGTTTAATCGGGGTTGCAGGTTGAACTCAACTGGCCTATGGGTTGATGGGGGTGAGCTGGTGAAACAGGCGTTCGCGGCGGGGTATTTTGAGGGCAGTGAACGAAAGCCTCTTGGAGGGGAAAAAGATGGAACGGATTGAAAATTATACGCTTCTCACGGACTTTTACGAGCTGACAATGATGGGAGGGTATTGGGCCCATGGCAGACACGGACAGCGGGTGGTCTTCGACCTTTTCTTCCGCTCGGTGCCGAGGGGCGGAGGCTATTGTATCGCGGCGGGGCTGGAGTCGGCCATCGACTACGTGCTGAACATCCGTTTTGGACCGGACGAACTGGCCTATCTTCGGGGCCTGGGAATTTTCCCCGATGAATTCATCAGCGCGTTGGGGAGTTTTCGTTTTACGGGAGACATTGATGCGGTACCGGAAGGAACGGTGGTTTTGCCTCACGAGCCGCTCCTACGAGTAACGGCTCCCCTTTGGGAAGCGCAGCTCATCGAGACGGCACTTTTGAACCAGGTGAATTTCCAGACCCTCATCGCGACGAAGGCGGCGCGTATCGTGCAGGCAGCAGCCGGAGATCCGGTGCTCGAATTTGGATCGCGGAGGGCACAGGGGGCTGATGGGGCCCTGAGTGCTTCGCGGGCGGCATTTATTGGCGGGGTGGGCGCAACCTCGAATAGTCTGGCTGGAAAAAGGTTTGGGATTCCAGTCAAGGGGACGATGGCGCATTCTTGGATCATGTCGTTTCCGACAGAATTGGAGGCGTTCCGAGCTTATGGATCAGCCTACCCCGATAGCTGCCTCCTTCTTGTGGACACGTACGACACGTTGAAAAGCGGAGTTCCCAATGCCATCGTGGTGGCCAAGGAACTTGAAAGTCAAGGACATCGATTCGTTGGCATCCGCCTTGACAGCGGCGACCTGACGCTCTTGAGCCGGGGAGCCCGGCAGCTTTTGGACCAGGCGGGGCTAAGGTATGCAAAGATCGTCGCTTCCAATGATTTGGATGAGTATTTGATCCAGGATCTCAAGAACCAAGGGTCTAAGATCGATATCTGGGGAGTTGGTACAAGTCTTGCGACGTCCAAAGACTGCCCTGCCCTGGGAGGCGTTTACAAGCTGGCGGCGGCAGACAACGGTGGGACCATGGAACCAAGAATCAAGGTGGCGAATAACATCGCCAAGATCACCGACCCCGGGGTCAAGGAACTCTATCGCCTCTTCAGTCCAAAGGGAAAGTGGTTGGGCGATCTCTTGGCCTTGGCTCATGAATCCGTCCCCGAATCAGGATGTTTTGAGACCCGCCACCGGACCTTACCCCACGTCCGACGAATCTTTGAGGGAGAATGGCGGTTAGAAAGATTGTTGCAGCCAGTTCTTCGGAATGGGAAGCAAGTAAGGGAGGTTGAGCCGCTATCCCAGCTAAAGCAAAGAACTTTGGAGCAACTTTCCAAGCTCGATCCCCAGCATCTTCGCCTCAAGAACCCGGAACTAGCGTGGCTTGGACTGACGAAGGGGCTCTGGCAACTCAAGCAGCAGCTCCTCCGGGAACATCTGGCCACGGCAGGCCCCTAGCCGAAAGGCCAGGCAGTGAGAGGAAGTCCCATGAGAGTTCCACGAGAGATTCGACGCTACCTCCACCAAACAAAAGATGGGACCGCTAATCTGCTCCTCGTGCTTCCGCTGGTCATTCTGTACGGGGTGGGCGTGGTTTTCTTGGACTCCCGGGCGCTCAACGGGGCGGACCTCTTCACGGGGACACTCTTTGCTTTTCTTGGGCATCAGGGACTTGCGGTTTTCTACGGAATCATGGCCATCGCCTTCGTGGCAAGCCTCAAGCGCTTGGAAAGAAGCGGTGGCTTTGACCGGCGGACCTACGGGTTCATTCTCATGGAGAGCATGGTCTATGCTCTCCTGCTGGGCGAGCTGACGGTGCGAATTCTGTGGCGGATGGGGCTGATGGGTCCGTCAGCGGATCTAGCCTCACTCCCGATCATCACCCGGATGATTATCTCTGTTGGAGCGGGACTGAACGAAGAGCTGGTCTTTCGCCTTGCCATGATTGGAGGGCTCGCCCCTGTTGTGTCAAAGCTTTTCAGGGTGAAAACAACGACGGCAATAGGCGTTTTGATGGTCTTGTCCTCGGCCCTTTTCTCCCTTGCCCACTTCATGGCCGAGCCAGTTTCGCTCGTGAAGTTTGCCTATCGCTTTGTAGCGGGAATGCTGTTTGCGGGCATCTACACGACTCGCGGCTTCGCGGTTGCAGTGTACACGCACGCCCTCTACGACATTCGCGTCCTCCTCTTCCCGTGAGGCCCACGGGTTTCCCCCTGTATTTTGGGGAAGCCCGTGGAGCCCCTTCAGCCTGTCCGACTATCTCCGCTCTCCTCGGCTCCGTTCGCTCCTGGAACCATTCCCGGAGGAGTCTTCCCTTGGTCCCCTGCGCCGGCGACGCCGGCGAGTCCGGACGTCGCGGTCACTCGGCTCTCCATCCCGGTCTCTCGGACGTTCTCTATCTCTGTCGCGGGCGGGTTCGGGGCGGCTTCGATCTCTGTCACGAGAGCGCTCTCGGCTTCGGTTCCGATCCCGATCATCCCGATCTTGGTAGTCGCGAGAGGGGCGAGAGCGGCTACGATCACCCCGGCTTCGGGCTCGATCTCGGTCTCGATCCCCGTGTCGCTCCCGCCCCCTGTCGCCTCCGTCCCGACCACGGCCTCGTGGGTAATCGCGATCCCGCCCACGATCATCGTCTCGGCTACGGGCGCCGCCGCGCTCCCAACCGTCATCATCTTGTGCTACGCCCTCCTCGGGCGATTCACTGCCTGCGACAGCCTTGCGGCTGAGTTTCAGACGTCCTTGGCGATCAATGTCAATGAGCTTGACCTCGAACTTCTCTCCGTAGGAGATTTCGTCGGAAACATTCTTGATGTAATGATCTGCCAGTTCCGTCACGTGGACGAGCCCTTCGACACCTGGGCGAATCTCCACGAACGCGCCGTAAGACTCGATCCGCTTGACCTCCCCCATATAGACGGTTCCGATCTCGAGTTCTTCGGTGAGTTGCTCGATGATCTCTCGAGCGCGATCAGCGGCGACAGCATCGTTGGAAACGATGTTGACGATTCCCGTGTCCTCGATATCGATATCGACACCGGTTTCGGCGATGATGCCCTTGATGACCTTACCACCCGGGCCAATGACATCCTTGATGCGATCGGGACTAATTTTGATGGAAAGAATGCGGGGCGCATGCTTGGAGAGCTCTTCACGAAACTGAGAAATCGTCCTGTCCATCTCGTCAAGAATGAACATCCTTCCTTCCCGCGCTTGCTCCAGTGCCTTGTGCAAAAGATCCCTGGAAACGCCACTCATCTTGATGTCCATCTGGATCGCCGTGATGCCCCTTCGGCTGCCAGCGACTTTGAAATCCATGTCTCCTAGATGGTCTTCGAGGCCGAGGATATCGGACAAGACGGCAGTGGTTCCATCATCGCCGGCGATGAGTCCCATGGCAATCCCAGCCACAGGTTCTCGAATTGGGACCCCGGCATCCATCAGTGACATCGACGCGCCGCAAACCGTGGCCATGGAAGAGGATCCATTCGATTCGAGGATATCGGATACCACTCGGATCGTGTAGGGAAAGTTCTCTTTTTCCGGCAATACTGGTCGGACTGCGCGCTCGGCAAGAGTTCCGTGGCCGATTTCTCGTCGGCCCGGCCCTCTGAGAAAACGAACCTCGCCGACGGAAAACGGAGGAAAATTGTAGTGGAGCAAGAAGTGCTGGCTGCTTTCTCCCGCGATATTGTCAAGCATCTGCTCGTCGCGAGACGATCCCAAGGTGACACTGGCCAAAGCCTGAGTTTCTCCCCGGGTGAAGAGTGCTGATCCGTGGACTCTGGGAAGGACTCCGACTTCCGTGGTGATCGGCCTGATTTCGGATAGACCTCGCCCGTCGGAGCGCTTGGATTCCCTGAGAATGTACTGGCGCAGGCAGTCTTTTTCCAGGCTCTTGAAAGCCGCCTTGACCTCTTTCAGTCGGGCACCCCGGTCCTCCGTATCTTCGGGGACGAAGGCCTCAATGGCCTGGCATCGGATCTCGCGGAGGGCTGTTGAGCGCGCCATTTTCTCCGGTGTCAGCGACGCCTGGAGGATTGTGGCCCGGAAACGGGCATCCAGCTCATTGCAGAGAGTCAAATCGGTTTCGGCAGTCTGGATGGTCAGCTTCTTGTGCCCGGCAAGTTTGGCGAGCTCGAGCTGCAGCTCGATTGATTTATCGATCTCACCTCGAGCGACATCCACAGCTTGAAGGAAATCCTCCTCGCTGATCTCCTTGGCACTTCCCTCGACCATGACAATGGCCTCACGCGAGCCTGCAATGATGATATCCATGTCAGAGTCATCAAGCTGCGCCCTGGAGGGGTTCACCACGAAGTCACCGGCGACGCGCCCTATCCGGACCGCGCCAATGGGGCCATCAAAGGGGAGATCCGAAATCGTCAAGGCCGCTGACGCTCCATTGAGTGCTAGAATGTCTGGTTCGTTGAGGCCATCAGCCGACACCACAAAAGCGATCACCTGAGTTTCGTAACGCCACGCGTTCGGAAAGAGCGGGCGTATTGGACGATCAATAATACGGGCAGTCAAAGTTTCGCGATCACCGGGCCTGCCCTCACGCTTGAAGAACCCTCCGGGGATCTTGCCCGCAGAATAGAATCTTTCTCGATATTCCACGGTGAGAGGCAAAAAACTGACTTCTTCTCTCGGCTCCGAGGCACGGCATGCGGTCACGAGGACCACCGTGTCGCCGTAAGTGACAACTACGGCGCCGTTGGCCTGACGGGCCATTCGCCCAGTCTCGAATGACAGGGATCTGCCACCAAATTCGGTCTGGAGACTACACTTCATATTGAATAACTTCCTATTCGGGAATTGGGTAACCGCTCGGCTGGCGTCCAGCGTGGCAAGCCGCCATCGTTCGCCGGCCATCGTGACATCACCACACAATCAAGGTGGCAGAGGAACCGGCAAAACAGATTGAGGGGGCGACCGCCAGCAAACCGTAGTTCAGCAACAAGAGTTGGAAATTCGGGCTTGAGGGCTCCAAAACAAGGAAGGCGTTCTGGTAATGACCAGGCGCCACCCGCAATTCTGAGGCCATCATGAATGCGACAAAGGAACTCTTTGCCTCGACTCCAGCAAGGCCTGGCACGCAATTTACGCAATGGGCGTATTCTGAGTTTGGGACTCAGCATGCGTTCATGCCCTTTGATGGTAGGTCAACCATCGAGAACGGTCACGAATGATAGCCAGAATCCGACATGGGAGGAGACGCCATCTGGGAGTCCCCTCATCCCATCATGTCGGGGGCCGATGATGAGGGTTCCGGGTATCTACTTCCGGAGCCCGAGGCTCTTGATCAAAGCTCGATAGCGACTCGGATCTCTCTTCCTGAGGTAAGTGAGCATACGTCGCCTCTGTCCAACGAGCTTCAGTAGACCTCGGCGAGAATGGTGGTCCTTCTTGTGGACCTTAAAATGTTCGGTCAGAGTCACGATACGATCAGTCAACAGAGCAACCTGGACTTCAGGAGACCCAGTGTCTCGCTCACTCTGGCAATAGTTGGCGACAATCTCCTCTTTCCGGGCCTTGGCTTGGGCCATGGTGTCTCCTTTCAGGAATCCTTCTACTTAACAAACTCATTGGCGATGCAATCCGCAGACGTCGCTCGCCCTATCTTCGACCGTCCGGTCGGGAATCACACACACTGGCGCGATCATTCGTTCTCCGTCAATCACGAGGCTCTTGCCCATCGCCAGCATCAAACCATCGGCGGAAAGCAAGGAAACGCTCCCACTCTCTGGCAAGTTCTCGCCAAAAAGGCAATCCTCGCGACGGATCTTCTGGCCATGCCCGACGCGACGCACCTTTTCCGGTGCAACCCGAACCGCGGGCAAAAACGAGAATACTTCCGCCAGCTCAATCAGAACTTTTTTTCTCTCTTCATCCCCCATCGACTCCAGTTCTTCCAGCGTCCTGGAATTCTCTAGGTGAAACGGTCCAGAAACCAGGCGCCGCAGGGCAGTCAAGATAGCGCCACAACCGAGCTCCTGGCCAAGGTCGTGGCAAATCGTGCGGATATAAGTGCCAGAAGAAACCGCTGTTGTAAAGGAAAGAATAGGATATTCGTAGACAATCTTCGTGATCGACTCTACTCGTATCCTCCGCTCGGGACGGTGAACCGTCTTTCCCTGCCTCGCCAAACGATGGAGCCGCTGCCCCTTGATCTTGATGGCAGAGAACATTGGGGGAACCTGCCACTGCTCTCCTAAGAAACCCTCTACTTTTTCCAATACCCGCGGCTCCGAGGGCTGCTCCTTGGAAACAGAAATGACCTGCCCTTCTACATCCTGGGTATCGGTTACCACTCCCAGACGCGCTGTCACTTCATAAACCTTGTCCGCCCCTTGGAGATACCGCGAGAACCGAGTAGCATTCCCTAAAAGGAGTGGAAGCACGCCACTCGCGTTGGGATCCAAGATCCCCGTGTGGCCGACTTTCCTCAAACCAAAGAGCCGCCGCACGACGTTAACGACGTCATGAGAAGTTATTCCCGTCGGTTTGTCCACATTGAGCGCTCCAAGCAACAATGCCCCACACCTTCCCTTTCTCTCTATCCTTCGAAGCATTCATGATGAGGCTGTTCGCTGCCCCTTATAGCGATTTCGGGCAGAGCGCCAAGGCACCCGGCGGAGGCGGCCTTCGAACTTCCGCCAGGAGCGCTGGCCAAGGTCTGAGGCCATGTTCTCCGCTGCGCTCTGGTTCTGGTTCTCGCCGGGGAGCGTGCTAGGAGCCGTTGCAATGAGAGGCAACGGAAGAGGACAGAGAAGAGGAAGCATCCAGTGGACAGTCCCGCCGTTCACCACCCACATTTTTTCTCGGGACCTATCAGATCCGGTTGACAACGTCACCGCTGGGGCGGGCCTCCTTCCCGGCTCCGTGCAGCCCGGAGGGCGCTACACCGGCAAGATGCCGGTGCCACCGTTTCGGCGAAGAAAATTGTAAAGCGAAAACACGACAATTTGATAGATCCCTTTTTCTCCACTCCGCCTCTTTTGGAAGCGTAGCGGTTGCCAACCAGAGGGGGAGTCGGCTCTGCCCACCACCGATGGCCGAAGCCGATTTGACAAGGCACCAGCCTGCCAAACTACGAGCCTTCGGGAGTTCCCTGAGTCGCAGTAAAGTTTCGACAATCCTGAGATAATTCTTCCTCCTTTTCGGAGTCCAAATGGAGCTCCTGGAGAAGACGATGAATTTTCTGGCTATGCTCCAGCCCCCGGTCTGGGAAAAAAGCGAGTTCCGGCACGTGGCGAAGCTTCAGATCTCTCCCTACGCGATTGCGAATAAAGCCCTTCGCTCTATCCAATGCCTGGAAACTATCCTCGAGTCGGCCTTGCTGGTTCAGAAGATCCACGAAGATCCTGGCATGACGTAAATCCGCACTCATCTCGACCCGAGTAACCGTCAATCCGACCAACCGGGGATCGGAAAGCCCGTTGAGAAGGAGATCGGCAACGCGCCGATGAATCAGCCGTTGCACTCTATGGATCCGTTTGCTCATGGCATGGACCCCCAAGTGGTTTTTCTATATGACCCAAGAATGGAGGAAGGCAGTTGCGAAGTGCTTCGTGCGGGTGAGGGTTGAAAATCAAAAGTACTCGGTCTCATATCGAGTGACATAAATAGAGCCGTGCCGCTCGATCATCCGGATCGTTTTCTCAAAAGTCCTTGCGATCACTGACTGGGTGTTGGAAACACAGACAACGCCAACGACAGCTCTCTGCCAAAGATCCTGATCCTCAATCTCGGCGGCGGAGATATTGAGTTTAGCTCGCACTCGTGCCAGTACGCTCTTCAGAGCCCGCCGTTTGTCCTTCAGAGACGTCGAAGCAGGAATATGCAGCTCGATTCGACAACAACCGACATGCATCAAACTCACTCTACTATCAAGCTGTGGTAACTCCTGGAAAGCAAGGGTCTTCGCTAGTCCCCCCGGGGTGAGGGCGTGGCTCCTCGATCAGGCCAACGTGGCTCTCTCCTTGACGATGACAAAGAAGGAAATCACATCCCCAACCTTGATATCGTTGTACCCATCGAGGCCGATACCGCATTCATACCCTTGCTTAACTTCCCGTACATCATCTTTGAAGCGTTTGAGCGAACCGACCCTGCCAGTCCAAATGATTTTTCCTTCCCGCAACAGGCGGGAATGAGCATTCCGCGCAACAGTCCCGTCGCTCACGAAACAGCCGGCAATGACACCAGCTTTGGGAACACTAAAGGTCTGCCGAACATCGGCTCGACCCATCTCTTCCTCCCGAAGAACGGGATCGAGCAAGCCTTCCATGGCGGCCTTGAGATCATCCAGTAGTTCATAGATGACCGTGTAGAGGCGGATTTCAACCGCCTCCTTTTCGGCACGCTTACGAATCCTTGGCTCGGGAACGACATTGTAGCCAACAATGATTGAATTGGTGGTGGCAGCGAGCAAGACATCGGATTCAACGACAGTACCCACGGCCTTGTGAACGATGCTGATCTTGACTTTCTTGTCATCCATTTTGGCCAGCGACTCCGCAATGGCCTCGATAGAACCTTGCACGTCCGCCTTGAGGATGAGGTTGAGCTCTTTGGCTTCCCCCTCTTTGATCTTGGCAAACAGCTCCTCGAGCTTCATACGGCTTCCCTGGGTAGCCAGGAAACGTCGTTTTTCCTCTATTTGCCGCCTCTGAGAGATCGCCTTGGCTTCTTTTTCGTCATCCACGGCATAAAACCAATCACCGGGACCGGGAACATCCGTGAGTCCCAGGATCTCCACAGGCATGGAAGGACCGGCCTCCAAGAGGCGCTCTCCCTTGTCGTTGAGCATGGCGCGAACCTTTGACGCGATACTCCCGACGACAAAAGCATCGCCGACCCTAAGAACTCCCTTTTGAATCAAGACCGTGGCCACCGGTCCTCGCCCCTTGTCCAACTCTGCCTCAATGACAGTGCCCCGGGCTTTTTGATCCGGATTCGCTTGAAGCTCTTGGAGTTCAGCCAACAGGAGGATCATATCGAGAAGGTTGTCGAGACCGGTCTTCTGTTTCGCGGAGACATGGCAGTAGATGGTATCTCCGCCCCACTCCTCTGGAGTAAGGCCATGCTTTGCCAACTCAGCGGTCACTTTCTGGGAATCGGCACCGGGTTTATCGATCTTGTTGAGAGCGACAAGGATGGGGACCTTGGCGCTTTTGGCATGGTTGATAGCCTCGACGGTTTGAGGCATCACTCCGTCGTCCGCCGCAACGACAAGAACCACGATATCGGTCACTTCAGCACCTCGAGAGCGCATGGTGGTGAATGCCTCGTGCCCCGGAGTGTCGAGGAAAACAATACGTGCGCCATTGTGGTGAATGACACTGGCTCCGATGTGCTGAGTGATCCCTCCCGCCTCGGAGCTCACGACATCGGTGGTGCGGATCGCATCAAGGAGTGAAGTCTTCCCGTGGTCAACGTGACCCATGACAGTAATGACCGGAGACCGAGGCTGGAGGTTCTCTTCCTCCTCTGAAGCCTGAAGCTCATCGACGAAATCATTCCGGCCAGTCTGGATTTCGACACGAAGTCCAAGGCGCTGACCAACTTTTTTTGCGATCTCCGGAGTCAACGTCTGGTTCGCGGTCATCATCTGCCCCATCTTCAGAAGCTCGCCGATGACCTTGCCAACGCCGACGGCCGCAAGCTCGCCAAACTCTTTGACCGACAGCAGATCGGGGATTTGTAGCGCACGCAGCTCTATTTTCTTGACCTCCACGGGAGGTGGTGCATTGCGGTTCTTTTTCCCCTTTTTCCTACCAGGCCGGCCACGTCTTCTGTTGAAAGCTGAAGGGAAATGCGGCCTCCCGAAGTCTCCGCGACCACGACGCCGACCCGCAGCATGGGCTCCATCGGGTCGAGAATGTTTCGGTTTGCTCGCAGTCGACTCAACGGAGGGCACGGGCAAGTTGGTCAGAGCAGGGGCACGCGGCTGGAAAGTGGCTGTGGGCGGTTCCGGCCGCCCTCGGGGTCTGCTTCCAGTAGGAGGACGCCTTGCAGGAAGACCTGGTCTGCGAGGTCGTCCTCCCAAGCTTGGAGGTAGTGGTCGTCGGCCTTTTCCCGGCCCGAAAATGCGATCAAGGGGAACCGTGCGAACAGGCGGTCGCTCGGGCTTTTTCTCCGCAATCTTGGTGTCGGCAACAGGATCCTGTGTTGTTGGGGCCTCCGGGCCTCCCTCCGAAGACACCTTGGAAACGGCCACGGCCTTCCCATTCTCTTTGCCCTGACAAACCGTAGGCGGCAAAGGAGATTCCCCTGTTTTGATTTGCGGAGTCGCGGCTCTCTTTTCCGCTGGCTGAACTCCCTCTTGTTTCGACGCCACCTCACCGGCATTGGCGGTTTCCCGAGAAGACGTCTTTGTGGCGGCAAACCGCCCCTTTAATAGAGCGATCTCGTCGTCACCCAAGTTACTCATGTGGCTCCGTACCTCGTGCCCCTGAGACCTGAGAAACGCCAACAGATCTTTACTCGTCATGCCAAGTTGCTTGGCCAATTGATACACGCGCAAGGCCATACCCTAAACCTCTCTTCCCTCCACCACTAAACAACCCCCGTTTCCTCGGCTCCATCGACAAGTTCAGTCTCGCTCCGTTCAGGGAGCGAAACGAACCCGTTGTCGGCATCGGGTTCCGACCCTTCGGACAGGTCCGCTAGGGCAGCCGTCGAAGCCAGATCGCTGGTTGAAGATTCAGTGGAGGCCACGGAAGTCGTCTCTCCCGCGGGTTGCTCGACCGCCGATTCTCGCTGCTCTTCTCGTTGCCGAGCCTCTTGGAGCTCCGCTTCGCTGGAGATGTCAATTTTCCATCCGGTAAGCTTGACCGCGAGCCGTACGTTGATACCGCGATTCCCGATGGCTAGCGATAGCTGGTCCTCTGGAACAATCACAACGATCTGTTTTTCGTCATGATTCAAGATCGCATCCCTGACCTGAGCAGGCGACAAGGCATTAGAAACGTAATCGACGATGTCATCGGAATACTGAATGATATCGATGTTTTCCCCCCGAAGCTCCCGCACAATAGACTGGACGCGACTTCCTTTCGTACCGACGCAAGCCCCCACGGGATCGACATTTCTGTCGTTAGACCGCACCGCGACCTTGGCGCGGACTCCTGGCTCCCTTACTGCACCGACAATCTCAACGACGCCGTCAAAAATCTCCGGTACCTCAAGGGCGAAAAGCTCTCTCAAAAGCCCAGGATGAGTTCTAGAAAGGACGACTTGGGGTCCATTAGAGTTTCGTCGCACTTCCAACACGTAGGCTCGGATCCGGTCACCTTTTTTGTAGTTGTCTCTTGGAGCTTGCTCGCCACGGGGCAGAAGGGCTTCCGTGCGCCCAAGATCAACGTAGAGATTCCCCTTCTCGAATCGTGTAATGATGCCGTTGACCAATTCTCCCTGTCGATCCTTAAAGTGCTCGTAAACATTGTGTCTTTCGGCATCCCGCACGCGCTGAAGGATCACTTGCTTCGTGGTTTGCGCGGCAATACGCCCAAGATCCTCGATATCGCCGATGTCTTTCTTTATTTCGATCTCTTCCCCGACATCAACGTCACCGAGAAGCTTTTTCGCATCTTCATAAGAAACTTCCGTTGCGGTATCGGCCACGATTTCAATCACTGTCTTCAAAGCATAGATCTCGATCTCACCCGATTCGGGATTAAGGTAAACTTCGATGTTCTCTCCTGGATGTTTTCGCCTTGCCGCCGAGGCAATCCCTTCTTCGATGGCTCGAATGACTTTTTGCTTGTCAATCCTCTTTTCGCGGCACATCAGCTCGAGTGACCGAAGAAGCTCGCGATTTTTCATTTCGTTTGTCTCCGTTCGTATGAGACATTCTCAAGGAGCCCGACAGTAAGCCAGAGCCCAGCCCACCGGTTCTTCACCGGCTCCGGTTGCGTGTCCAAAGTGCCCCGACGCTTCTGAGAACCCCGGTTGCCATGTCAACCAACCGTGCTACCCCAAGGCTTGGCCATGACGACGGCCCTCCCTGCCAACTTCTAGCCGCCTTGACTAGGCTCCCTCTCGAGAGCCGATTCCCGCGTGGCCATTCCCAGGCTTGGCGCCCTCAAAACACCTTGCCACATCCAAAGTAGAAAACCCCGTATCCTCATGCGCCAAGGCTTGAGGGTGCTCCTCTTCTCGTCGTTGCCTTTCCTTCCAATCCTCCGGACTCTCATAGACAAGCCTTGCTGTCCGAACCTGCTCCATGGGAATGTCGATTACTTCCCCCTTTTCCAAAATCCGAAGCCTCACGACAGACCCAAATGTCCCCATGAGCTCACCTACCCAATCTCGCCCTCCATTGATCCGCGACAGAGTCATCACCCGCACCAGCCGCCCCTTGAAAAGCGTGAAATCACGCCTGCGATTCAGCACCTTCGTCAGGCCCGGCGAAGAAACCTCAAGAACATAGTTATCGTCCATCGTTCCCATTGCATCGATGATCGGCTCCAGTCTCCGCGAAATTCGATGACAATCCCCGAGGGAAACACCATCCCGAGCATAAACGTAGACCCGGACAAATTGCCTGCGACCAGCTCGAGAGACGTCAATGTCCACCAAAGTGAAACCCTCGGCCTCAATGAGTGGAGCGAGGGATTTCTCTAGTTTTGTCGCGGGCTTATCATCCATAATCTTGTCTGCCATGAGCAGGCGGAAAAGGTCCCGGAACCGCCGCAATACAAGAAAAGAGCGGGACTGAGCCGCTCTTTCCAAAGGGACTCCAATTCAAAGCGTGTTGCATCATAACTCAGCTCCTGTCATGATGCAACCTGAGCTCAGGTCTAAGTGCCATGTCTCAATGGATGCCGCCGACACGAGCAAGCTCTTTCCATAAGAAAAATGGAACTTCGCGTTTTTCCAATGACTCCGAGCAACAAATAGGGACATCGATGACTCGAGCCGTTAGCCACGCCATCGACCCAAGACATGCCCAAGCCGCCCTGATTCAGAGAAGCCAGCCATGAGCAGGATCCTTGGCGAAAAGCGAACTCAGCTATTCCTTGAGAGAGAAACGCTCTTTCTTTCCAATTTGCGTAGCTTCTTGCTTGAGCTCGGACGGCTTGAGATGCTGGATAACGTCGATGATCTCATTCAAGGGCTCAACGCCCCGTTCACCATTGTGGTGGTTGGCGAGTACAACACGGGCAAATCATGTTTCATCAACGCTCTACTGGGTCAAAACCTTCTGGCTGAGGGAGTGGTTCCAACCACCGACCAAATCACCGTAGTCCGGCACTCCACTGACAGCGCTCCTCTGGGAGAAGGCCACTACCTGACCGTAGAGGCCCCGAAAGGGATTCTTCACGATCTCAGGATCATTGACACACCTGGGACAAACTCCATCATCCAGGAGCACAGGGACACGACGGAGAGTTTCATTCACCGGGCGGAGTTGATTCTTTTTCTCATATCCGCGATCCAGCCCTTCTCTGAAAGCGAGCGCAATTTTCTTGATTTTGTGCGAGGACGTTGGGACCGCAAGGTCGTCTTCATCCTAAACAAAATCGATCTCCTGGCCGCAGGCGAACTTCCGACGGTTCGAGACTATGTGGAGAAAAACGCCTATAAGTGTTTGGAGTTCGATCCTTTGCTCTTTGAGATATCGGCTCAGCAAGCACTCCAAGGCAAGCTTTCGGCGGCATCCCGAGACGAATTGGAGGACACCGGGCTTCCGGCGATAGAGAACTACATTCTGAAAACCCTTTCCAGCGACGAGAAGCTCCTCCTCAAACTCCGGAGCCCCCTTAAAGCGGCGGAACATCTCTGCGACGAGATTTCCGGCACCCTCCAAGGCCAGATCAAGAGCCTCCGCGCCGATGAGGGAAAGATCGAAGATCTGTTCCTACAGTTGGCGGAGCGAAAGGACGAGCTCAGAGAGTTCTTCGCCAAGTATCGGGCGGAGATTGATCGGGTTTTTTCGGAGCTGAAAATCCGAGTCCACCGATTCGTCCAAGAGCATCTCACAAGCATCGAACTCGCTCGAATGAGGATCATGGGTCGGAGCCTCGAAGAGGAGTTCAGAAAAGAGATCGTCGTTGGCGAGGGTCCACTCGCCGGACTTCCCCTCATCATCGATGACGCCATCAATTACGTTTCCAGGAATAACCACAAGCTGTGGGAGTTTTCCTTGGCTTATGTTCAGGAGCGGATCGTCGAAGCCCGGTCCTACAGCGCAAGTTGGCATGCGGATTTTCTTGGTAAACGACAGTAACTCCTTGCTGCCGCCCATAAGGCTTCGACGAAGTTCCAGCATTTCGATGCCGAAGCCGAGGCGGAAAATATCCGAAAAGCGGCGGAAACGGGCTTGAAAAATTTCATTTTATTGCAAGGAATCGCCGTGTCCAGTGCCATTGGCCTTACAAGCCTCCTTCCCACGCTACTGCTTGACGTCACGGGGCTGGCTTTTGCAACGGCGATAGGGGTGCTGGGGTTCCTGGTCCTTCCCCGAAAGCGAAAGCAGGTGAGCCGACAGTTTGACACGAGACTCGACAACCTATGCAGCGGCTTCAAAGAAACCCTGACTCAACAATTAGATCATGCTCTTGACCACGTGACCACTGAGATCGAGCACAATATCAGCCCACTTCTTGGGCTCTGCCGTCAACAGCGAAAACAATCGGAACGGCGTCTTCAAAAGGTGCAGGAAATGAGAGCCGAGCTCGCGCGGTTGGAAAGCGACCTCCGCCATCAGTTTGGAACAACCCCATGAACGAGACCAATCGACGACGCCTGAAAATGGACGGGAGCATCCTTCTAAGGAACCGTGATCGACATCTTCGAGATCGCGATGCCACCTACCGGCAGACTATCCATGAATTGGGTTCTTTGATGGAGAAACTCAGGACGTTTCGCCACTCTCCAGAGAACCTGGAGGAGCTTCGGAGGTCAGTTCTCCGGGTCGCCAAGGGATTCAAGCGCTCTCTCGATCACGCGATCCAAGCGGCGGGAGGAGGCTGGGGCCGCACGCGAATCCAAGGCACGACCTTGGAGGAAATGGTCTTTAGCGACTACCTGAAGACCATGCATTCCTCCGCCAAAAACATCGACAGTTACATCTCCCACGAAATCATGCTCCACAGCTTTGCCAACGAGAACCAGAGCTTGGACTCGCCCCTCCGAAACTACATCGAACAGACGACCCGGCAGGATACCGACACCGTGCTCAAGACCATCGATCTCATGAAGAAGCGGGCAAACATCTTCGATGAAACTTTCAACATCCGCCATGGGGACGAATTCCAAAACCCCGGTCCATCCCGAGCTTTCCCCAGCTCAATTTCTCAATCCAAAGATAACTTCTCCCCACGCTGAGACAATGGCGCTCTTCCTTTACCATGAAAGTACATGGTTGAATCCATCTTCGACGGCGTGGTCATGGCGCTCCGCGCCTTCCACTTTCATCTTCCGGGGTGTGGTCGCCGGGATCATGCTCGTTAGGGCGAGACTCTTTCTTCTCTTTGCGTTGCGTTCCGCTCACATCGGTCGCCGTCCGACGTCCGCTGCTCGCCATTGTCGCCCCTTTCCCCAGCCCTTGCACTAAACCGGGAGCACGCACCGCTGAGACCACAGGAATCTTTTTTTTCGGTTTTTGGCTTCAATTCCCAGGAACGTTGGCGGGATCTTTGGTGGAAGGCATCCCAAGTTCTGATAAAAGCAACAGGAGTTTGATAGGTTGTTTTGTGATCACCGCACCCTTCCCATCTGATGCAAACAAAGGAGAGGACATTGAGCATTGGTGTCAACGTCCCCCGCAAAGACGGGCAGAGCAAAGTCAACGGACAGGCAGCCTATGTCGATGACTTGAGCTTCGATGGCATGCTTTACGGGGTGACTTTGCGAAGCCAAATCCCCCACGGCAAAATACGAGCCATCCAATTTGATCCGAAATTCGACTGGTCCTCGGTCGTCGTCGTTGATCACAGTGACATTCCAGGCCAGAACATAGTCACTCTGATCCAACGTGATCAACCCTTTCTGGCAGCTCAGCTTATCCGACACGTCAATGAACCCATCTTGCTTATCGCCGCCACCAGTCGAAAGAAGGCGATGGAAGCTCGTACCCGGATCGAGATCATCGTCGATGAGCTTCCATCGGTGACCAATCTAGAAAAGGCAGCTACTGGAGTACGGCTCTACGGCGAAGACAATCTGTTCAAGGAAATCCACATCGAAAAGGGAGATCTCCCGCGGGGGTTCGCTGAAGCCGACTACATCGTAGAGCGAACCTATAAGACAGGTCTGCAGGAACAGATGTACATCGAGCCGCAAGGGGTCATTGCCGTTCCGGGGAAGGACCGAATCTCAATCTACGGCTCCCTCCAATGCCCTCACTACGTGGTCAAAGCTTTATTGCCTCTTTTGAGCTTCTCCCATCCCGACCAGGTTCAGGTGATCCAAATGGTCACCGGCGGAGGATTTGGAGGGAAAGAAGAATATCCTAACCTTCTTGCCGGGCACGCGGCACTATTGGCCATGAAATCGGAATGTCCGGTGAAGATGGTCTATGATCGTGCCGAAGACATTCTGGCAACCACCAAGCGCCATCCAAGCATCATTCGCCACAAGACAGGGCTGAAGAGTGATGGAACCCTCACTGCTCTCGCCATCGAGATCGACTTTGACGGCGGTGCCTATGCGACCCTGAGCGAGGTCGTCCTATCGCGGGGCTGTATTCATGCGGCCGGTCCCTATCGGTGCGAAAATATCGACATCGTGGGCCGAGCCTGGGCGACGAACAATCCCCCCAATGGGGCATTTCGAGGCTTCGGCGCACCTCAGACCTGCTTTGCGCTGGAGCGTCAAATCGACCTCGTCGCCAAGACACTCGGCATCGATCCCCTGGAAGTCCGCCGAAGGAATGCCATGGAACCAGGGGATTCCACGGCCACCGGGCAGGTTCTTACCGAGTCAGTGGCAACCCATAAATGCCTGGAGCAAGCGGTCAAGGCTTCAGACTACATCAGGAAGCGGAGCGAGTACTCGAAACTCCTTCCCAAGGCGCGAATTCGGCGAGGCATAGGGCTTTCTCTATTTTTTCACGGCTCGGGCTTCACAGGGGATGGAGAAAACCGCATCCGAGGCCGGGCGGGCCTCCAAGTCACGCCGGATGGGTTCATTGAGATCCTCACGAGCTCCACTGACATCGGGCAGGGCACTGAGACGATCTTCGCCCAGATGGTTGCGGAAGAGCTCGGCATCCCCGTCGATCTTTGCCGCAATGCGGGAGTGGATACCAATCGCGTTCCCGACAGCGGACCCACTGTCGCCTCCAGAACCTGTATGATCGTCGGGGATCTGGTCCGCTCCGCAGCCGCCCAGCTTCGGGAAGATCTCATCAAATGGCTCGCCGAGCTCGAGAACTGCAATGCAGAGCAGATCACCCTCGTGGGCGGCTGCTTCTTGTTGTCTGGCCAAAGGGTAGCCTCGTTCCAGGATTTGGCGAAACGAGCTTGTTCCGAAGGCGGCCCCGCGTCGGCCTCGAAAACCTATGTGCAGCCTGAAGGCCTGGAGTGGGACGAAAAGACCTACCAAGGCCAAGCCTATCCGGTCTTTTCCTGGGGCTGCGACGTCGCGGAAGTGGAGATCGATCTCGATACCTACGAGATTAGCGTCACGCGATTCACCGCTGCCCAAGATGTGGGAAAGGCAATCCACCCGGTGATGGTGATGGGGCAAATCGAAGGAGGATCGCTCCAAGCCATTGGTTACGCTACGATGGAAGAGGTTCTGCAGAAAAACGGATGGATCGAAAACCACCGAATGACGAACTGCCTCATTCCCACCGCGCTGGACGCACCAGCATTTGAAACGCATATCATCGAAGAACCGTTCTCGGGCGGCCCTTTCGGGGCAAAGGGAGTCGGGGAGCTTCCCACCGACGGTGGTGCACCAGCGGTAGCCGCCGCCATCGATCACGCTACAGGCCAAAGGTTTGACGAGATCCCGGTCACTCCGGAAAAAATTGAACTCGCGCTCAACCCGTAAACTCAGCCTCTTTGTTCCATGGCGGCAACGACATAGGATTGACCCAACCAAAGCAGAGACTTTTCCATGAAAATCGATTGTACCATCAATGGCAGCCCCACAGTGCTTGATGTGTCCCCCATGCGGCGCCTCATCGATCTGCTCAGGGAAGAGATGAAGCTCACCGGAACCAAGGAGGGTTGCGGGGAAGGAGAATGCGGCGCCTGCACGGTACTCATCGACGGGGAAGCCGTGAACTCCTGCCTGGTGATCGCCTCTCAGATCCAGGGGCGGCAGGTTGTGACCATCGAAGGACTGACGCCCAGGTCGGGACTCACACCGCTCCAGGAAAGTTTCGTTCGCAAGGGCGGGCTCCAGTGCGGCATCTGCACACCGGGGATGATCGTGGCTGCCCGAGCCCTTCTGGACAAAAACCTTGAGCCGGATGCACTGGAGATCCGAACAGCCATCGCCGGGAATCTCTGCCGCTGCACGGGCTATCACCGGATTGTGGATTCCATCCTTGAAGCCGCCGAGCTGGAACGTTCCAGGCTTTCCCTTGTGGACACGGCGCCGCCGGACCTCTAGTGTTTCTCCCCATTCCCATGGAAAAATCCTCTCCAGGTCATGCCCGCCAATTTTGAACCGGATGAAACGATGACGACGGAAGTAGAATTCTGCGCCCCCAAGAATCTCGCCGAGGCTCTTGAGTTCCTTGCGCTTAACCGGGATAAAAAAACCTGGATCCTCGCTGGTGGCACAGACATCATGCCGGCCATCAACAGCCGCCAGATATCTCCTCTAGCCGTGCTGGACATCTGGGGCCTTCGTGAACTCCGGATCCTGGAGCAGCACCAGCGCCATCTTACTCTAGGCCCGTTGACGACTTTTTCGGAGATGATGCAAGATCCGCGGATCGGGCAAACGGTGCCTCTGCTCAGAGAGGCAGCGCAAAGTGTCGGGGCCGTTCAGATCCAAAACCGAGGCACGCTAGGGGGAAATATCGCCAACGCCTCGCCGGCGGGGGACGTTTTGCCAGTTCTAGCGGTCCACAACGCGGTCTTGGAGCTCCGATCCGCCAAGGGAAGCCGCAACGTAGAATTCAACGCTTTCTACAGCGGTTACAAGCAATCAGTTCTGAAACCGGATGAGCTCATTTACCGAATCCACGTCCCCATCCAGTGGCCTCAGCAGATTCCCTATTGGCGGAAGCTCGGGACACGACAAGCTCAAGCGATTTCGAAAGTCGCCATCGCGGCCATCGCCGAGGTCCGAGGAGGTATCCTGCAAGATATCAGGATCGGACTTGGCGCAGTGGCTCCAACCGTTGTCCGGGCCAAAAAGACGGAGGACACACTCCGAGGCCGAAGGCTAGATAATCGACTCATTCAAGCCGCGGGAGAAATCATCCAGTCCGATATATGCCCTATCGATGACATTCGCTCCACCGCCCGTTTCCGGCGGCGAACCACCACCAATATCCTCCGAAGGTTTCTAAGCGATCTGAAGCTTGCACACAGGGGGATGTAGCTGATCCGCCACTCCCGGATCCAGAAGCTCTCGAGTTTGCGGAGGAGGCGCCAGCAGGAGGCGACGCGGGGACGATTCAACCGGTGGATTGGAGTTCGCGACCGGCGGCCCGCTTTCTGGCCAGATCGAGTTCTTTGCGGAACGGGAGTTCGCTGGTCAAGGGGAGGAGAAGTCCACGCCGCCGGACGATTTCAGCCATTTGACGAAATACATAGGCGGAACGGAGGGCCAGGAGATCGGCCCGCGAAGGCGCGTTGCTCAACGTTGATAGATCTCCGGTGATGACCATTTCGCGGCGCGCCCGGGTATGGGTCACGTTGATGCGCCGAGGATCTCCCACGAAGCCAGAGGCCTGCTCCTGATTACTCCGGACGTAAGAAACAAGGAGGACATCGCATTCACGGCCCTGGAAACTGTCGATGGTAGTGACGTTTTCCCTAAGAAAGCGGCCAAGCTCTTCGTCGTCCGCAAGATCAAGATAGCCTTCCGCCACCGCGACTCGGACAAGATGGCGGAGGAGATCCACCTGAAGCCGGTAAGGAGAGATCAGGCAGAGTTCCGCTAGGGGATAACGTCGGAGAAGTTTGCGGAACTCTGACAAGAGGATGGCTGCTTCGATGTAAGAACAGTAGCCAGGAGCGCCACGCTGCCATTCGACGCGCTCCGATCTCGTATCGAGGGGCAGGTTCGAGGTTTCAAAGAATCTGAGGGATTCCGGGCCGTACTTCTTGCGCCGCTCCAGGAACGGAAGGCTGAAGAACTCGCGACAGGGGGCCAGGCGAATCCTTGAGTCGTAGAAAAGCTGTGAACTCAGTTCCAGGAGGCGGGGGTTGTGACTGCGGTAGTTTCGGCTCAACAAGACTGAGGGAAACCCTCTCTCTTCGATGAGCACTTCCAGGCCGCTTGAGTTGAGAAGAACTCGGTCCCGATAGAGCAAGGGACGGGCGATCCGAGCCTCAAGATCGGAAAGCTCCTCCTGAGTAAGAGGAAAGGGAGGAAGCTGCTCCTGATCGCCAATGAGAAGTCCGCGATTCGCGAGGTTCAAGGAAAGCGCCACTTCTTCGGGTCGGCTCATTCCCGCCTCATCAATGAGAATCAGGTCGAAACGAAGCCCATTCCGCCGCATCGTGGAGACGAGAGGATTGTTCATGAGCCCGAGATGCGTTCCGCCTACAATGAACCCCTTCCGTTTACGGGCCTCTCTGGCAAACTTCTGCTGGGCTCTCTCGTGCCCTGACCAATGCTCATCAAGTTCGTTGGCGATGTTGTCGCGACATGCCGCCACGCGGAGAAGCGGCATATCCACCAAACGGCGAAGGACATTGTCCACGGCCGGATGGGAAGGCCCCGTGACGGCAACCTTCAGACCGTCGGCAACGGCCTGCCGGCAGATCTCCTCGATGAGGGTCGTCTTGCCAGTACCAGGCGGCCCCTGAATCAGAACCAAGGGACTCTCCGGGTGTAGAGCCCAGCGCAAAGCCTGAACTTGAGACGGATCTTTCCCGATTGCGTTCGAGCGGAGCCTCGAGCGCAGATCGCCCCAATCCCGAAGCACAACATCCATGGGACCGATTCCAAGGGCTGCACGGAGGGCGGGTGTCAGGGAGGCCTCGCGGCCATCTTGAATCGCGGACTCGATCCTTCTTAGAGCGTCCGATATTCTGGAGTAGGAACTGCGGATGGGGACCAGTGTCAGCCCCCCCTGGAGAGGTCCATCGGTTTGAATGTGAAGCCAACCACGAAGCTCCGTCTCCCCTACCGCAGTGACCAACAACTTGCCCACCAAACGTTCGAGTCCCGATTCCACGAGAAGTGTATCCCCGCGCCTGCAGGGAACCGGTTCCGGGATCTGGAACTCGACATCCACGCCTCCGCCGGAAGTCTGGTCCCCAACCAGGCTCTCCATGGAGACATTCACCGACCAACCTCGCTCCATGGTCGCCCGCGTCTCTTGGAGCAAAATCCAGAGCCGGAGATCCTCGATCACGCCCTTCCGCGAGCGGCTGGTAGGCCAAAGTCCCTGGCGGATCGGCTCCAGATCAAGCGTGGACTCGTTGCCATTCCCCGCCAGATAATTCTCGAAGAGGGGAAGGCAAAGCTGAGGCGTGATCTCGTCGATGGGGTCGGCCTCAAAGGCCTCGCGGAGAAGGCCGGGAAGCTGATAATTCCGGAGCAACCCGGTGAACCCCTTCCAGCGAGAGTCCTCACCAGCAAGGGCTCGCAATGCCCAATAAAACTCCCGGCGGCGAATTTCCGCCGGTCGGCCCACGACTCCCTCCTGGCGAAGCCTCTCGTAAATGCGCCGAACCAAGCGAATCCGGAGGGCACGGGAGTCAATCTTGCGCCGAATCCGGCGGTTGACTCCAGTGTTGAGGAGACCCGTACTTTCGTCAATGGGGTTGCGAACGTCAAAATCCCGGACCTCAATGGCAAGCGTCCAGGGGCTGGCCAATGATGGCTCACCAACTGGGCCTTCGTGCTGTGCGGGACCGAATTCCCGAGGCATGCGCCGAAACAGAATTTGCCGCTCCCGAAAAGCATCTTGTTCCACGCGCAACATGGGGCACCGCCCCACCGGATCCCAGACGAGCTCCAAGCGCTTTGGCCTATCTAGCCGGTCGAGCTCCAGAAACTGTCCACCAAGCTCCATGGCTTCGGTGTCCACCCAAAAGGGGTCGGGCTGATTCGATGCCTGCCAATCCAGAAACGTGTTGAAACTCCCATCCGACTTCGGCCAATCTCCAACGAATCGGTGGAGTTTCTCCGTCTCCCGGGCAGCCTGCTCTGGTTTTTGCCACCTGATCACTGCCGCACCCTCTGTAGTAATAAACCCATCATTCCCGCGAAAACTACATTACTGTAGTTATGTTAACACGTCGAACACCAGACGACAAGTAAACCGGGAAGGGAAAGCGGCAGCCTCACCGATAGCGGTGCCATCCAGGAAAGGGCCAGCAGTTGCCCATCGGGCGGATGGCCACTATTCTTGCGGCGTATGATGCAGCCGGGACAAGCCATTGTGAATTGTTGCGCCTACAACAAGTCAGTTCGAGCTTCTTCGCGAAACAGAACGACGGCACCTCTAGCCAACGGGAATGAGCGACGTTGACCGACCGTCTCTACCTCAAAGACAGCGAGTGCCTCGAGTGCAGTGCTCGGGTGTTGAAAGTGATCCGCGTGGACGAGGGCTATGAGGTGGTTTTGAACCGGTCGCCTTTTTACCCGGAGACGGGCGGGCAGGGCTCTGATCGTGGCTGGCTGGACGATGAGCCAGTCCTGGAGGTTCGCCTGGAAGGGGATCAAGTTTTTCACCGAACGGCGCGGCCCGTCAAGCCGGGTTTGGTTCGTTGCAGGGTCGATGGACACCGGCGTATGGACCAGATGCAACAACATTCGGGGCAACACGTTCTGTCCCAGGTGTTCATCGATCTTCTTGGAGCGCCGACGCGGGCGTTTCATCTGGGTGAGAGGAGCTCCACCATCGATCTGGATCTTCAGGGGACGGTGTCCAAGACGCAAGATCGGGGAAGTTGGTATCGAGAGGGGCGGGAACGAGGGAAAGAGCTGGAAGATGCGCAACTGGCGCTGGCCGAAGCGGAGGCGAATGATGTGGTGCGCCAGGCGTTGCCTGTGCGAATTACCGCGCCTACCGTGGCCGAGCTTGCGGAGGCGCCGGATCTGTCGGCGATCGGGGGGGCGCATTTACGAATCGTGGACATCCACGGCCTGAACCGGAGTCTCTGCTGCGGGACTCACGTCCGCAGTACCGCCGAAATCGGCCCCATCAAGATCCTGAGTTTCGAACGGCGGGGAAGCCTTTGGAGGGTGGAGTTCCTTTGCGGTTACCGGTCGCAAATGCACTACGGCAAATTGCACAGGATGGCCCAGCAGTTGACGCGCCTCTGTTCCGCGCCGCCGGAAAGATTGGCGGAAGCGGTGGAAGAGCTTCTGGCCCTGCGATTGGATGGGAGCAGACGGCTTAATCAGCTTCGGCGAGACCTGGCGGACGTCCATGCGGAGCTAGCAGCACAAAGGGCCCTCGATCTGGGCGACGTCAAGCTGGCCGAATTGGTGACCTCCAGGCTTTCGGAAAAGGAGCTTCGTTTGGTGGGGGAACGTTTGGCGTTGCTCCACCGGTGTGCGTTCGTCGGTGGCATCGCACAAGAGGGGAAGGCAAAAACGAGCATCGTCCTCAGCCTACCGGCGGGAAGCCCTTTGCACGCCGGGCAGATTCTGGATCGGATTCTGCCGATGCTTGGAGGACGAGGCGGTGGGCGTCCAGAGCTTGCGCAAGGAGGAGTCCCAGCCAGCTCCCTCCGACCGGCCATGGAAAAAATTCGGGCCGAGCTCGCCCGCCAGCTTGGGCAAGGACGTCCTTGATATGGGAATCTATCGCATCGTCCGACCCCTCATCTTCGCCCTGGGTCCAGCTCGGGGACGGCGTTGGGCCTTGAAGGCTCTCAAGGTCACGAACATCGGGATGTTCCGGGCCATTGGCCGGGAACTTTATAGGCGAACGGATCCAAGTCTTGAGAGTCAACTCTGGGGGCTCCGATTCGAGAACCCTATCGGTCTGGCGGCGGGTTTCGACGTCGATGGTGCGGCGCCTTTGGCGTGGGCCGTCCTGGGATTCGGTTTTGCGGAGCTGGGAACGGTGACGGCGCGGCCACAGCCGGGGTGGAATGCCCGCCGGTCCCATAGAATTCCAGCGGCTCTGGCGTTGACCTATAGCGCATCCTGCCCCAACATTGGAGCGAGGTACATTGCTGAAAGGCTCACGTACTGGCACAGGAAGAAGGTGCTTGGAGAGATCGCTCTTGGCATCAACCTCGGGCGGTCGCCTGGCGCAACTTTCGAGAAAGCAGTTCAAGATATTTTGACGAGTTTCCAGTGGTTTTATCCCCTGCTCGACTATTTCGTGATCAATATCATCCCGCCCGGTCGGAACTCGGTTTTTGCCATCAGTGATCCCACAGAGCTTGCAGCCGTGCTTGGAAGGCTCCAGGCGGTCAACGAACGGGGCAAACCGATTCTGTTGAAGCTCTTCGATCCCCCGGAAATAGCGGAATCGCAAGAACTCATCGCGGTGAGCCTCAAAGGCAAGATCCAAGGAATCATCGTGACGAGCGTTTCCCTGGATGGGGCTACGGCAAGCGCGAGGGCCATGGCCGGTGCCCCCCCTGGACACCGCCTTGGCGGGCGCCCTCTCGCAGCCCCGTCGTTGGAGGCGCTCAGGACCATCTACAGGCAAGTTCAGGGGCAGGTTCCCCTCATCAGTGGAGGAGGTGTTTTCACGGCAGCCGATGTCTACGCTCGGATTCGTTCAGGCGCCCACCTCGTCCAGCTCTACACGGCCCTTGTATACCGGGGTCCGAGCCTGCTGCGGAAAATGTGCCGAGGACTGGCGTTACTCCTTGACCGAGATGGCTTAATCACCATGACGGAAGCGATAGGAGTCGATGTAACCTAGCCTCCTCTCGGAGGCAAAAAGCAGGATGGCCATGGCTCTAGAATTGGCGGAAAACTCAGTACAATCAGGCGAACAACTCCACGGGCGCATCTCTCTTCAGGGGAAGCTGTTTCTTCGCCTCCGAGGCGAAGTTTCGGTCTCTCGCCTTCTGGCCGCCCCGATGCACGGCGACCCACCGCGTTGGTCCAGCCGTTCCCACATTCTGGTTTGGACTGAGTTCGAGTTACCGGAAGGCGCAACAAAGTTTCAGATGCCTGTTCCAGCGGACTGCCCACCGTCGGTGGTGGGGCACCGCCACCGAATCGACTACCATTTGGAACTCCATGCGCCGGCGAAGGGTCTTACGGTATCCCTCCCCATCCGCCTGCTCCCGATGCCAACACAGAACGGAGGCCCCGTGGAGATTCCTCTTGAAAAAAGGCCTCCCGGGCCCGAGACCTCTGGCGGCGAGGCAGCGATGGATCTCGATGATCTCGTCCATCGCTCTTTACCTCAATCATGGCTCGAGGAGCTCACGGCTGGAAACCATTACATGAATCGGATCCTCGCCCGAACCGTCAGGGGAAAGCTGCTAGAGCCCGAAGAGCTTCTAGCCCTTCAGGCCAGCATGTACCGGTACTCGAGAACACTGGTGAAAATCCAGGACCCCAAAAACCGGCGGAAACCTCCCAAAGCCACACCCGCCATGAAGCTCGAGATCCCCCGGGCGGGCTTCCGCGCAGGAGATGCTCTCAAGGTTCGGCTCTTCCTTCCGCCGGGTGACCCCGTTGAATCAATCCATCTGCGACTGGTCCGTACGGAGGGCACGTCGTGGGAAAAGGAAGAAGAGCTCTTCGAGGCAACTCTGGCAACATGGGAGGCAAGCTCTCGAGCCGAAGAAGCCGAGCTGCGTTTTCCCGGTGTTTTGCAGCCATCCTGCCAGACAAGGGTATCGAGGCTGGAGTACCGGTTGGAAGGATCCGTGAAGTCCGGGTCGGGACATTACTTCGGGCAATCCATCCTGCAAATCACTCAGTAGCTTTCAGGCTAGACTCTGTGGGATCTCTCCGAATCATGGAGGTGGTCATTTCGATCCGTTTCCCAGAATCTCCCTCTTCGAGGGGCTCGAAGCTAATTTCCGTGTTGATTTTGATGCGGAGCCCAGCTAGCGCATTCCTCAAGACTTCTTCCAGGTCGAGCGTTTTGAGGAAACTCTTGGTTTCAGCACCCACAAGCGCGACGATCTCCTTTTTGCTTTTCTGGCTCTGTTCGGCCACATATTCGATGATCCGCTTGGCTTCTTCGGTGGGAAGTCGCAATTCCCCTATGACTTTGCGCACCGTTTCTTCGGTCATGGAAACGCCTCCCAGACCGAGAAGAACCGTTTTGCGAACGATCTCTGGAACAAAGTTCTCGTACGCTTTCAGGAAGATCGATGCTTGATCTCGCTCCTGGCTCCTTGATTCCATCGCCATCGGCCCTCGGGTGAAGTCGGGGAAAAGCAGGGGGTCGTCGAAATGAGTCCATTGAGCTATTATAGCCACGATCAAGGGTTCCACGTCACCTGCGCGTTTTTTTTTGGTGCTGGCTTCTGTTTCGAAGCGAAATGGGTTGAGAACGCTTTCGTTTTTTTTCGTTGGGTTCCGCTCCCATCGCTTGCGGCCGCGGCGCGCTGTTCGCCACGGTCGCCGCCTTGACTGGGCCTTGCCCCCCCGGGATATCGCCTGCCGG
>JAJRTK010000037.1 GCA_024278345.1 bacterium | reverse complement strand
GCCACCAGGGCGGCGCCGCGGAGTGTAAAGCAAAAACGCGGGGATTTGATAGGTCCCGAAAGTTGCAACGGGAAGTGAGCGCGCTCCCTGGTGGGTGCAGGGCAAAGCCCGATGCATGCGGGCCGGGAGGCCCGCATGCTACAATTTTCGGACGACCGCCGAGCGAAAGCGAGGCGTTGTCCGGACGCTCGCAATCCCGCAATCCTCGAAATGTCCCGCCTTACGCGGATGGCCCTCCTAACACTCATGGAGACCAATCGGACAACCCCGAAAGCATGAAAGGCGGGACGCTGCGGCTTCCGATGTTTTAGGCCCCCAATCTTTTCGCATGGAGGCCTTCCGGCCTCCATGCTGGCGTGTACTTTCACGGCAAGACAGATGTCTGCTTTGCGTGTACTTTCGACGGTAAGTACCATGCCTCCGGTGCCCGGCTCTCCTCGTCCTTGATGGAAAACGCTCCTTGGACGGCCTCGTGACGATCCGTGATGAGAGCTTCGGGATAGAGCATCGTGGTGGGGATCGCCGTGGGCGTCAGTCGAGTTGGTATCACAGTGTGATGTTATTTTGGGTTGCAATCCGTGAATGGATCTTTACGGTGTGGTTGGGGAAGAGATGGAAAGTTTGGTTGCGGCGCCGCTGCCGCCCCTTATTTCCTCGATCTTGTAGTAGAACCATCGCGTAACATTTTCTTTGTAGCAAGCATCCTCGGGGCTCTTCTTAGTGGCACTAGACTTGCAGTTTTAAGGAACACAAGATGATGGGGTTTCTTTTGCCGGAGTTTGGGTCATGAGGTTGTCGATGAGTCGCGCTATCAAAGGGATCTTGATTTGGACGGCGCTGTTGGGAGGATCTTGGGTGTGGGCCACACCGGCGGAGGTAAACCTGGAATGGGGGAACGGGTTTGGGCAGCTTGCGTTGACGGAAGTGCCCGATGGGCGTTATGGGCCCCAAGCTCTGGCCGCGTGCGGAGCCGGCGAGATTCTGATCCTGGATGGAGCGCGGGGGCGGGTGCTTCGGCTCAACGAGAGTCTCAGCCTAGTTGCCGAGGTTCTGGTTGAGGCCCATGGCCTCGATTTGGCTGTGCGGGAAGACTGTGGCTTCGCGGTTCGCCATCCTGAAGAGGTGATGGAATATGGTGCGGATGGCCTGCTTGCCGGTCGTTGGGGGCTTCCCTCGGAGGTCCGTTTCATTTCGGGCATGGGATTCGTCGCTGATGGTTCGTTGGTGCTGGAGGAGGGAGATTCCCGCACTTGGGAATTGCGAGCCCAGGCTTCCGGTGGCCGGTTGTCCGTGGCGGGGATGCGCCTTGGAGTGGTTCGTGGTGGGAGTTCATGGACCGCCGAGTTGGAGGACCGCTCAGCAGCGCGGCTCATGTCTTTTTCCGCCAATGGTGAAGTGGAGCAAGTGGTTCGCCTGAGGCTGGGAGAAGGTGACCTGGCCTCGGTACGAATCCTTGATGAAGACGCGTGGGGTCGGTTGGTTTTGGAGGTGGAGCGGTTTGTCTCCACGGCTCCCATCGGGGTAAGGCGCACGTTGATCGGGGTGGCCGTGGATGGCGCCGTGGAATGGTCATTGGAGCTCCCTGGCTCGCCATATGCGGAGTCGGTTCGGGATGTCGTCCTGGATCGGGGCCGCTATCTGATTCTCATGGCCTCCGCGCTGGACGGCGTTCATCTGGTGCGTTGGCTTCTGCCAGAACCTGGTATGCTTGGGGCTACACTGGAACTGCCCCGCCGGCTTTGGGTAGGGCCGATGCCCCTTGCATTTCCCGAGGATCCTTCGGCAAAGGATTCCCCCACGGGCCGGGCGGCCGGGCCGCCCATGACCCGGAGCGAGGTGTTGGTCATCGCCGATAGCTACGTGCAGCATAGTTTTTCGGTATCGAGCTGCAACGTTGGTACCCGGAGTTGTAGCGGCGGGAGCGCCACCACACCCAGTTGGGTGACCACGGGGACGCAGAGCCATGTTCCCTACAAGTGGGGTGGCTTTTCATCGTTGTCGGAATTCGACTCGGGACTTTCCTCCTGCAAGCTGGCTGGGGACAAGGATACCTCTTCGGTGGTTTCCTGCGCCGTGGGAGTAGACTGTTCCGGTTTCGTCTCCAGGGCGTGGAACACGACGAGCAAATATGGAACGGCGACGTTGCACCAGGTTTCGTATGAGATTTCCGTCAATGATATCCAGCCGGCGGACATTTTCAACAAGGCGGGTTCTCATGTCCGGATGGTGGTAGCGGAGAATGGCAACGGGACTTTGAACATGGTGGAATCCTACGCCGGGTCCAACTACTGGCGAGTGGGTTACACGGTGAGAAGCTATTCGCAGCTTTCCAGCTATACGCCGCGCCGCTACGTGAATATCGTCGATGATTCCGGTCCCCGGCCCGGTTCGGCGGACGACCCGATTTTGGTCACCAGTGCTCTTTTCACGGATTCCAACAATACGGTCGGGGGTCCAAGCGACATCTTCGATTCCTATTCTTGCGCCCCGAGCACCGACGAATCCGGCCCTGAGGTCTTTTATTTGCTGGAGCTTTCCCAAGCGGCAACCGTCACCGTCTCCGTCTCCGATGGTTACGGAGTGGACATCGATCCCCACCTGCTGGATGGACTGGACAACCAGGCCTGCCTGGCCCGCAACGACACATCTTTCACCGTTCCTGGCGTGAGTAGCGGAAGTTACTACATTGCCGCCGACACCTGGGTCAACTCGTCCGGCCAGCAGCTTGTGGGACCCTATCAGATCACGGTTCAGGTGGAGCCGTTTGGCGCGGTGGCCGTATGGAGCGGGAAACCGGTGGCCAACTTGCTTTTGGGACGGTAGCTAGATCCGCCTGATTCTCAATGGCTTTGTTCTCTGAAGCGGGTGCCGGCCGGAAGGCCTGCACCCAACGACGATTTGATAGGTCCCGTCCCGGGAATGTCCGGTGGTGCTCCAGCCTTAGGGCAGTGGATCGAAAGCGGCGGCAATGGCGAGCAGCGGGGCCGGATGGCCACCGATGTGAGCGGAACGTAACGCAAAAAAACAAAGGGATTACCGGGATCCTAGCCCTAGTCGAAGAGCACAATCGGGACCTATCAGATCCGGTTGACAAGTCCACGCACGAAAGGAACCCACCGTTCAATTCCGCGAATCCCGTCCAGCCCGCCACCGGCAAGATGCCGGTGCCACCAGGGCGTTGCCGCGGAGTGTAAAGCAAAAACACGGGGATTTGATAGGTCCCGCACAATCGAATGTCCCGTCTTGCGTGGATACCCCTTGATGGTGAAGTTTGGAGGTGTTTTGTGAAGTCTACGACTCGTTACCTGACGTTCAAGGTTCCCCGGCGCATGGGTTTTTTGAACATCACCCCGGAGGTGGAAAAAGCGGTTCGGGAGAGCGGTGTTCGGGAGGGGCTCTGTTTGGTGAATGCCATGCACATTACGGCGAGCGTTTTCATCAATGATGATGAGCCGGGTCTTCACGAGGACTACGAGAGGTGGCTGGAAAAACTGGCTCCGTTCGACCCCAGTCCGGAAAAGTACCACCATAACCGGACGGGGGAAGATAATGGAGATGCCCACCACAAGCGCCAGATCATGGGGCGCGAGGTCGTGGTCGCCGTGACGGCGGGTCGGTTGGACTTCGGTCCCTGGGAGCGGATCTTCTATGGTGAATTCGATGGCCGCCGTAGCAAGCGTGTTTTGATCAAAATCATTGGGGAATGAAGCGGTGGAGCGAAGTGGGCTATTTCGGCGTTTTTCCGGGCAGTGCAGTCGCCGGCAGTTTCTACGGAGCAGCTTGGCGGGAATGGCCGGCGCCTTGTTTGCGGGGCAGTTTGGTTGTGGGGGGATCTCGGAGAAGATCGTGGTGGTGGGTGCCGGAATGGCCGGCTTGGGTGCGGCATCGAGCTTGAAGGCGTTGGGTCACGAGGTCGTTCTGCTCGAGGCTCGTTCCAGGGTCGGCGGCCGAATTTATTCCACGGACCTTGGAGATTCCAGGGTGGAGCTTGGAGCATCGTGGATACACGGGATTCAGGGGAATCCTCTCTACGCCATGGCTCAGCGGCTCGGGTTGGAGACCGTGGCGACGGATTACGACAGTGAATCGGCGTTCGACGTGGACGGTGTGGAGTTTTCCGATGCCCAATGGGCGCGGGTGGAAGGCTGGATGGAGCGGTTTTACGAGCGCGCGGCGCTGGAGCCGGACGGCTCGTTGCAGCGGCTTTTGGAGAAGTTTGACGGAGAACTTGGGTTGAGCGGGCCGATGCGCCGTTTTTTTTGGCTGGCGGCGCGGATTTTCGTGGAGATCCCCGAGGCGGTGGATGCCTGGGAGGTGGCGGCGGGAATGGCGAATTGGGAGAGCGCCTTTCCGGGGGCCAACGAGATCGTGTCTGGCGGCCTGGGCCAGCTCGCGGAGAGCCTTTCGGAGGGGCTGAAGATCCGGTTCGACACCTTTGTCTCCGAGATTCATTACGATGGCAAGGGTGTGGTTCTGCGTGCGGCTCCAGCGGAATCTCTTGTCCCGAACCTGGCCTGCGGCGGTTGTCACGGAAGTGGAGCCCAACCGCCGGTCTACGAAAACGTGATCCGGGCGGATCGCGTGGTGGTGACCCTTCCCTTGGGCGTCTTGAAGACTGGGATGGTTCGTTTCCAGCCGGAGTTGCCAAGGAGCAAGCGGATCGCCATCGAGCGGTTGGGCGTGGGGACGATGAACAAGGTGATCCTCCGCTTCCATGAGACTTTTTGGCCGCGGGAGACAAGCTTTTTTGCCCTGGCCAAGGAAGAGAGTTCCCAGGCGATGGAGCTTTGGAACATGGAGCCCGACGGGGTGGAGAAGACCTTGGTGGCCTTCATGGTGGGGGATCAGGCAAGGAATGCCAATGTATGGAATGATCAGAAGGCGGTGGAGCTGGTGATGGGGGATCTCCGGACGATGTTCGGCGGCGGGATTCCCGCGCCGGCGGCATTTGTCAGGAGCGGTTGGCACACCGATTTGTTTGCTCTTGGTTCCTATCCTCACGTGCCGCCGGGGGCGAGTTTGTCGGAGTGCGACATTCTGGCCATGCCCGTGGGTGATCGGGTTTTCTTTGCCGGGGATGCCACGGACTCGGAATACATGGGGACGGCGCACGGGGCTTACTTGTCGGGTGTGCGAGCGGCGGAAGAGATTCGCGCCGTCATCGGTTGAGCCGGCCTTGAGGATGCCTTCTCCTCGATCCAAGCCCTCAGCGAAGAGCATGAGCGAAATGGGAGCGAATGATGAGAAATGGCAAGAGAGCGACGGCAGCGTTCTGTTTTGGGGTTCTACTGGTCCTTTCGGGGGCTGGTTGTGGTGGAGGTGATGACGACAATCTTCCCGGTGTCACCTGTTCTTCCACGGGGACTGGGAAGTCGCTCTACGTGTCACCGAACGGTGATGATGGTGCAAGCGGCAGCTCGGAAACTGAGGCTCTTCGGACGCTGAGCGCGGCCTTGGAGCAGATTGGCCCCGGAGATACCCTTTTCGTTTTGCCTGGCGCCTACACGGTGCCGGTTGGGATCCTCACCTGTGGCGGAGCCACGGCCCGGACGGTCATCAAGGGGTTGAAGGGCCGCCCCGTCCTCGATGGCCAGGGCAAGGAGCCGCTGGGTATCTTTTGCGACCATTGTCTGAATATGTTGTTCGAAAACCTTGAAATCAAAGGCTTCACTGACATTGGCATCGCGGGGTCGGCCAGCTCCGATCTCATCTTTCGCGACCTGGTGATCCATGAAAACGGCACCGCGGTTCAGGTCAAGAGCTGGGAGATCGAGGGGTACGGCCTCCACGTGGAGGATTCCACGGACATTCTCATCGAAGGGAATGAGGTCTACCAGAACGGCCCAAATCCGCAGGTGTTTCCCGACTACCTCATGGGCACGGGCATCAACACTTTTCACCTGACCCGAGCCGTGATCCGGGAGAATCGTTCCTACCGCAACATCGGCGGTGGATTCCTCATTGAGGATTCGGTGGACGTATTGTTCGAGAATAATGAGGCCTACGAGAACGATCTCGATGCCAGCTCCGACGATTGGTGGGACGGCGGGCTTTGGATCGATGGCGGGCGGGAGATCACGGTTCGGAACAACCTGTTCCGGGATAACCTGGGCCCGGGCATCGAGATCAGTGACGAGGGCGTCCAGAATCCCACGGGCTACCTGCTGGAAAACAACGTCAGTACGGGGAACTATTACGGCATTTATATCTGGAACTTCGGCACCACCGATTGGCCTGACGAGTCGATTATCCGGCGTTCCGGGAACCAGATTGCGGGAAATAGCCGCCAGGATGTCTGGGTCGAGCCGTGGGGCTGCGATCCGGGGCAGCCGTGCGACTAGTTTTTGGCCTCGGTCATGGTACCGGCCACCCGAAAAAAGCGCGCAGCGCACAAAGATGTGGGTCCAGGGAGCTGGCTCCCTGGCGTGGGTCTGGGAGCGGCGCTCCCAGCGGAGGTCCGGAGGCAGAGCCTCCGCCGGG
>JAJRTK010000036.1 GCA_024278345.1 bacterium | reverse complement strand
CGCGCGCGGTTTCGGAAACCGTCAGCCCGATCCGGCGCCAGCCGCGATACCAGCTCGAAAGCCCTGTCCGCCCCAGCGAACTCGCCACGAAGGAGAAGCCCGATTCCGTAGTCGTTGAATCCGGTCCAATTCCGAGCTTGGCCAGTGGCGGAAGCGGTGCCGGGAACAAGATTGCCGGAATTGCCGCGGCGATCTCGAGAAAGCGGCCCCACGGATTCCAGCTTTTCCGCGGAAACCTCCAGAGTGACCTCGTGGCGTGCGATTTCCGTCACCGGAAGCATCGGGGGCTCTTGCCCCCTCAGTCCGGCAAAAGCCGGGCTGTTGGCGAAGGCAAAGCGCGTGAAGGGCCGGTGGAACTTACGCCAGAGCAGCCGGGCAACAAGCCGTATTTGCTTGGCTCCCAGCTCCGGAATCCTGACACGGTAGCTGGCGATGTCGGCAGTTCCTGGCGCGATGACGTGGAGATAGACCGGCGCGTGAAAATCCTGGGAGTTCCGATGAAGAACGGGTTCGCCTTTCTTGTCCACGAATAACGCTCCGTAGACGTGGGCCGCCGGGTCGAGATCGCCTGATGGATCCACCGTTCCGCTCTTCGCAAGGATCTGGCCGTCGCCGTCCAGAACCTGGAACTCAATCCAGGCCTGATTCGAGTCGATCGTGCCGCCCGGAAAGGTGTGGCCAACTCCCCGGTTCCGGACAACAACGTCGAAGACGATCTCCCGGCCAGGCTCGAGAACCGCCGACTCCTCCCCCAGAGCAAGAGTTGCCGGGACGCTCTCTCCATAGGGGCGCATGGCAAAAACCTTGAGGCTCACGCGGCCTTGGAGGAATTCCTCGATCCGGCGGATGCTGGAGCCGTCGTTCCGAATGAAGGGCAATGCAGTGTTCACCGCCAAAAAGCGGTGGGACCGGATCTGACCTCCCTTGGCCGACAGATCGCCCAGAGGCGCGGGCTCCAGAGGCATGTGGCAATCCTGGCAAATCTGGCGTGATTGGGGAAGGTAGAAGGTTCGAGCCGCGTTTCGGCTCACGCCGCTGTCGTGCCAGTTGTCGTATTCATTCTGCCCTCGGAGCCAACGGTACCGGTTGATGGGGAAGTCCAGACTCACTTTGTGGCAGGTGGCACAATACTCGGGTTCCCGAAAAAAAGGCTTGAGCAGCCTCTGCTTGTGCGCCGCCGGGCGGGACTTGAGAAGGCTATCGTGGAGAAGCTGGCGAATCCCGTTCCCAGCGTCGGCAAAGAGGTAGGGGCTCGGGGTATCGGTGGCCAAATTGTAGTTGCCGTTGCCCGTCCGGTCGTGGATCTTGTCGATGGCGTGACACGCCATACAGGTAAGGCCCGCTTGGGCTTCCGCGGTTTCCCTATCCACTGGCTTCGCCATCTTTCCGGAAAAGAGCAGGGCGGGATCGTGGCAGCCCGCGCACCACTGGGAGACCGACTCTCCGGCCCTCTTTCGCAGCTGCTTCACCGTGGCTTCATAGAAGGGGTTGTTGAAGGAGGCGAACCGATGGGCTGATATCGCCCACTGCTCCACGGTGTCCGGGTGGCATCTCTCGCAAAGGGCGGCTCCGATCTTCTCCCGAAACCCAAAGCCGATGGAATCCAGGTCTTGCCGAAGCTTAACCTCCTCATGCGGTTCACCCAGAGTGATGATCTCGCTGGACACGAGCCCTCCCTTGGCCGTTGTAGCGGGCGACGGAAAAAAAGGGCTTTCAGGAGGAACGTGGCCGTCCGACACGAAGAAATCGCCGGGCCGAAGCGCCCTGATTCCGAAATCTAGACTAATCGTCGCCGTCAAGACTACCGCCAAGACAAGCAAACCGCGAACCAATATACCCTTCGAAATGGGAACCACCGAGCGCAGCCGGTGAAGGAGGAAACTGGCTGGCAAGAGCAAAGCTGCCCCAACGTGGGCCCAGAATATCCAGCGATGGTCCGTGCGTTGCGCCTCCTTCACGATGAAGAATCCTGTCCCAGCCAGCGCCGATGCCAGACCCACCAGGCAGAAGCCACTTGCCAGAACCACCTTGCGGCGCAGAAGCCAGCCCTTGGGAAGATGCGCAACGGCAAAGAAAAGGGCCAAGAGTGTCGCCACGCTTCCCAGAGCCGTGTGAGCCAAGAGCATGACCTGGTAGAAGGCGGAGATCCCCATGTCAGCGCCAGCAGCCCCCATGTCGCCAATCAAGCGGGTCATGGAAAGATAGAGCGTATTTCCCGCCACCAGGGCGCCGAAGAGTAACAGGTTCCGGTACAGGAGGCTCCAGCGTGTCCATCGCCCGCGGTGACGCGGGCTGGCACCGAGCATGGTATCGGATTGACACATACCTTCCTTGACCCCGGGAGGATTGACAGAGAGGAGTTCCGAGGTTATATAGGACAATTCAATTCTTTCCAAAAGAACCATCCGGCGCCTTCCACCCGCTCTCGTCTGCCGTGACCATCTCTCTTCTCAGCTCTCAGCGATTCCCAGCCCTCACCGCGCTTTCTCGGAGCCAGGACTTATTGGTTCTTCCACTGGAGGACTGTTCCACCCGGAGTTTCCACCAAGGATCGCAGCCGAACGGGCTCCATGGCCTGCGTGCCGTGGCAAAATCGTGGTGAAAAGCTCCCGTTAGATCCCTGGGCGCATGGACGTCCGAACGGGAAATAGTCATTCTTGAAAGTGTGGTTTGGTGATTTGACAATGTTTTCTCTCTTCATAGGCCGGCGAGCTGTCAGTGTTCGCCGAAGTTGGGTGCTTCTCTTCGTCCTTGGATGCTTGTTCGCCGGGCCTGTTCAAGCTGCCCTTGGCCCGCTGGCGAATCTTCCCAGTGTCGTGGAATCTGTCGATGAAAGCTACCGGCGCTTGCTGTCAGAGGCGCCCGTACTGCGAAGCTTTGAAGATGCAGCACCCGTTTTCCGCACCATGCTCTACCTCGAAGCGGTCCTGGGAAAGAACGGAAGAATGAGTGAGCGTGCCCATGCTCCCGCCGCGAAAAAGGGCATCCCTCTCCACCGCTATCTCCTTTGGCACGACGATCTACTGGGCCTCCTCTCCGAGGCCGGTTCGTCGGGGAAGACCATTCTCTCTGGCTCAGATGCCGTCCGGACTTACGCGGCGGTCCTCGTGGCGGCTGAGGCTTTCGAGCTTCCTCCTGAGCTGCTGCTCTGCCTGTTCCTCCAGGAGTCCAGGCTCCGGTCACAGGCTGTGAGCCCCACAGGGGCCGAGGGTGTCGGGCAGCTCACAAAGATCGGGATACACCAGGTCGAACAGCTCCTCGAGAGGTCTGATGCCCGGTCAGACCGGCTCTTTCGCTATGAAGAAAAACTGCGTGACCTCTACTCCGACCCGGGCAACCGCATACTCTTCCACGCCATCTTCCCCGATTTTCGCATCCCAAGAATCGAACGAATCAATGGGGCGGAGCGCTCTGGTGTCAGCGAACAGTTGCTTCGGCGAGTTTTTCTTCTTCTGTCTCATGATGCCCCGGATCTGCTTGCGGACAGGGTGAAGCTCCGTCAGCTATGCCAGCGCCTTCGCCAGGGAAAGAGCATTGCCCCGCGCTATGGGAAGGTCGTGAAAGCCTACCGAATTGCCGCCGAAGAGACCTACGGCCAAAGAACAGGCTACACCTTCAATCCCGAGACCAACGTCGCCTATTCGGCCTTGTTGTTCCGATATTACGTCCGCTATCCTTGGAAGGTTGGTGAGCGCCGTTTGAAGCTGCCCCGCCCGGTTCGTCGGGGTCTGGCTGTGCTGGCCTACAACCAGGGTCCTGGAACGGTCCTCCGCATTCTTGGCCGGCTCTCCAGCGGCAACCTCCAGGGGCTGGAGACAGTTCGGCCACGGGAATGGCTGGACCTCTTTTCCCAGCAGATCCTGCCCGAATTGATGAGCAGGGGCAGTGGCCCGCGCTCCACCCAGCTCTATCTTCATTTCAAGGCCGTCATGGAGTGTGCGGCGGCCTCGGGTGACAATGCCGGGGCATGAATCGGGGAAGATGGCCTGAAAGCAAGCGGTTTTCAAGTCTTTTCCGCTAAAGGTTTCCTACGGTCGGAAAGATCCTTCCCGGGGCGGGCAAGGCAACTGCCGATCCAGGAACTCCATGAAGTCATGGGGCTGCAATGGCCTGCTGAAATAGTAGCCCTGGATGATGTTGCACCCGAGCTTCTTGAGCTTATTGAGCTGGGCCTCGTGTTCCACTCCCTCAGCCACGGATTCGATTTCGAGGCCTCGGGCTATGCTGATGATTGCCGATGCGATGGCCGCGTCATTGGCGTCAGTCGTCACGTCATCGATAAACGACTTGTCGATCTTGATTCTGTCCAGGGGGAATGTCTTGAGGTAGGAAAGGGAGGAATAGCCCGTTCCGAAGTCGTCGATGGCGATGGAGATTCCGGCGGCTCTGCACTCCTCCAAAGCTCCGATGGTGCGCAGCTCGTTCTTCATCAGGATACTCTCCGTGAGCTCCAGTTCCAGAGCTTCTGGCGGCAGCCCCGTTTCTTCTAAAACCCGGAATAGATCCCTGACGAAATCGGGTTCCTTGAGCTGCCGTCCTGAAATGTTCACGGCAACCCGATCCGTGTCGCGCAAAACATCGACCAAGGAAAGACGGAAGAGGCAGGCTTGCCGCAAAACCCAGCGACCGATGGGGACGATGAGGCCGTTGGACTCGGCCAATGGAATGAAATGGAGGGGCGGCACGGAGCCATGCTCGCCACTGGTCCAGCGGAGTAGAGCTTCCATGCCGATGATTCGGCCCGTTTGCGCCGCTACCTGCGGCTGGTAGGCAAGAGAGAGCTCGTTCTCCCGGATCGCCCGATACAAGCTGCTTTCCAGGGCCAGGCGGTCTACTGCCCTGGCCTGGAAATCCGGGCGGTAGAACAAATAATTGTTGCCACCCCGTTGTTTTACCTCCGTCATGGCCATCTCGGCGTGCCGGAGCAGAGCTCCCGCCTCTTCCACTTCCACAGTGTAGATACCTATGCCGACGCTGGCCGTGATATGGATTTCCCGGGTCTCACACGGGATGGGCTCCGCGATACAGTCCAGCACCTGTTGCGCCGCTTCCTCAAAGGCACTCCTGTTCGCGGCGCCAGCAATAAGAACCGTGAACTCGTTTCCGGCAATGTGGAATACGCGGTCATCCCCCCGGGCAAACCCACGCAAACGCTTGGCAATCGACTTGAGGACTTGGTCGCCCGTTGCCAGTCCAAGAGCGTCGTTGATGTTCTGGAATCGATCAAGATCGATACCTAGAATGCCCACCAGAAGGTTTGTCGGAGTGATCCGCAGCGCTAACTCGAGCTGCACCTCCAAGCGGCTCCGGTTGGGAAGCCCTGTAAGATGGTCGTGCTGCATGAGGTACTCGAGTTCTTTTTCCGCCCGCGCCAACTCGGCACCAAAGTGGTCGGAAACAGTCTTGTGCCTTTGAAATCTGGCGTAGACAGCATCGAGCAGCTCTTGAAACTCGAATGGCTTGGTCAGGTAGTCGTCAGCCCCGACGTTCATACCTTGGCGGATCTCCGCGCGAGACGCCTTCGCAGTGAGAAAAATGAAGGGAATCGCCGCCGTCACAGGGTCGCTCCGAAGCGTTGCCAACACGCCATATCCGTCCATGACCGGCATCATAATGTCGCAGATGACAAGGTCGGGACAATGCCGCCTGGCAAGCTCCACCCCCGCCGGGCTGTTGCTAGCCTGAAGCACGTTGAATCCTTCGTCCTCCAGGAGCGTGGCAATCATTTCCAGCACGAGACGAGAGTCATCGATGACGAGAATCGTCTTGTCGTTCACAGTCTTCCTCGGCAATGTGGGGCGTAAAGGGAACTGGAAATCGGGAGCGCCCCCCCCCGATATCCTTCTCGCCAGGTTGAATCGAGCCAACTGACCACCCGGAGTTGAGCACCTATCCCCCTTGATCCGGAGCACCCATCCATAATCCCCGCAGCGGGCCATCCGTGGTTGCCACCGGTGTCCTCGGTAGGAGGTTCTCTATGTTTGCTGGTGGGCTTGAAACCCACCCCGCGCTCCGGTATCCATCCCGCCTTCTCCTTGGGGAGCACGCACGCCAATTTGTCCTCCACGATCCCTTATATAGCGAGAATCCTGGCTAAAGAGCCTCCACGTTCCCCAGGAAAGGAACTAACCGCCGACAGAAACGGTTCCCTTTAGCATAAGGCTGAGCAATAGGATTGCCCAGTTTCTCGTGGGGAAAAGCAGGAGACACTAGCATACACGGTCCTTTGCCCATTGCGCCAGACCGCGCAAGAAAGTTCCGCTAATGCCCGCAAAATCGCGGCGCTCGCCTTTCCCGGACGGCCCGGACACCCTCCAGCACATCCTTTGTTGCAAAGCCCAGGGCTTGGGCGGATGCTTCCCTATTCAGGAGTTCGGAAAGCCGGGAGTCGGTGAGGGCCCGGAGGGTCTGCACGATTTGTTGGACGGCAAGGGGACCCTTGCTAGCAATCTCCCGCCCAAGCTCCAAGGCACAAGAGAGAACGTCTGCCGGTGCCACGGCTCGGTTCACCAGTCCCATCCGTTTGGCTTCTTCCCCCAAGAAGGTTCGGCCCGTCAAGAGCAGCTCCGCCGTGCAGGCGGGTCCCACAAGGCCCATGAGAAAGGACTCGGCACCCATGCCAGGATGAAGATTCAGGTTGACAAAGGGCAGACCCAGTTGTGCGGACTGGGAGCAAATCCGCAAGTCGCATGCCAGGGCCAGGCAGAGGCCAGCGCCGACAGCGGCTCCGTTAATCGCCGCGATGAGGGGGACAGGCAGTTGTCGGATTCCAAGAAATGCCCGGTAGAAACGGAGCATATCGGCGGTATTTTCATCGGGCCGGCGCTGGGAGTTTTCCAGGATGAGATCCAAGTCACCACCGGCGGAAAATGCCTTTCCGGCTCCAGTGATCACAAGGATCCGCAAAGAGGAGTCCCGTTCCAGATGGGTCACCAACTCCGCGACCTCCCGGCCCATCTCCGGGGACATGGCGTTGAGTTTTTCGGGGCGATCTAAGGTCAAAACCCCGATAGTTCCTTCTTTTCGGAACAGAATAGTATGATAGTGCCTTGGCGGTGAAACCTGCTCCATGCCGACTCCTTGGTTCAACAAATAGCCCTTCTCTCCCACACACACGAAAAGCAGAATGGCATCTGGCCGTGGGATATGTTCTATTGAGCTGAGTCCCTTGCAGATGTCAACCGGACCGCGGCCGCGACGAGAGACGACCTTGATTGCGCGAAAAAATCGAGAGACCATGGACGATCCAGGACGAATAGGACCTTATGAAGTTCTGCGGCTTCTTGGCCAAGGCGGGATGGGAAAGGTATTTCTTGCCGCCGATCCCCGGTTGGGCCGTCAGGTCGCTGTCAAGATACTGTCCGAGGCCGCTTTGGGTTCGCCGGAAGCCGTGCTCCGATTCCAGCAGGAAGCCCGCGCCGCGGCCCAGCTATCCCACCCCAATGTGGCTCACATTTACGAGTATGGCGAAGAGGCTGGACTCCACTACCTGGTCATGGAGTATGTGGAGGGCGAGAGCCTGCGGAGTTTGATCTCCAGAGGGCCTGTTCCCATGGAAAGGCTACTCAGGTTGGCGGAGGGGATTGCCGACGGCCTGGCGGCAGCCCACGACAAGGGTATTCTCCACCGGGATATCAAGCCGGGCAATATCATCATCAGCAGCCCGGACGGCCGCCCGAAGATCTTGGACTTCGGCCTTGCCAAGCCGATCTTTCCCGCGGCGGTTTCTTCTGGCCACTTGGCTTTGGAGGACGAGGTTACCCGTTCCTCCTTGACCGGTGCGAAACAGGTGATGGGAACCCTGGCCTACATGTCTCCGGAGCAGATTTCCTCTGCTGATCTCGATTTTCGCAGTGATTTGTTTTCCTTCGGGGTGGTGCTCTACGAATTTGTTTCCGGTGAGCTGCCTTTTGCAGGTGATTCGGATTTTACAGCCATTGCCGCGATTCTCCGGGACGAGCCCAAGCCATTTGAGGCGGGAGGCCAAATTGTGCCTCCACAGTTTGAAAAGATCGTGTTTCGGTGCTTGGAAAAATCCCCCGAAGATCGTTATCCGTCGGCGAGGCAAATCCGGACGGAACTCCGAGCTCTCAGGCTCCAAAGCGACAGATTGGTCACCAGCCCCCGTGCCGGCCTATGGGATCTGGCACACCCGCCAGTTTTTCCTGGCGGGAAGACCCATCGACGGTGGGGAAGGAGCTTCCTTCCCTATCTTCTTTTTTTACTGCTCCTCGCTGCCGGAACGGGGATCTGGATCGCCGGGAGCAGAAGCGGAAGCCAGGCTGTCTCCAAGGCCCCCGCATTAGCGATCTTTGGCTTTCGCAATCTCACCGGTGACCCCGGCCTGGATTGGGTCGTCTCGGGCTTGCCGGAACTCCTCATAGCGGAATTCTCGGATGTGGAGGAGTTTCGGATCATCGGGTCACAGAGGATCGCCGATCTTGTCAGTCGGGCTGGAGGCGAGCTGGGCCGGGGCCTCGATCCGGAGGTCAGAGCGACAGTGGCCAGAAAGGCCAGCGCGGATTTTACCTTCTCCGGGGCTCTCTTCAAGACGGAGAATCGGCTTCTGGTTGTGGCGCAGTTGGAGGACGTGAAAGATGGCACCTTATTAGCTTCGTTGAAGGAAACCGCGGCAGATGTTTTCGAATTGAGCGCTAAGCTTCGAACCGCTCTGGGTGAGAAACTGGGTGCCGAAAACTCGCGAAGGGATGAGCCAGTTCGGTTCACGAAGCTAGAGCCGGCGGCTTCAGCTTTTGCGCAAGGCATGCGAGAATTCAACCGTTTGGAGACTGATCGGGCAATTCCCTTTTTTGAAACAGCCGTGGAGATCGACCCAGGTTTTCCGCTGGCAAGATTGCGGCTCTTTGAGTCATACCGTAGCGAAGGAAGGACCGAGCGAGCCGATGAGCAGCTACGATTGTTGTCCACGAGGCTCTCTGGGCTAAGCCAAAAGCACAGAGGACTTGTCCGACTCTACGAAGAGATGGCCAAGGGGAGTATCGATGGCCTCCTCAACTCAGTGCAAAAACTGGAGGCCAAGTACCAGCGAGATCCGGAAATAGGGCGCGTAGCCTGCCTCATACGGGCTGAAGTGGGACGTCTTCTGGGTGACGACGAAAAACTCGAAGAGGGCCTGTCGGGACTGCGCCGAATTTATTCCGAAGATCCGCTTTCCGCCGCCTCGGTGAAGAGCTACGCCGAGGGGCTGTTTGGAGCGGGCCGCAAGGGTGATGCCATCGAAGTCCTGTCGGATTATGTGCGGCTCCGCCCCGATGACGTCCGAATGCACCTTCACTATGCTCGGCTGCTCAAGCGGACGGGGCAGCTCCACGAAGCTGCCGTGGAACTGGAAACAGTGTTGGAAAAGAAACCGGACGATCTGCTGGTTCTCGTTTCCATGGCCCAACTTTCCCGTGCCCAGGGAAGGATGGACGAATCCAACGCATGGATTACTCGACTGGAACAGTTGGGGACATCCCCTGCGATCTTGTCCGCCGCTTACGAACGGGCCCGGGGATTTGTTGCCGTGGGTCGCTTTGATGCCGCCTTCGGGGTCATTGAGGAAGCCGCCGAAACCTCTGTTGCCCTGGGGGATCCCGAGCAAGGGGAGCGAATGCGTCTCTGGCTTGGTCACACTCTGGTCCGAATTGGCTATCCCTCCAAAGCTTGGGAGATAGGCGAAAATCTGGTGGCCGATGGCGTTGTGCGCCGCAATTTTTTCCCCGTCTTCAGTTTGGCCATCTGGGCCAGGGAGGCGGGGCGGGAGGAGGCTGCGAAACGCTTTGAGGCGGAAGCGCGGCGCCTCCTGGAAGGCGATGCCAACCAGATAGCACCTTTCTTCCTGGACTATTGGAAGCTCATTCAAGCGACGGAAGAAGGGCGATTTCGGGAGGCCAAGAATTGGGCGGAACGATTGACGAAAACAAGAACCAGCGACGTCTTCTTCCCGGTGGTGGAGCTTGCTCTGAAACAGGGAGACTCGGAATGGGCTGCCCGCATCCTAAAGGAATGGATCGATGCCCGCGGCGATCCCAGTGATCCCGTTCGCGTCTTCGCCCATTACTTACTTGGCCGGAGCAACGAGGCGCGTGGCCGTTTATCGGCGGCTCGTGAAGCCTATGAGGAGTTCCTTGCACACTGGGTCGATGGCGATGGATGGCTCCGAGAGATCGCCGATGCCAAACGGAGAAGGGCGTTCCTGGCAGGGCGGGAGAAAAAACCTGCTGTTACCGGATGAAAGGAAGGTGACCTAGTGAGGTGTAGAACAGGTATAGCCGCCGTGGCAGTGGCCATGGGAGTTCTTGTCGGGCTGGGAAGCTGCGGCGGGGAAACGGACCAAGACTCTCGGATCACCGCCATGGATTTCAACATGTACGTGGGATTCGGGATCGGATTTCTCTCTGAATACGATCTCACCGATCCAGAGGAGAGGGCGGCGGCGTTCAGCCAGGTTTTGGACGAATTCCAGCAGACGGAATTCGTGACTCGGATCCGTGGGATGGCGAAGGTCATTGCAGCGGAAGAGCCGGACGTGATCGGCCTCCAGGAGGTCATGTCCATCGTCCTGACTCGAGGCACCGATGATCCCTCAGACGATCAGCCGTTGGCGGAGTTCTTGGACTTTCTCCTCGATGCCATCGAGCTGGAGGGTGGTCCGCGGTACCGGGCTTTCTCCCATGTGCTCAACGAGATTGGAGGGGAGTTTGATCTCCTTGGGGGCCTTCAAGACTTTGTTTTCAGAGAGGGCAATGCCATCCTGGTGCATCCGGACTGGAAGGTCGAAGCCACCAAGGAGACCCTGTACGACGCCCTCTTTCTAGTGGGCACGTTGCCGGGGCCGGCCGGACCCGTGGACTTCTATTACGGGCGCGGGGCACAGTTTGTGCGAATCTCGCGAGGCGGGGTCACCGCAGGGCTCTTCAACACCCATATCGAGGCGCAGACACCTCCCGATTCTCAGCTCAAACGGGATCAAACCTCGGAGCTCGTCCAGTTCATCCAAGAACAATCGGGGGTGGGCGACACATTATTTCTTTTTGCCGACATGAACTCAACGCCGGGAAGCAAGGTGGATGGACTCGTCCGGGGAGCAGGCTTCCTTGATGCTTTTGTCCAGGCAGGGCAAGGAGATGGTCTCACTTGTTGCCAAGCCGACGACCTTTCCAATTCAGCGAATCAAGCCACGGAGCGGATCGATTACGTCTACGTGCGGCCGGGGGCCAGCCCGTCGGTTCCGGCTGTTATCGGGACCCGTTTGGTCATGGACAAGCGGGTTCCCCGGGCAAACGGAAGCGGAGAAATCTGGTTGTCGGACCACTTCGGAGTCTTGGCCGACCTGGAATTTCCCTAGTCCGCGGGTCGCTGAGAGCGATCTTTCGTGTTGAGGAAGAGATTCTCGATAAACACCTTCTTTTCTTTCCGTTCCGCTCGCGGCGCCGGCAATCCGTCCGCCGCCACTCGCCTTTCATCACCCTGGAACCATGCTCAGAGCCCTCAAGACGTACCTCGACCCAATCTCACCCCGGCCTCGGTCATGGTACCGGCCACCCGAAAAAAGCGCGCAGCGCACAAAGATGTGGGTCCAGGGAGCTGGCTCCCTGGCGTGGGTCTGGGAGCGGCGCTCCCAGCGGAGGTCCGGAGGCAGAGCCTCCGCCGG
>JAJRTK010000035.1 GCA_024278345.1 bacterium | reverse complement strand
GGGGCTTGCGCGGAGGCCCATGAGTGTCGAACAGTTGGTTTTCACGCCTGTGAGCGACCTACCGTTGGGCGCTCCCGGTTGCCTGGCAAGAAGCGGGCGCAGGCCGGAAGGCCCGCACCCAAAATCCGTTTCCCGGGACCTTTTCTTCAGGAATTCAGACCACGGCACCATCCGTTACCGTCATACCGCCACCGCGATCCTGGTTCGCGGCGTCTTGATTCTCAAGCCTTCATGCCGTTATCATGGAGTCTAGTATCTCGCCGTCTAATCTTCACAAGACGACTGGTCATCGCCCCATGAATCATTCCCGAGAGCCTCAGACTTCCGCCAGCAATTCTTCGCCTTCCGTGGATAAGAAGGGGTTCCCGGCAGAATCTTCCCGGGATCGCGAACCTCCAGAAGTCCTGGCCGCCGAGACCTCGCCACCGGCCCACCCTTCCGAAGAAGCCTGGACAACAGCCGCCGATAGCTTCCATCCGTTCGATGACGAGGATACCGATTCGGAGCGCACCCTTGTCCTGGATCAGAATCTCTTTGTCCAAAAGCTCCAGGCCAACCTTGACGCCCACCCGCAGTCCGGAGAGATTGCCCCCGAATCTTTGGCGGAGGCGGAAGAGTCCCAAACCCCACATCTTTGGCCCGAAGATGAATCTCCGGAAGATTCGGCCACCAGCGACGAAGCCCTCTCTGACGGGGAATCTTTCACGGGACTCTTGCCGCCCGAAACGGTGGGCTCGGGTTCCAGGCCCGGGCCAGCCCCGGTTTCATCCCGAAGCCCGGCTCCTGGCGAGGCTCCTGGCTTCGGGTCGTGGGTGGAGAGAGGGGTGACAACGGCGAGTAGCGGGCGCCGGACGGCGCCCGATGGGAGCGGAACGCAACACAAAGAGAACAAAGGGTTAACAGAAAACCACTTTCAAAACGAAGATGGTGATTCGGAACTTGGCGTTGACAAGGGAGACCACGAGACCCCTCCCCTTTGGGAGGATGATGGCGATGAACCGACCGGTGCCTTCCAGCGCGATGCGGAATGGCATGAGGCGCTCGGTGGCCGTGCTCTCCAGGAATCCGGTTCCGCTGCGCTGCCCACGGGGTACACCGTTCAGGCATCACCAGAGTCAAAGCCACCTCAAAACCCTGTTACGAAAATCGAGGACACCGCCGGCACATACGGCAAGCGAGAAGAGTTGAGCCTCCCGCCTCCTCTTCCTTCCCGGTCAGGAGCCCAACCCGAAGAAGCTCCCTCGTCGCCAGCAGTTCGATCGAAAGAGGAGGAAGACCTCCTGGAAAGTGATGACCAAACCCTGGTTGCCGCCATCCCCGCTCTGGAAGCCGACACCGCTGGTTCTTCGCCCACCAGGGAAAAAGAGTTTCTTTCCAAAGAGAAAAGCGAGTCTTTCGAGGGGCTGCTTGAACGAAGGCTTTCTGAAGCGGAATCAAAGCTTTCCAGCCGCCTTGGTTCGTGGTCGATCTCGGGGCTGCGAGAACCCGATCCCTCCCAGTCCGCGGATCTGGAACTCATCGCCTACCGCCTATTCGAGCTCACCCAAGCGATCCAGGAGTTGCAGGCTGAAGTTCGCGATCTTCGGCAGGAAATGAGTGGTTGAGGAAGGTTTGCGCGGAAGCGCTGGTGTTGTGTTCAGAGCCGCCAACCGTGGCAGGTTGCCCGGTGATTGAATCCCGGCAAGGCTTTTTTATCAAAGCAGCAGGTCGTCCGTGCCGCCTGAACTGGCGCCCTCGCCATCGAGGCCTTCGGTGGCGAGGGTCTCTTCCAGGGCTTCGCTAAAATCTTCCCCCAGCTCGTCTCCAAGGTGTTTGCCCATTTTCTTCGCCCACTTTGACACACTGGCGGGGTCGTTTTCGTCTAGGTCAGAGAAGTTCCTGGGATCCGCCAGGGACTCCAGGCGACTTTCTTCCGAGCGAACGCGAGCGACTCGGGAGATTACGCGATGGACCCTGGCGGCGCCGCATTTAGGGCAGTTTGGGATAGCTGTTGCAAGAGACATTGAGAGCCACAGTTTGCTAAACCGCTTTCGGCAGGCCTGACACCGGTATTCGTAGATGGGCATTTTTTTCCTTCCTGGCGCCGCAATCTCTTAGGAATCGTAATGCTCTATCTTGAGGATCTCGAAGGAGCGGACTCCGGAAGGGACATGGATTTCCGTGTCGTCACCCACCTCTTTCCCCAAAAGCCCACGGGCAAGGGCACTTCCTACTGAGATCGTGTTGCCGAAGAGTTTACTCTCTTCGCTTCCCAGGAGTCTGTATGAGAGTTCCTTTTCGGTATCGAGATCGAAGAGTGTCACTTTGGTTCCGATCATGACGACGTCGGTGGATATCTCGATATCATCGATGATCTCCGCCCCAGACAACCGTTGGAGGATGTTTTGCATTTCTCTACCAATAGTTTCTTGCCGTTCGATGGCAGCGTCTCTTTCGGCGTTTTCGCTAAGATCGCCAAATTCGCTGGCCCGACCGATCTCCGCGGCGAGCTCTCCTCCCTGTCCCGTGATCTTTTTGAGCTGCAGCAACCGATCATTGAGATGCTGCCAGGTCTTCCGCGTCATGTAGTGTGGCATTTCCTTCCTCCAGTGACAAAAACCCCCGCATGCTCGGCGTTGCGGGGTTAGGGGCGAGGGATCACCGCTCCTAGAAACCAAACGGGGCGAAAAGAAAAAAACAAACCCCGCCAGCACCTAGAACCCGGAACTCTCATCACGGATCGTCACGAGGCGGTCCGAGGGGCGTTGCCACCAAGGAGGAGGAAGGCCAGACACCGGAGGCGTAGTCTTGCGGTACGTCGAGGAGCTGGCCGACGAGGACGCCGGTGGGGACGATGGATCGGCTGCTGCGGTAGAGACGTAATGAGAGTTCCGGGTAGAATCAAGTTTCGAGATCATTTGGATCTTGCCAGGCTCAAGAGTATACTGCAACCGGTGGGTGGTCACACCCAAGCGGCTCTTGTCAACGAACTGGCAGGCCGTCCTGGGATCCCTGAGAGGAGGCCGCGCGATTGCTGCTGATCTCCAAAGGCGTCATTCGCGAAATGCTGGACAACGGGCTTGTCATCTTGGCGAAGCGAGTAGAGGCTTCCTCCGTGGTGACGGTTCTTACGCACGTGAGGACGGGCATTTTGCACGATCCCCCGGCTCTGTTCGGCCTCAACGAGCTTTTGTGCCGGCTCTTCCTTGATGGCAGCGAAAAGTACTCTTCACCAAGGGCCGTGGAGCAGGTGGTTCGGGCCGTGGGCGGCTACTCGTACTCCTATTCCAACCTGGTCCACAGCGTTTCGCGCTGTGTCGTTCCGGCAGGCGCCTTTTCCGAAGCCCTTTCCATCCAAACGGATGCAGCTCACAGCCCGCTTTTCGAATCAGCTCAGGTGGAACGGCGGTTTTCCCAGCTTCTTTCCGAAGGCGATCTTCGGGGGAAAAGCCCGATCTTGTCGGTGACAAGCAAGCTTCACGAGTTGGCCTTCCAAAGTCATCTGCTGGGGAAGTTGCGCTTTGATATTTCTTCCGAGCTCGGGCACCTGGGTCCCCAGGAGTTGCTCGCCCGGCACCGGTTGCGCTTGCGGCCGAACAACACGACCATCGTTGTGGTGGGAAACCTTGACATTGAACCGACTCTCAAAGCAGTGTCAGAAAGGTATGCCGACCTGCCGCCAGTCTCGTTTCAACGGCCCACGATCCCCCGAGAACCGCTTCAGACAGCTCCCCGCCTCCTAGAGCTGAGCCACGACACGCCCTCCTCGGAGCTCGCCATCGGGTTTCGCGCTCCGGGAGGGATGGGGGAAGATCAGTACGCCCTCCAAGTGCTTCAATGGCTTCTCAATCAGAAGCTCCTAGATACCTTGACCGGTGAGAGTTCCGCGGTTCGCCAACTGTTTGAGCGTTTGCGTTGCACCTACCGGCGGACAGCCACTGGCGGGATCTTCCAGATCGCCGCGACTTTGCCGCCATCGGAGTTCGAAAAAACCGAGCAAGCCGTTTTTTCCATGTTGGCGAACCTGCAACGAGAGCTCCTGCCCGAACCGGTGATCCAGCGGGCCCGAAGCTGCTTGGCCGCTCGTTTTCTGTCCACCCACCAGTCTTTGGACGAGCAGGCGGCCGCTCTAGCCTACTTTGAAGCCTTGGGCGGACACCATCTCATCGACGTCGTTTTGGGCAAACTGCGTTCCGTCACCTCGGAAAGTCTTCAGCGGGCTTGCCGGCACCACCTTCGATTCGAGCAAAGTTCCATCATCCATTCCAGGGCGGCAAGCGATCCTGCTCCTCCCATGGACCTCAAGTCGCTCTGCCTCAACTTCCAGCAAGCGGTGGGGCTCGGTCGCCGCCGTCCGAGGCTACGCTGGAAAGAACGTATTCCGACTCTCAGAAGCTGCCGAGTCTCCGGAGGCCCCGACATTTTCTTCAGCCAGGCGTCTCACTCTTCGCTTTTGGCACTGGGCATTTTTTTTGACGGCGGTTGCCGTGACGAGGCCGCCCATCAACATGGCTGGACTCGCTTACTCCTCGACCTTTGGCTGCACCATGACATAAGTGATCGCATTCAGGCTTTCGACGCCGCCATCAAACCAATTCTGAGTCGCGATTACTTCGGTCTTGCCATGAGTTGCCATCGCTCTTCTTTCCGGGCCATTTGGAAGCTTGCACTGGAACTGGTTCACGCTTCCGAGCACACGGATATGGCCATCGGTCGCACAGTGGAAAGGCTGGTTCGGCCCCGCGGGAATGTAGCGGAAGGCTACCGATGCCTCGATCTTGTGCTCCGGGCGCTCTACGGGGAACATTCCTACGGTCGTTTCGCTTCTCTTCCAGGGAAGAAACTATCGCAACATGGCACCGCTGAATTCGCCCAGTGGAGCGGGAAAGTGACGGCGCGTCAACGCCAGCTTGTTTCCGTTGTCGGGGACGTGCAGCCGCAGGAGCTGCTGGAGCAGGTTTCCGAGACTTGGCTTCCCGAGCCAGTGCAGGCGGATGCTTCCCATTCCTCTCCACCTCCTCCGAAACAGGCCAAAATTTGTGTGGCGGGAAGGAAAGCCGAAGGACATGTCCAGTTCTTGGCTTTTCCGGCCTGTCCCGCCATTGCGCCGGAACGAGGGAATCTTCTTCTGCTTCAATCGGCACTGGAGGACGAAAACTGGGGAATCCCCAATCATCTTGTAGCTGACTCCGAGACGATCCGGGTTTCCAGTGTTGGTCCGCTCTGGGGGAAGCAAGCGGGTGCGCTTTGTCTTCGAGTCGCATCCGGAGTGCTGGGAGCGCTGGAAGCCCGCGGGCGAGTTGTGGAGATTCTGGAGCGGCTCCGAAACGAGCCCATGCCTCCAGAGATTTTGGCACGCGCGGCGGGAGCGGTCACCGGGCGGGACCTTCTGAGGCGGCAAACCATTGGGGGGCAAATGCTTCTCACGGCTCGGCAAAAGCTTCTGGGGCTGGCGCCGGAAAAAGAGGTTGACTTGGCGGAGCGGCTGCGATCGATCACCACCGAAGAGCTTCATGGCTGGACCCGGCAGTGGCTGGATCCTGCTCGGATGGCAACGGGAGTTCTTGAGCGGGCGAGGCCATGATCGTCCAGAAATTCGGCGGCACCTCCCTGGCCACTGTCACGAGGATCCGAGAGGTGGCCAGGCAAGTGGCGCAGGCACGCGCGGCTCACGATGCCGTCGTGGTGGTGGTCTCGGCCATGGGCCGACAAACGGATGAGCTGGTTGCCCTTGCCCGCGGGATCACCACGGAACCAAGCCGTCGAGAGCTCGACATGTTGCTGACGGCCGGAGAGCGAATCTCCATGTCCCTCATGTCCATGGCCCTCAACGCCATCGGCACCCCGGCGATTTCGTTTACTGGCTCTCAAAGTGGTATCATCACTGACACTCAGCACACGCGAGCCAAAATCGTTGCCCTGAGACCGATCCGTATCGACGAAGAGCTCCAGCGCGGCAAGGTTGTCATCGTTGCCGGTTTCCAGGGCGTGAGCCCTGAGAAAGAAGTGACGACTCTGGGTAGAGGAGGCTCGGACACGACGGCAGTCGCCCTGGCGGCGCGTCTTGGGGCGAAAATGTGCGAAATCTTTACCGATGTCCAGGGTGTCTATACGGCTGATCCGCGAATCGTTTCCGATGCGCGGCTCCTGTCGATGATCTCATACGATGAGATGGTCCAACTAGCGGCTTCGGGTTCACGCGTTCTCCACCCGCGTTCGGTAGATTTGGCCCGCACTTACAAGATCCCGCTCTGGGTCCGTTCGAGCTTCAACTGGAACCGAGGCACCCTTGTTACGGATGGAGACAAAATGGAATCAGTTGTGGTCACCGGTGTCACATCCGAGACAGACATCGCAAAAGTGGCCATCAAGTCAGTTCCCGACAAGCCAGGTGTTGCCGCCATCATCTTCCAGGCTCTTGCGACAGCTCGAGTCAATATCAAGTTCATTATTCAGTCGATTGGCGAAAGCGGTCACAAGGATATTACCGTGCTGGTTCCCAGCGACCAGCTTTCCGAAGCGTTGGACGCCATGGAGTCTATCGTCGATCACGTGGAGGCAGCCGGAGTGCTGGGTGAATCGGATATCGGTCGCGTCAGCATCGTCGGAGCTGGGATGGCCATGACACCTGGTGTTGCGGCGACGATGTTCGAAGCATTGGCATCCCATGGAATCAATATTGATCTCATCAATACTTCGGAGATTAGAATCGATTGTATCATTGGCCGGAATCGCGTAGCGGACGCCGTCGCCGTTCTCCATGGAGCTTTCGGGCTCAACCGGCTTGAAAGAAAAGAGAGTTCTCCCTAGTTGACCTTCCAAGAACGCTTAGTTATGGTCGTGGTGTGCAGCTTTATTCACAGGTGGTGAGCCAACTCACCTCAAGAGCAACCAGAGAGAGAGCATCGTGGAAAAGAAGATCGTCGTTCCAGTAACACTCCATAAAGACGCCCGCCTCGCGGAGTTGGACGTAGATCTAGAGGTCGTGGTGAGCTGTAACTTGTCGCGTCAAGTGGCAAAACCCAAGCGGACGAGCTCACTCAAATCCCTCAATAAACCGATTCGGCCGGCGCGAAAGCCTTTGGGAAAAGGTGTTCGCAAGCGTCGCCAATCCAAGTCTAAAATCGATGCCGTCCTCGATGAGCTGCTTCCAAGATCGAAGCGCCGCTGAACGCGCGTTCTCCGCCCGTGAATAGATTTCCAGGATCGTCGCCAGCCCGCTTCGGAGCTGGCGCTTTCCTTTATCAGGATAGATTTTGAAAGGAAGGACCAAGATGCAGATCATCTTCCATTTCGGTGACCAACAGATGCCCGTTCAAGAAGAACCCCTCACTCCGGGGCTGGAAGCTCTCAGCTCCAGGCTCGAAGGCACGGGGGAAGGCATCGGACTCCTGGCTGGGCAGGCGCTGGAAACAGCACCCGAGGAAGACGAAGCGTTGACCCGCGATTTCTTACTCCTAGAGGTTCACGACTGGCCGGAAGCTCGAACTCAAATGGAACTCTGCTCCGTGGGCACGCCCATGGGGAAAATCGCCCTTGAGCTTCCGAAGGTTTATGTCCGCAAGAATAAGATCAGCCTCCACGCGCAGATCAAGAGCAACAACCCCGTGGACGATGGAACCTGGGCGACTGTGGAAAAGGGCATCCAAAAGGTGTGGGAAGACCTTGCGCGGAGCGTCTTTCTCGATGCCCTCACCCACCCTTCCCACTACAACCCATGGTTCGTCGATCACCTTGTCACCGCTCTTGGAGCCGATGGCTTACCAGTGACGGCCCAGGATTTCTCCCTCCGCCTCTACGCCCGAGCTGATCGCGGCAATTGGGCCGCACTTTAGGTCGGGGCACCTTTGGGGCACGGCTTGCCGTGCCCCAAAGGTTTGTGGAAGGCACCGCTTTCCAGCGGCACTCACCTTATATCAGGCTGGTTGTTTGGCTCCGCGCGATTTGATCCAGAAAGCGCCTCCTCCGATGAGGAGGACCATGATCACCACGAGAGCGACAGGGCTGTGAGCGATCTTGGAGACGACAATCGTCACGATGGCTAGGACCAGGGCGATGGGGAAGAGCACGACGCTCACCAGCGTCCTGCTCACATCTCCCAGGAAGGGAAGCACATCCATGACGGCATGAAGCGGCCCAAAGACCATCCCCATCCCGATCCACATCATCAAAAAGCCCACAATGCGAAGGGTCCAGGTGATCATCTTGAACTCCGAAGCAAGCTGGGCGATGGCTTGGTCGCGGGTCCCGGAAAAGACGCGGAACATTTGGTCTCCCGTAGAGTGGACGTAGGGTTCGATACTCGTACCGTTTTGTTGTCCGAAGATCGTGACCTTCTCCCCCGGGAGGATCGCACTGAAGGAGATCCGGGTGTCTCCCACACGAGGACTGTTCATGCTTCCGGAGCCAAGATAGAGGTACTTGCCTTCCAACCGCGGCTGGCCGGGGTTGGAGCTTCCCAGCCCCGTTGCCGGTCGTGTTGTTGTGGCGCCCCCCAATCCGCTCCCGGGTTTTACTGGCGCCTGGCCTGGCGAAGGGCTCTTGGTGGCGGAGGTAGCTCCGCTCGGTTTGGTCGTTGCCCCGGCGGGTGTCTCCGCGGGCATTGCGGGCGTCGCCACCTTCTTGGCAACCGTGAGCTTCAGCATGTCGGGTTTGAGGAGAAGCGGTTTGGAGGATCCCATGGACGCCTTGCCAGGATCAAAACTGTAGGCGCCTACCGTGGCGTTGGGAGCAAACCAGCTTTCGCCCCGAATGGTCAACGGCGGGTTGGTGTGTTTCGCACGCTCCTTGAATGAGCTGGAATCCTTGGGACTGGAAGTCCATTTCTTCTTGTAGGTATAGGTGGTGGTTGTCACCTTTTTCCCACCTGTCTTTTTCTCGGTTTTCGAGTGCTTTTCCTCTACCCAGGCATACATCTCAACGGTGCGGTGAAGCCCGATGTAATTCCCCGGTTTGAGATAGGCCGGGTCGCCGATCTTGCCATCGGTGGCCAAAGTTCCCGACGCCCAGATGAACTTTCCCTCCATCGCCGCATCCGGCTTCGCGGGAGCTTCTTGCGCCTGCTTCGCCACCTGGCTCATGTTCGTTCGGCCCTCGTTCCACCACAGAACGGGAAAACTCAAGCCAAAAAGGACAACCCCTGTAAGGACGCCCTTGATGGCGCCGCCAAGATTCCCAAAAAAACCAGTCGTCGTGGTTTCCGTGAAAGAATCGGTCATCGATCTCCTCCTTTTGAAGTCACCAAAGTCCACCCCTGCCGAGTGGAAAGAGCAATACCGGTTCAGCTACCCAAAATACCCTCCAGCGGACTGGACGCCGTAGCATAGAGCTTTTTCGGAATCCGGCCCGCTCCGTAGGCCAGCCGGCCTGCCTCGACGGCGAGGCGCATCGCCCGCGCCATGGCCACCGGGTCCGCCGCCCCGGCGATCCCTGTATTCATCAACACACCATCGACGCCGAGCTCCATGACGATGGCCGCATCGGATGCAGTCCCGACTCCCGCGTCAACAATCACGGGTACGCTCACTGCTTCGCGAAGAATGAGGATATTGTAGGGATTCCTCACGCCCAATCCCGACCCGATAGGCGCGGCCAGCGGCATAATAGCGGCTGCTCCGGCATCTTCGAGTTTCTGGGCCATGACCGGATCGTCGTTGGTGTAGGGCAAGGCGATGAATCCCTCCTTCACCAGGATCCGCGTCGCCTCCAGGGTCGCTTCGTTGTCGGGAAAAAGGGTTTTCTTGTCCCCGATAACCTCCACCTTGATCAGGCGCTCGTCACACGCTTCCCGCGCCAGCCGCGCCGTACGAATCGCCTCCTTGGCCGTGAAACAACCGGCCGTATTCGGCAAGAGGCGCATTCCGAGCTTATCTAGATGGTAGAGGATCGACTCGGTGGAATCGCGCTCCAGTGAGACCCTTCGAATGGCCACGGTGACAAGCTCCGCCCCGGAAGCCTCTATCGCCTTGGTCATCACCTCATTCGAGCTATATTTTCCCGTTCCGACGATGAGACGGGAATGGAACTTTTCTCCACCGAGCTCGAGATACTCCTTACTCATGAATCTTCCTTCCAAAGTTCGTTCGGTTTTTGCGTCGCCTCGCCTGGACTGCCCCAGCACCAAACGACTGTCGGAAGTCCCGGTCAGCCTTCGCCCCAAAAAGAAACAACCTCTATCGGAAGTCCCCATCTCTTTCAGCCTCCGCCAAAAAAAGAGACGACCTCTATTTCGTCGCCCTCCTGAAGAGGAGTGGCGGAATAGGTCGCCCGAGGCACCACATCTTGGTTTTTCTCTACGGCCACTCTGGGAGTTTCGAGCTTTATGGAAGCCAGCAGATCGGCAACGGTCCAGTCTTCTTGCACCACCATCTCCTTGCCGTTGAGGCGGATCTTCATCTTTTAGCGGCTCCCGTATATTCTGGAATGAGCGGCCTTCGCCTGGATTTTCCGTGGAGTGTGATCTTCATGTCTCAGCGACTCCCGGTTTCCTGCTCCAGTTTTTTCTTGCTCTCTCGCGAACTCTCCCGAGTTGCCGGCCAGGCTCCGACAGCCCCATCCTATGCACGGTGGGCAATGGGAATCAAGCTCTGTCTTTCCCAAAAAAGGGCAAACAAGTGATTCCGGATCCGAAAGAGCTCGTGCCCGCCGTCTCCGGTCCGATGGCGTGAGCATCCCGGGGCGTCGAGTGATGCGGATCACAAGATCTCGTGACGGATCTCCCGCCGCGGCGGATCCTCTGTTTCCACGGCTTCCTCATCGGGCGATCCGGCTTTGACTCAAGGGTGGTCAGATCTGCCCAATCCCCGTGAAAGAGGAAACGAATTCCGCCTTTGGTTCTTGTGCGGTTGGTCTGGTACACAATGATGCAAGTTGCCTGGGTCAACCTTCCCTCCCATCACCGGTTGAAGAGCGGTGATCTTCGATCTTTTTTCAGTCGGTCGCCCGTTCAATTGCCCGAAAGCTACGTGGCCATGCCTGGATCCTTCCGGGCCTTCGAAGGAAACGGTCCGCGATGAACCTTCCAAACCAACTCTCCCTTGCGCGAATTGTTCTGGCCCCGTTTCTGGTGTTTTTCCTGATCTACTCCCCCAGCCGGGCCATGCACCTCATCGCGGCGCTCATTTTCGTCGCGGCATCCATGACGGATGTCATCGATGGATATATCGCCCGGAAACGCAAGCAGGTGACAACTCTAGGCAAGCTTCTAGATCCCGTGGCCGATAAGCTGCTGGTCACGGCGGCACTGATTAGCCTTGTGGATTTGGGGCGTTGTTCGGCACCGGCGGCAATGATGATCGTGGGCCGGGAATTGGCGATCACCGGGCTCCGCGGAATCGCCGCCTCCCACGGAATCGTCATCGAGGCCTCGAATCTCGGGAAAGCCAAGGCATTTTTCCAATCTCTGGCCATCTTCTTGCTTATTCTTTACGTGGAATCCCCCTACCTGCGGTGGTCGGGCGAGACCGTTCTCTGGTTTGCCGTCGCGCTGACCATCTATTCCGGTTACGATTATTTCAAGGTCTTCTGGACGCAAATCAAGGAAGCTTGACCGACTTTTTTCGGATCCAGGCGGTCTTTTCTTCTTTTTTCCGTTCCACTCCCATCGCTCGCGTCCGCTCACGCTGCTCGCCCGGCTTGCCGAAAACCCCGTCGGTGACACCGCCGACCCGGATCCCCGGCCATTGGGCGGCGCACCTTCCGCGAAAAGGTCTTCCGGGGGCGAACCCGCCTCGCGCCACTTGGGGGAATTCCGGCCAGACGGCCAAAGCCCGGGCCACCCCGCGGAGCAGGCGACCGACGCGAGCGGCCGCGAGCGATGGGAGCGGACTCAAGAAAAGAAAAAGGCTCAGCCTCAACTCTTGCACGAGCGGAATGGATGCCCGATCTTCCCGACCAAACGGTGCTCGAAGGAACGCTGGAACAGATCGCTTTCCAGTCCCCCGACGGGGCTTGGTCTGTCCTCAAGCTCCAATCGCCCGCGCAGCAACGCCCCTATACCGTGACAGGCAATTTTGGACGGGTCGTGCCAGGCGAGGTCCTCCGGGTGAAGGGCCGCTGGTCCGAGCATCCGCGGTACGGGGCGACCTTTCGAGTCTCGAGCTATGAGACCACCGGTTCCGCCACCCTGACCGGTATCCGGAAATACCTCAGCTCCGGCGTGATCAAGGGACTGGGCGAGGCCACGGCTAGGAAGCTCACGGACCATTTCGGGATGGAGACTCTGGAGCTTTTGGACAAGAATCCCGAAAAGATTTTCGACGTGCCCGGCATCCAGAAGAAGAGGGCGAAGAAGATCGTCAAGGCTTGGAAGGGGGAGTCGAAGCTTCGGGAGATGCTCGTTTTCCTTCAGGGTTATGGGGTCTCTCCGGCGTATGCCAGGAAGATTTACGCACGGTACCAGGACCAAACCGTGGCGATGGTTCGGGAAAACCCGTACCGGTTGGCGACGGAGATCCGAGGAATCGGTTTTAAGAAGGCGGACGCCATTGCCATGCATCTTGGGCACGCGGAGGACTCGCCGTTTCGGGCCGATGCGGCGGTGCGGTACATGCTCCGAGAATGCTCTACGGAGGGGAACACGTACTATCCCAGGCAGGAGCTTGTGAGCCGGATTGCGCGGCAACTTGGGGTGGCCGCCGCCGTGGCGGATGAGGCAGTGGACAGGCTGGCGACGCGGGGCCGGGTGATCCTTCTTGATGGCAGGGTATATTTGCCCCATCTTTTCCGTGCGGAATACGAGATCGCGGCGCGGTTGGGGGCCATGGCGCAGGTTCCGGGGTCTTTCGATGACCAGCGGCTGGAGCTGCTGATTTCCGAAGGTGAGAAGCGTGTGGGGGTGGAGCTGGATCCAAACCAGCGTCAAGCCGTGCTGGCGGTTTTCAGGAACCGACTGGTGGTGATCACCGGGGGGCCGGGAACGGGGAAGACAACGTTGCTCCGGGTGCTCATTTCGGTTTTTAGGAAGCTGGATCTGGAGGTCTTATGCGCGTCACCCACGGGCCGGGCGGCCAAAAGGATGGCGGAGGCCACGGGTCACAAGGCCTCCACGATTCATCGCCTGCTCCAGTATCAACCGCCCACGCGCTCGTTCCTCCGAAACGAGGAAAATCCTCTCCAGGGCGATCTTCTGGCGATTGACGAGGCGTCGATGCTCGATACGATGCTCACCTGTTCCCTGGTGCGGGCTTTGCCCAAGGATGCTTGTTTCGTCCTCATCGGCGATATCGACCAACTCCCGTCCGTGGGGCCGGGCAACGTCCTACGGGACCTCATCGCATCGGAGCTGTTTGCTTTGGTGCGCCTCCAGAAGATCTTCCGACAGGCCGAGGAGAGCCTGATCGTCACCAACGCCCACAGGATCAACAGGGGCAGGATGCCCATCTGCCCGCCGGATGGCGGTGCCCGCCGCGATTTTTTTCTCGCACCGGCCCAGGCACCGGCACGGGCGCTGGAAGTGGTGAAGCTCATCGTCTCGGAACGAATTCCGAAAGTGTTTGGACTCGATCCCGTGCAAGACGTGCAGGTCCTGGCGCCGATGTATTCCGGCATCGTCGGAGTGGACAGCCTGAACCAGGAGCTCCAGATCCTTCTCAACCCCGGCGAGGAAGGGATTCGGTACCGCAAAATCCAATTCCGCGCCGGAGACAAAGTGATGCAGATCGTTAACGACTATGACAAGCAGGTGTTTAACGGCGACATCGGTCGCGTCGAAATGGTCGATCTGTCGGAACAGACATTGCTCATCGATTTTTCGGGGCGAAGGATCCCCTATGCCAAGAGCGAGCTCGACGCGCTGACCCTTGCCTATGCCGTCACCGTCCACAAAAGCCAGGGTTCGGAATACCCCGCCGTGGTCATGCTGCTCATGAACCAGCACTATGTGATGCTCAGAAGAAACCTGCTCTACACGGGGCTCACCCGAGCACGAAAGCTCGCGGTGGTCGTCGGTCAGCAAACGGCTCTATACCGTGCCGTGAAACACAATCCCAGCGCTCAGCGGTACACGAGCCTCACGGAGTGTCTTCTGGGAACCAGCCCTTCCTGAAAAAAACTGTCCTGTTCACTCCCATGGGAGACTTGCCATGACCGACCAAGTGATCATCGATGGCGTGCCCCTTCGCCTGAGCCATCCCACCGATTTCGACACCAAGTGGATCGGTCACCGGGAGCTCCGGCTCCAACTTCTGGCTGCCTGGATGGTGGTGGAGCAGGGGGATCTTCCCATGAACCCGCGGCTCGTGGGAAAGCCCGGTGTGGGAAAAACGACGCTAGCCTATGCCACGGCCCGGGAGATGGGAAAGCAAGTCTACCTTTTCCAGGCGACCATGGACACCCGACCGGAAGACTTGTTGGTGACGCCAGTCGTCGGGGAAGACCAGAAGATCCGCTACGTCGCAAGCTCCCTGGTCACCGCCATGATCCGAGGCGGCGTTTGCATCATCGATGAAGGCAACCGCATGAGCGAGAAGAGCTGGGCCTCCCTGGCGCCTCTTCTAGATCACCGCCGCTACGTGGAGTCCATCGTCGCCGGAATCAAGATCCATGCCCATCCGGAGTTCCGATTTTGTTCCACCATGAACGACGACGCCTCCACCTACGATTTGCCAGAGTACATCCATTCCCGGCTGCAGCCCCAGATCCAAATCGAGTTCCCCGACAAGAAAGAGGAAGAAGCCATCATTCGGTACAACCTCCCCTTCTGTGACGACGATGTCTTAGAATACGTCACGAGCTTTCTGCAACGGGCTCATGCCCGAAATGAGAGCTACACCGTCCGCGATGGCATCAACGTCGCCCGCTTTGCCCTCAAACTCCGCAAAATGACGAAACAGACCAAACGGCGCGGACCCAGGGAAGTGGGTGCCAACATGAAGAAGGCCATCGAGATGATCCTGGGCGATGAGGCGCTAGCCTACGTGCCATTCTAGCGCAATCGAGCCCGGCGGTGTATCCTGCCGCCACGGCTCCCCTCTCCAACCCGGAACTCTCACGGATCGTAGCGAGGTGGTTCGAGGCGCGTTTCCACCAAGGAGGAGCAGAGGCGGAGACCGGAGGCGCGTAGGGCGGGTTGCAACCCGTCCGTGAATTGTAGCGTGCGGGCCTTCTGGCCCGCACGCACCGGGCTTTGCCCTGCACCCACCAGGCAGGGTCACGGCACGCCGTGACCCTGCTTCCCTGGACCCATGTTTTTGTACGCTACTAGACGGCGAAGCTTTTCGCGGCCCTTTCCCGCGGGTCCAGGGGTTGGAGATCCTCGATGGCCATCACCTGATTCTTGCCGTTCCGCTTGGCAGCGTAGAGCGCCTTGTCCGCCAGGGCTACCAGGTCATCGACACTCTTGGCCTTTCCCGGATAGGAAGCGACCCCGATGCTCGCCGTGACTGGGAAGCCACCGGGCTTCGCCAGCTCGATCTGCTGCCGGAGCCGCTCGGCCACGATCCAGGCTCCGCAGGCAACGCAATCCATGGTCCCTTCTTTGGCCAACTCCAGGCTTTCCGACGAAAGTGCTTCGGGGAGAATGACGACAAACTCTTCCCCGCCGTAACGGCAGGGTACGTCCAGATCGTATTCTGCGGCCAGCGCGCCACCTCGGATGTGCTTGCGAATGACCGCGCCCAACTCCTCAAGGACTCGATCCCCTGCCTGGTGCCCGTAAGTGTCGTTGATCTGTTTGAAGTCGTCGATGTCCAGGACAAGCAAGCCAAGGCTCCGCTTGTAGCGCCGGGCTCGTTCCATTTCCGAATGGAGGCGCTGGAAGAAGTACCTCCGGTTGTACAAGCCGGTGAGCTCGTCGAGGATCACCAGCCTCTGGAGGGATTTTCGCTGCTTTCTGAGAAGGCTCATCATGGCGCAGCCAAAATCGGCCGCCGACAGGACAAGAAGTGTCACCCAACCCCATTTAGCAGCGGCGTAGCTCACAGCCGTTTGCGCGGCCGTGAGGTTGTAGGGAACAGGAACAGGCTCAAGCCAACCCGCGGTTTCCGCCGCCAACACAGCGCCGTATGCAAGGGATGCCGCCATACCCGCCGCCAGGCCGGCCCACCGCTTTTCCAACAGAAAGGTCGCCTCCAAGACCAGGACGAAATAGACTCCCCAAAGCCACGACAAGGTTCCGCCGCTAAAATGGACCATCACCGTCACAAACAGCAGATCGATCCCCACCTGGACCAAGGCGAGCAAGCGCATCTTGGAAAAGTGCCGGTACGTGATATGGTACCAGCCATTGCAGGCCCAGGCGAACAAGAAAACGGCCCCTGGGACCACCCGGTTTTCGATCTCCAGCGTGAAGCCATCGAGCCACGAGTAAAGCCCCAGTGCCACGAGCCCATAGGCCAGCAGTCCGATGAGCAGCAGCCACCGGATCCAGATGACTTGGCCAATCCGGTTGCGGGTCTCTTCCAGCCTCTTCTTGGTCTCTATTGAAGGCATTTCAGCGACCGATGAAAACAGCCCCTGCCACCGGTCGGTCATCGCTTCGAGGGAGAGCTCCTTCCTCGTGGTATCTTTCATCCCCAAAACCAAACCTTCCTCCGATTTTCCCCCGATGTCATTATCGGAGATCCTTCGCCAATTGTTGCCCCGATCCGATTCCTTGCACCCCTGCCAAAAATGGCGTGACAATCGTTGGCGATTCCGAGGGGAGGTTGATTCTACGGAATGCGAAAGAAAATGCCAAATCTAACGCGAAGGGATCGCGAGGAATACCCTTGTATGTATTTCTTGGGCCGCGATATAAAGGACCCGGATCTTTGCACGAAGAGATCTCCCATTCGAGACGAACATGAATAAGCTCAGGGTGCTCGTTCTGTTTGCGCCACTGCTCGTGGCCTGTGGTTCCGAGGGGGAAAACCTATCTCACCGCCCGGTGGTCCTCGTGTCGGTTCCGCCTCAGGCATTCTTTGTCGAAAAGATGGCCGGGAACCTTGTGGAGATCAAAGTGCTTCTTCCACCGGGTGCGAGTCCCGCGACTTTTGAACCTGGGATGAAACAGTTGCGAGCGGCGGCCCGCGCTTCGATCTACGTGAAGGTGGGACATCCTCGCTTTCCCTTCGAGGAAGCCTGGCTTGAAAAGTTCGTCGCACAAAACCCCGATCTCCAAGTAGTAGACGGCTCTCATGGCGCTTCATATCAATCCGACGATCCCCATCTCTGGATTTCGCCCCGCTATGCGCGGGTCATGGCTGGGAACATCGCTCAAAGCCTGAAAGAGCTTTTCCCGGAAAAGATTGCCGAAATCGACCAAAACCACGGTGCGTTGCTCGCCGAGATCCACCGATTGGACAAGGATCTTCGCCAAGAATTGGCAGGGGTTCGAGGCAAGCGATTCTACACCTTCCATCCCGCTTGGGGCTATCTGGCGGCGGATTACGGTTTGCGGCAAATTGCCGTCCAGCGGGAAGGAAAGGAACCGAGCCCGGCGCAGCTTGCCCAGACGATCGGGGAAGCGCGTTCCGCTGGTGTTAGCACGCTGTTTGTTCAGCCTCATTTCTCCCAACGTGCCGCCCAGATCGTAGCCTCGGAGATCGGCGCGAATCTGGTGACTCTCGATCCTCTGGCGCGAAACTGGCCAGAAAACCTCAGAAAGGTTGCCCGTGCCATGAGACAAGCCGCAAGATGATGAACGGCCTAGCTCTAGACATCCGGGACGTGAGCTTGACCCTCCGCCGGGAACCGGTTCTCGAACAGATTCATCTGCAATTGAAGCAAGGGGAATTCTTGGGCCTCATCGGCCCCAACGGCGGTGGTAAAAGCCTCTTGCTCAAACTGATTCTGGGGTTGATCGAACCGGATACGGGGCAGCTCCGGGTTTTTGGGCGCTCTCCAAAAGAGGTACGGGGCACTATCGGCTATGTTCCCCAGCATGCGCGCTTCGACATGGACTTCCCCATCTCCGCCCTGGACGTGGTTCTCATGGGGCTTCTGGGAAAGAAACGTCTGTTTCGTCGATTTGGCGGCAAGGCGAAACGTCAGGCGCTGATGGCCTTGGAGCGCGTTCACCTGGGCCATCTTGCGGATCGCCAAATTGGCGAGCTCTCTGGCGGCGAGCGACAACGGGTTCTCATTGCACGGGCTCTCTGCCTTGACGCGCCGCTTCTCTTGCTGGACGAGCCCACTTCAAGCCTCGATCCCCAAAACGCCACCGAAGTTTACAAGCTTCTGGCCGACCTGACACCCCAGCGGACGATCCTTCTAGTTTCTCACGACGTCGGGATCGTTTGCGGTTATATCCACAGCATCGCCTGCCTGAATCGCCGCCTGGTTTACCACCCCTCCAACCAGATGACTCAGGAACTCCTGGAACTTGGCTACGGTTTTCCCGTGGAAGTCGTGGAACATCCCCACCACTGCCGAATCCTTGAACCCCACTCCAGGGAGTCCGCGAGCTAGAATATCCATTATTTCACCGCCCTTTTGAGAGCGGTAAGCGCTCCTTCCCGACGATCCGAAGGAAGGCGAGGGGCGCGTGGCGGCTGCCACGCGACGGGAGCGGACACAACCAAAAGAGAAGAAACCGTTGCTTCAGAATCGATGGTCTCGACCTGAATGAAGGGGGAAACCAATGTTGGAGGCTCTTTCCTTTCCTTTTTTCCAGCGTGCCTTGGCCACCGCACTCCTGGCCAGTGTAGCCTGCGGCGTCATCGGAACCTACGTCGTCGTGAAGCGGATTTCGTCGATTTCCGGAGGGCTTTCCCACGCAGCGTTTGGAGGCGTGGGGCTGGGTTATTGGTTGGGTTTTTCTCCCATCCTGGGCGCCACCGGTTTCACCCTTGCCGCGGGCGCTGGACTTGGATGGGCCTACAGGCGGCTTCCGTCTGGATTCGACACGTTGATCTCCATGGTTTGGGCCGTGGGAATGGCACTGGGCATTCTCTTTGTAGCCTTGACCCCGGGTTACGCTCCGGATCTGATGAGCTATCTATTCGGGAGCATCCTGTTTGTTCCCGCCAGCGATGTCTGGGGAGTCGCGGCTCTGGACGGAGTCGTCCTCCTGGGAGTCTTCTTTCTGTTCGACGAGTTTCAGGCGATAAGTTTTGATGAGGAGTTTGCCGAAGTCGCGGGTCTCCCCGTGGGTTTATTGTTCCAAATTCTCCTCGCCTTGACCTCCTTGGCCATCGTGACGCTGATCCGTGTCGCCGGCGTGATCCTGGTCATCGCGCTCTTGACGATCCCGGCGGCTACCGCCCGACAATGGACCACCAGGCTTCGCCCCATGATGTGCCTGGCAACTCTTTTGAGCGCGGCTTGCAGTGTCGCAGGCCTATTCTTGGCCTACGATCTCTCGGATCGGCTGGACTTGCGGCTTCCCAGCGGCCCCTTGATCATCCTGCTGGCAGTGGCGCTCTTCGGCGTTAGTTCGGCGGCTCGGGCTATCTGGCGACCGCGAAAGATCCGCGGTGGTTCTTGATTACCCGGTGGATTCCGGGCCAAAACCCGCGGATAGACATTTTGTCAATTCATTGACAAAATGTCAGCGATCTTCTCCTCGCTGCTGCAATTTTCCGGGGTTGTTCCATGACCCGTTCCGCGGGTTGGTTTGGATCTGCTCCCATGGACGTCGGCGTGACCGCCGCCACTTGTCTTGCCATGGTCTCTGGGGAATCGTATGCTCCCTGAAGGGATCGAGACCTATCAGATCCGGTTGACAACATCACCGCTGGGGCGGGCCTCCTTCCCGGCTCGGTGCAGCCCGGAGGGCGCTACACCGGCAAGATGCCGGTGCCACCGTTTCGGCGAAGAAAATTGTGAAGCAAAAACAGGACAATTTGATAGGTCCCAAGGGATCTAATACCGCGCCATGGAAGGATCAACCTTTCTAGCCCATGCATCGACTCCACCCCGAAGGCTTTGCACTACGGTAAATCCGGCATCCAGGAGGAATTGCCGTGCGTGAAGACTCCGTGCTCCGGAGTGGCAGAGCGTTACGATGTGCCGATCCTTCTCACAGCGGAGATCCTTTCCTGGGTCCGACAGTTGCCCCAAGGGGACCAGCGTGGAGCCGGGAATGTGACAGATGGCCCATTCAAAGGGTTCTCGCACATCCAGTAGGAACGGCTTTTCATCCGCATCGAGGCGCTGCCGGAGCTCCTGAACCGAGATCTCCGGTTCCAGGTTTCCAGGTCCTGTTTTTTTGTCGTTCCCTCCCTCCCAGTGGGGTCCAGCGCAGAACCGCCGGTAGTCGATGAGTTTTTCTATGGGCATGACGCGGGGATTCTTCCGGAACCGGATCTCCCGGAACTCCATTTTGAGTGCGTCGAAGAGCAAGAGCCGTCCCGCGAGCGGCTCCCCGATCCCCAGAAGGATCTTGAGGGCTTCGTTTGCCTGGATCGTGCCGATGATCCCGGGCAATACTCCCAGGACCCCGGCCTGCGCGCAGTTGGGGACCAGTCCCGGTGGAGGCGGCTCCGGAAAGAGGTCCCGGTAGTTGGGGCCGCCATCCAGATTGAAGACGCTGGCCTGACCCTCGAACCGGTAGATGGAACCGTAGACATTGGGCTTGCCCAACAGGACGCAAGCGTCATTCACCAGGTATCGCGTGGGGAAGTTGTCCGTCCCATCGACAACGACATCATACCCCTACATCAGATCCAGGGCGTTTTCGCTGGTGAGCCGTTTTCGGTGGGTCTCCAATACCACATCAGGGTTGAGGTCTTCGATGCGGCGCCGCGCCGAATCCACTTTTGGACGGCCTACCGAAGCTGTGCCGTGCAAGACTTACCGTTGCAAGTTCGAGGCCTCCACGCTATCGAAATCCACAATCCCGATCCGGCCAACTCCCGCCGCCGCCAAATAGAGTCCCAAAGGCGAACCCAAGCCCCCGGCGCCGATCAAGAGAACGCTGGAATCCAGGAGCTTCCTCTGCCCCGCCGGCCCCACTTCGGGGAGGATCAGGTGACGGCTGTAGCGAGCCGATTGTTCCGGAGTCAAAGTCATCCACGTCTCTCCCAAAGATCAAGCAGCCTCTCGTGCTTCCGGGGAATCCACCCATCGACCGCGGCCACCAGGGCAAGGAGACCAGTCCACCGCCGTGCGCCGTTCCCCGGGGTCAATCGACTTCGATGGTGCGGAAACCGTCGGGTTGCCAGCGTTTCAAGAGAGCGACAGCCTCTTCAGCGCCATCCCAACTCAGGAAGAGCTTGAACGTACCCGAGTGCCCCTTGCGGCGGAGGCGTACATGGCTTTTGTCAACCCTGCCGGAAGAAGCTCCGGACACACGGACCAGAGTCAGCTCCTCGAGCTCGCTCAACGGACAGGGTTTGGAGGGCAGAAAGCCGAAGAACTGGAAGGACTCTGGCGTCACCACCACTTGGCAGCGGATGCTGTACCATGCCAGCCAAAGAGAAAGGAGCGCAAAGACCACCAGAAGCCAGCAGATTCCATCAACGGCGCCCTGAAAACAGAAAAGGGCAAACCCCGTGCTCCCCACCCCTCCCAGGACGCCGGCCACCAGCATGACCTGTCGCGCCGGTCGAGGCGGTCGAGCGACAACTCGCCGAGCTTTGGGAAAAACTATAATTTCCGCCACAGCCCCATTTCCTTCCCTGGGTTCGCCTTTTCCCTTCTATACCAGGCTGCTTGGATCGGTTCCAGCCGTGCGTTTCCGGAGGGCGCCGGGCACCGATCCCTGGCTGCGCTTTGGATTGAGGGCAGCCGATGGCAAAAGCGGCGATCATGGCGAGTGGCGGCGGACGGACTGCCGCCGACGCGAGCGGAACTCAACACAAATGAAAATAAAGGGTTTCGTCAGGTCTTGAGCTTCTTTTTCCGCGCCGCCGGGAAGAGAACGTTGTTCAGAATCAGCCGGTATCCCGGCGAATTGGGGAAGAGCGACACGTCGGTGGGAAGCTCGCCCACAAGATGGTTCATGTCCTCGGGATCGTGGCCGCCGTAGAAGGTATAGGTGCCCTTGCCGAACTCGCCGTGGAGGTAGCGGACGTAGCCGGTCTTCTCCTCTTTCCCCAGGATGATGGCCGAGTCGCGGATCGCCTTGGGATTGAAGGTGGTGGTCTGCCCCTTGAAGCCCAGGATGTTCCGTTTGACGTGGGACTGGGTCAACATCGTGGGAACGGGATCGACCTTGGCGGAGAACTCGAACAGGGAGAAGGGGCCGGGATCAATCCGATCCGACGAGTTGATCTGGTTGACGTCGATGTCGGAATAGCTGTTGGAGTAGGGAGCCGTATTCACGCGAAAATCTTTGAAGGCGAACGTTCGGTCGAAGCGGAGCTTCCTCGCGTAATCGGGATCCACGGGCGTGTGGTCCATCTCCGGCGGCACAATATCGGTGTCTCCAGCGGAAAGGGCGATATCCAGGGTATCCGTGGCCAGGCACATGGCAAACAGGAACCCGCCTCGCGCCACGAAGGCCTGAATGGCCCTGGCCACGGCCAGCTTGTGCTTGGGAACCGTCGGATAGCCAGCCTTTTGTGCTGCCTGCTCGAAATTGTAGACCTTTTTTTGGTACCAGCGCACGTTCCGGTAAGAGGAATAGAATTTTCCGAATTGCCCGGTAAAATCCTCGTGGTGGAGGTGGAGCCAATCGTAGTCCGCCAGCTTGCCTTCCAGCACCTGCGGGTCCCACAGCTTGTCGTAGGGGATCCCCGCGTATTCCAGGACGAGGGTCACGGCATCATCCCAGGGCTCTTGCCCGGGAGGCGTGTAGATGGCGATTCTGGGGGCCTTTTCCAGGAGCATGTTCTCCATGTTGCTCGAAGCGATGAGCAGGTCGATGCGCCGTACCTTGGCCGCGCCAATCCGTTCCACCGTCACGCCGGCGATCCGCGCTTCCCGGCTCAACTGTTCCGAAGCCCCCGTCAAAAATGCGCCGCCACGGTAGTTCAAGAGCCAGTGAACATTTTGCCCTCGCTCCAGCATCCCAAAAGCGAGTCCGTAGGCCTTGAGGTGGTTCGTTTGGCTCCGATCCATGGGGATCAAATCGTATTCCGCCGCCTGAACCCCCGACCCCAGCAGCGCCATCCAGAGAATCCATTTTTTCATGGTTCAGCTCCCTTCCGAGCGCTTGCCAAGCTCCATCCTGAACGCGCCTTCCAACCGTCCACAGAAAGGGGGAAACGAATGAGTTTCGTCTCGAGTTGCGTTCCGCTCCGGTCGGCGGCAATCCGTCCGCAGCCCGTCGCCCATCACTCCACCACGACCCATCATCCCAGCCGCTTGAAAAAGCGATCCCAGAATATCTGGAACCCGTTTTCGTCCCAACGGACCGAAGCATAGACGATGGAGGCACGGCCCAGAAACGCATCCCGCGGCACGAAACCGAAAACCCGGGAATCCGCACTGTTATCCCGGTTGTCTCCCATGACGAAATAATTGTCGGCGGGAATCTCCAGCTCCGGGAACTCCCGAAGCCGGAGCGCCAACAGATCCTGGGCCACTAGGTGAGAGATCTCTCCCAACGATTCCCGAAAGAGCTGCTTCCGCTTGGGATGATCGCTCGCTTCGTCCAGGGGTGCCCGATCCGCCAAGCCCTCTAGAGGCAGCATGACTCCGTTGATCTTGAGCCGTCCCGCCTCCATGGAGATCCGATCGCCAGGAACCCCGATGACCCGTTTGACGTATGGAATTCCCTCTTCGCCAGGAGGCTGAAAAAGCACCACTTCGCCTCGAGCCGGCTCGCCAAGGCGCAGCAAGCTCACGCCCAAAAAGGGAAGTTTCAAATCGTAGGCCAACTTGTTGACGTAGATCCGGTCTCCGGCAATGATCGTCGGCTCCATGGATGCCGTGGGCACGCGGTACGGCGCCGCCACCGAGGAACGAATGCAGAGCAGCGCCAGCACCAGTCCGCCAAGGCGCAGGCCGCTCCGAACGCGGTCCCTGAAAGAAGGTGGCCGGTCATCTTTGCTCATCTCGTTTTCCCTTTTTGGTTCTTCCACCAGAGTCCGGCATTGGGTTGGATATCGGAATGTACATTCTTTCCTTTAGGGCCTCGGTTCCCCCTTCAGCCAACCCGCCATCTCCCTCCCAACGCCGAAACGCCGAAGGAAAGCGGGCGAACGCGGATGATCTCCCCGGCGGGGTTTTCCGTTTCTGGCTCCAGAAGAGCCAAGGCATCAGCGGACGCCAGGCTCCGAAGAAGCCCCGAGCTCTGCCGCGGAAGGGGCTCCGCCCACAGCTCTCCGCCACGCTGCCGGACCTGAACCCGCATGTAGAAACGCCGGGGCTTGAGGTTGGGCAAGGCTTCTGAAGCTCTGGCCAAAATGCGTGGTGGAACAGGATCGGGCGCCCCTTGCATCGCCCGGATCGCCGGCTCCACGAACTCCAGGAAGGTCACGATGGCCGAGGCCGGGTTGCCAGGAAGCCCAAACACAAGGAGCTTTCCCATCCTTCCGAAAACCAACGGCTTGCCGGGCTTGATCTTCACCCGGTAGAAGATCTCCCTGAATTCCAGGCGCTCCAACGCAATCCGCACCAAATCGCGGTCCCCCATACTGACGCCGCCCGAGCTAATGAGCAGATCGGCCCACCCCGCCAATTCTTCCATGGCCGCCATGATCGCCTCAAGGCGATCCGAAACCGGCCCCACACCTCGAACGTCGCAACCCAAGTTCCGCGCCAGGCCCGCAAGAGACAGCTCGTTGCTGGCATAGATTTGGCCAGGCTTCAGCGGGGCACCTGGCAGGGCCAGCTCGTCGCCGGTGGAGAGCACTCCCACCCGAGGCCGACGGCGAACCGAAACCCGGTCGATTCCCAGGCTCGCCAGATAGGAAAGAAGCACCGGATGGAGCTTTTCCCCTGTTCCCAGGGCCACGTCTCCAGCTTGGATGTCTTCCCCCGCCGGCCGCAGATGCCGGCCCTTGGAGGAGCGCTCCCGGATCTCCACCAGATCGCGGCCGCCATCGGTCTGTTCCACCGGCACGATACAATCGGCGCCCTTGGGGACCGGCGCACCGGTCATGATCTTCGCAGCCTGGCCGGCCAAGACCTTCCGAACCGGCCAATTCCCAGCCATCACTTCCTCGATCACCTCAAGCCGGCAGGGGAGCTCCCCTGCGAGATCCGAACTCCGAACCGCATAGCCATCCATCGCTGAATTGGCGAAGGGAGGAAAGTCGATCCGCGCCCGTAGCTCGCTGGCCACGATCCTGCCCTGAGCCCGGGAAAGATCGATTTCCTCCACGGGAAGGAGCGGTGCTTCCACCAAGATCCGCTGTCGGGCCTCAAGAACAGTCAGCAAGTCCAGGTCTCCGGTTTTGAGAATTGTTGGGAAGTCACCGGCGCCAAGCGAGAGCCACCCCCTCCGGCTACCTGAATTGCAGCCTTGGACATGGTCTCGGTCATCGGCTCGTGCTCCTCGATGAGGACCTGGATTCCGGTAAACTCTTTGTTTTTTTGCGTTCCGTTCCGCTCACATCGGTATCGATCCGTGCCTTTGGCACGAGTTCCCCCGCGGCACCCACTGCTCGCCATTGCCGCCGCTTTCGATCCACTGCCCTCGGGTGGAACACTACCGGTCATCGGTGGTCGGCGGAGCCGACTTTCCCTCCGGTCGGCACCGGCCACCCTCCCGGAAGATCCGTAGAAAAAAAATGGGCTCAGGGAGCGAACTCCCCGGCGAACTCCTTCCCAGTGACTTTCAAACGCTGGAAAGTCAGTTGGTTCCCTGATGTTCAAACCGTGGCGGGACAAAGGTGTGGGTGGGGATCTCGTTGCTTTTCATTGCAACGGGTCTTCGCGAGCTCCCTGGCGAGGTCCGGAACCAGCGCTCCTGGCGGAGATCCGGAGGCGGCGCCTCCGCCGGGCAGGGCCGGAGGCCCTGGCGCTGTGCCCGATTCACTGGGTGGCCGGGTCCGAACGGCAGCGAGAGCTGCCGTAGGCACTACCGATGACCACTGCCAGGAAGATGCATTTGCGAGGACTCGGGCCTCGCGTTCCCGCAGGGGATAACTGCCCACCCAGTACGCCGGATACCCCCACCGGTGACCGGCACGCCTCGTGCTACCGACAGACCGTGATGGTTGCGCATGGAAGAAGAGTATGGTGAAATCGCTTATCCCCCATGCAGAAATCGAAGTCGGCTGCTTCTTCTCCGCTTCGCTGGGCTTGCGTGGGATCCATTGAACCCGAAGCGCGGCAAGAAGCCGTTTGTGGACTCCATGGAGGTGCGGGCGTGAACAGAATTGGTGTCATCGGAGGGAGTGGCCTCTACCAGATGGCCGGGCTTGAGAATGTTCGTGAAGAAAAAGTGGAAACTCCTTTCGGCAAGCCATCATCGGAATACATTCTTGGCACGCTCGGCTCTCAGGAGCTCGTCTTCTTGCCGCGGCACGGAAAGAACCACCATCTGTTGCCCAGCGAACTTCCGTTCCGTGCCAATATCTATGGTTTCAAGAAGCTGGGGGTCGAGTGGATCATCTCCCTCTCCGCCGTGGGCTCGATGAAGGCGGCGTATGCTCCACGGGACTTTGTTCTTGTGGATCAGTTCTTTGACCGGACGAAAAACCGGCCAAGCACATTCTACGGAAACGGCGTCGTCGTTCACATCGCCTTTGCTCACCCGATTTGCCCGACGCTCTACGGGATTTTGGCTCGTGCCGGAGAAAGCGTGGACGTTCGAATTCACAAGGGCGGAACTTACGTCTGCATGGAAGGACCGGCCTTTTCGACTTTGGCTGAAAGCAACATCTACCGCAGCTTTGGAGTGGATGTCATCGGGATGACGAACCTGCCCGAAGCCAAGCTCGCCCGTGAGGCCGAGATCTGCTACGCCACCGTGGCGCTGGTCACGGATTACGATTGTTGGCACCCCGATCACGATCACGTGACGGTGGATCAGGTTATCGACAACCTGAAGGCGAACTCGGCCCACGCTCAAGAGCTGGTGAAGCGCGCCGTGGCCCTGATTCCGGAAAAACGGGAGTGCGGCTGCAAGGATGCTCTCAAGCACGCACTCTTGACGCCCGTGGACGCAATTCCCGCCGCTCGCCGTGAAGAGATCGGGCTGCTCATTCGCCGATACTTCGACAATCAATAGTTTTCCAAAGAATCCCAGTCCCTGGAAGAGGTCCCCAAAATGAGCCTTCTTGTCGTTGGTTCCGTTGCTTTTGATTCCATTACCTCCCCGGCGGGATCAGTGGAACGTGTACTCGGTGGGTCAGCAACTTATTTCAGCCTGTCGGCCTGCAACTTCGCGGGCGTGCAGCTCGTCGCCGTTGTCGGGGAAGATTTCGAAGAGGAACAGACCAAGCTCTTGGATTCCCATGGTGTCGATCTCAAGGGCCTTCAACAAGAACGGGGCAAAACGTTTCAATGGGTAGGCGACTACACAAGAGATATGAATGCCGCTGTCAGTCTGGAAACCCACCTCAACGTCTTCGAGCAGTTCAACCCCCAAATCCCCGAAAGCTATCGTCAGGCACCTTACGTTTTTTTGGCCAACATCGATCCAGTGCTCCAGCGCCGTGTGCTGGAGCAGATGGAAAGGCCGAAATTGGTGGGCCTCGACACCATGAACTTCTGGATCTCCAGTAAACTGGAGGAGCTCAAAAAAACGATTTCGATGGTCGATCTGGTGACTCTCAACGACGGCGAAATTCTGCAGCTCACCGGCCAGCGGAATCTCCTGCGAGCTTCGAAGATGGTCATGGATCTCGGACCGAAGATCGTGGTGGTCAAGAGAGGAGAATACGGTGCCTGGCTCTTCACGCCTCATGGCCATTTCGTGGCCAACGCACTCTTGCTGGAACGAGTCGTCGATCCCACTGGAGCGGGCGATACCTTCGCCGGCGGCCTCATGGGCACCATCGCTGGAGAAAATTCCGTAGATGAACAAACGCTTCGCCGCGGCGTCGTGAATGGTTCCATTATGGCTTCCTTCACGGTGGAACATTTTGGTGTGTCGGGGCTCGTGGATCTGAACCGGGAAGAGATTCGCGCCAGACTTCAGGACTTTGAGCTGAGCCGAATTTACGAAGGCCGGCCCCTGCCTCAAAAAAAGAACGGATAGAGGCATGGACCTCTCCGCAAAAGACCGCCGACGGAGCATTGAGCTCAGTTCCAACGCAGCCGGAGAAACGATATGAGCGTCCAACTGCTGCAAGAAATGGCCCACGCCCTGGAAATCGGAACGCCCGCCGTAGTGGCGACGATCGTGAGGACTCGAGGGTCCACCCCTCGAAAAACCGGATCGAAGATGTTGGTTCGCTCTGATGGATCGGTGACTGGTACGATCTGCGGCGGTTGCGTGGAGGCCGAAGTCTACGCCGAAAGCCTGGAAGTGATGGAAACCGGAGAATGCCGGCTGCTCTCCTTCCGGCTGACTCCAGACGATGCTGAAGAGCTCGGTATGAAGTGCGGAGGAAGCATGGAAATATTCATCGAGCCCCTTGCTAGACCCCTCGATTGACAGGAAATCCACAGCCCCGAAAACGGCAGTCGAACAGACGGTTCACCTTGTCCGGCCATGGTCATCGTTCCGGTCATGAACTCTACTTTGCGCTCCGCCGAACCCCGTCGCGACCGGCGGCGGCTTTCACACGAAAGATCAAGCACTTGACGGCCAGGCCAAAACGATGCCGCCGGAACCTTGGGCCGGAGATGATCGACAAAGATTGCTCCAAGAAAGAGATCATGAATCCTTCGAAAAATGACATACCGTCTGTTTTTCCTTGGGTTGGGGTCCGCACCCATCGCTCGCATCCGCTGCGCGCTGGGCGCCCACCGATCTCCGGAGGTGGTTTCATCTGCCGAAAGATGCGGTGCCACCTCTTTCGGTGGTGCTCCAGCCCTGGGGCAATGGATGACGAAGGCGGCGATAATGGCGAGCAGCGGGCGCCGCGGGGAACTCGTGCCAGAGGCACGGGTCGATACCGATGTGAGCGGAACGCAACACGGAGAAAACAAAGGGTTTCCCGACAACTCCGCCCTAAACGAAGAGCACGGCCCCTCTTTCTGGTAGGGTTGTTTCTCGCTCTGGCGCCTCTAGGCCTCTTTTCCCGGTTGCCCGGCGTCCGAGCAGCTCTTCGGCCTCAGTATGGAGGGCAGATCCGGGTCCCTGTGATGGGAAAAATCCAGATGGACCCGTCGCGATTGGAACGTCCGGCAACCGGCAGCCTCACGGGCCTCGTCTTCGAAACACTGCTCACAATCGGGCCTACCGGAAGACTTTTGCCCGGCCTGGCCGAGGAATGGAAACAGAGCGATGACGGGAAGACTCTTCAGTTGAAGCTCGTTCCAGCGCTCTTCTCCGATGGTGAGCGCATCTCTGCCGCTGCAGTAATCTCCTCTCTGGCACGTCTGGAAAGTGGCCCGCAAAAGTGGCTTGTCCAAAACCTCAAGCTCAAGAAAATGCTCTTTTCCAGTGAAGGCCCGCTTTTTGAGCTTTTTTCGGCCATCGAGCCCGGAGATGGCGACCTGGACCTCGGGAGGGGAGCTTCCACTGAACCCACGGCCCAAGCTCCAGAACTACCTCCTCCCGTGGCCGGTTGGCTAGATCTGAAGCTGACGCTTCACCTCGAAAACCCCGATCCGCTCCTGCTCTTCAAGCTGGCACACCCCGCCACGGCGATCGTGAGAACCGATGCTCAGAGCCGCTTGTTGGGAACAGGGCCATTCATACTGAAAAGGGTGCGAAGCAACCGCACGGTTCTCATCCCAAACCCGCTTCATCGGCTTGGGCGACCCTTCCTGGATAAAGTTGAGATCCAATCCTTCAAAACCCTGGATGAGGCCTTCCGAGAATTGGAGAAAAAAGCTCTCGACCTCGCGCCCGTACCTCTCTCCGAAATCGATTGGCTTGCCGACGGATCGCGAGATCTGAAGCTCTACACCATGGAAAACCGCGAGACTGTTCTCCTCTTACTGAATCACAAGCGCCACCCTTCCCTTCGCAAAGCATGGGTCGCCAAGCAATTGGATTTCGACTCGATGATCACCTACCGCCTGTGGGGGCACGGAAAACGAGCCCAGACGTTCGAGCCACGCCTTACCTTCTATGGCCAGCCATCACCGGCCCAATCTGACGGCGGGCCCCCCCCAGAGCTCGAGGGGCCATTGAAGCTTTTGTGCCCATTGCAGCGCCACCTGGCGATGCAACTTGCCGAGCGAATTCGCCGGGACCTCTCTGAAAAGGGCGTTCGGATCCAGATCGACCTGCAAAACGAAACCGCCATTTGTCGAAAAACAGCGGAGGGCGATTTCGATATGGCCCTGTTTTTTGTCCGCTCCTATGGTGCTCCCGCTCTGACACTCATGGACTGGCAGGCAAACCTATCCAAATCTCCTTCATCCATCAGCTCATCGTTGGCAAGTTGGCTCGAAGCAGACGAAAAACTCCGGGCTTTGCCCGGTCTTCTTCCCTTGTTCGCCACGGTCGTTTACTATGCGGCGGACTCGCGATTGACGGGTCTGCAATGGACGGCTGGAGGTCGGCCCATGCTGGAGCAAGCCTGGTGGAGTCCTCTTCTCGACATCAAGAACGGCCAGCGACAAGTTCTCCCGCTGGAGGATTGACGCTCCGGGTCCGTCTAATTATCGCATTTTTGGGCCTCTCCATCCTCCCTCTGAGCTGTCTTTTGTACTTGTCGGTCCTCCTCCCGGATAAATACGATCGCCGGGACCGGGAACAGATTGGCGAATTGGCCCAAACCCTCCGCTTGGAGCTTGACGAGCTTGGCAAGAAAACTCAAGCCCGACTCGAAGAGGTCTGCAAGCCGGGCGGACTCGCCGAAAATCTGATCAAAGATTACCTGCTGGCTGGCGGCCATTCGGGAGGCACTCGTAGATTGGCCCGCTTCGCGGGGCAGGTCATCCACTTGAGCGACTTCGACATCCTCGATCTGCTGGATGAAAAGGGAACCACCCTCTTTTCCAGGCATGACTCGGAGCGATACGGAAAAATCGATGTGGGCGATCTGGAAGCACTCAAGCGGTACGGTTCCCAGGCCGTCGTCCGCTTCGAACGAATGGAGCCAGGCGATGACATCCTGACCATTCAATCGGTCGTCCGGGGAAAATGGCGCAACCAAGAGCTCATGATCGCGGCGGGATACCGAATCGACGAAGAGTTCATCGAGCGACTCGACCGCTTGACAAGCGCGGCGATTCTGCTCTCTCCAGCCCATTCAAAGCGATGGATTTCCTCCAAAAGAGGAAGAGCCGAAACTCTGGCCCTACGGCTTCAAGAACAGAATCGCCATCTCCTGGAACAACTGTCAGAAGAAGTGGGCGCTCCACTCGAGCTCGGAGAGGGTGCCTACAACCTATCGAGGGTACCGCTCTACTCTTCTCCGCTTGCCGACAGCGGGAAAGAGCTCATGGCCGAGTTCCTTATCGGAAGAAACCGCAAGGCCGTGGAAGCGCTGATCTTGAGTACCAGGATCCTCCTGGCCTCCATGGTGCTCGGTATCTTGCTCGTCTCTTGGGGAGCCGCGATTCTGCTGTCCAGGCGTATCACGGAGCCTATCGACCAGCTCGTCCTTGGCGCCCGCCGCGTCGCGGCGGGCGACCTCGATCTCCACCTTCCCCAATTCCCCGGTCGCGAGGTTTCCGTCTTGGTCAACTCCTTCAATACGATGACCAAGCGGCTCAAGCAAAGCCAGGCGAACCTCCTCCGCGCCGAGCGGATCGCCGCTTGGCAAGAAATCGCTCGACGGCTAGCCCATGAAATCAAGAATCCGCTCTTTCCCATCCAGCTCTCCATCCAAAACCTCAAGAAGACCTGGGAACGCCAACATCCAGACTTCCAAGAAATTTTCGAAGAATCCACCGAAACAATCCTCCAGGAAGTGGATAGGCTCAAGCACATCGTCAACGAGTTTTCTCAGTTCGCCCGAATGCCAAAGCTCGTGCTCCGAAAAGAATCGATCTCCGAAATCGTCCAATCGGCCGTATCGCGCTATCGAGGCCTCCCTCCAACCATCTGCCTGGAAACCGATCTGCCAGAGGCTCTGCCCCCGCTCTGGCTCGATCGGGAAAAAATGCTTCAGGTGCTCCTCAATCTTCTCAACAATGCGGTCGATGCCATGTCGGGAGAGGGAAAGCTCACCCTCAAGGGATACTGCCTGCGGCAAGGCCTGGACCCAAACGCGACAGTCGTGCTCGAAATATCGGACACCGGGCCTGGCATCGATCCTGAAATCCAAAAACAATTGTTCCGGCCCTACTTCACAACGAAGCGCGGAGGCACTGGACTTGGCCTCGCCATCGTTCACCGCATCATCACCGAGCACCAAGGAAGGATCCGGCTGGAATCGGAGCCGGGCCGTGGAGCAACTTTCATCCTAGAACTGCCTGCGGCACCCATGAAAAACAAAACAAACATGGGCGAATTGGTTACCAAAGTTTGACAGAGCTCTATAGAGTTTGCTAGATCCAATGCGTCTCCCAATGGTGCGAGTGGAGGTTGAGCGAATGTTCATGCGGTGGCCGAACCCACGGGTGTTGGAGTGACAGTTGGAGTGTGAGCTGAAGCGGTGATTGCTGAGGAGGACAAGCACAAACCTGGGAGCGCGTAAAGGGCGGCCATTTGGCTGCCCTTTTCTATTAGGAAAAAGTCGTTCGACTTGGAGGCCATGTATGAGAGTCCTATTCGTGGGCTTGCTGTCACTGCTGATCATCACAAGCTCTAGCGGAGCGGCGTCTCTTCGAGTGCTCTGTTACGAAACTTATCCTTTTTTCTATCGCGAAAACGGCCAACCGGTGGGATTTGAGTACGAGCTGCTACGCTTATTTGCAGAATCTCGAAAAGCTGATCTGGACATCAAATGGGTTGGGGTTTGGGAGGATATCCTTCCAATGCTGGAACGAGGCGAAGGCGATATCGTTGCCGCAACCGCAACGATTACGAAAGAAAGGGAAGAAAAGTTCGACTTTTCTCGATCCTATTTTCCCGTTCGAATCGTCCTTGTGGAGCGACGAGGACAAAAAACAAGGAATCCGCGGACTCTTGCGGGAGAAAAGTTCGCCACGATCAAGGGAACAACCTACGAACGTTCCTTGGCTACGGCCATTCCCGATGCACAGTTCATCTATGCAGAAACAGAGCGAAAACTATTCGAGCTCGTTTCCAAAGGGGAAGCTAAAGCTCTAGCCGTAGATTCAGCCGTGGCCATCGTGCTCCTTCCAGAGTTCTCGAACCTACAGTTCGGCGTCTCTCTGAGCAGTGAACAAGACTACGGTTTTGTCTTGCCCAAGGGATCGCTTTTAAAAACACCCCTCGACCAACATATCAGCCGCCTCAAAATGTCTGGGATCTATTTCAAGCTCTTAGAAAGATATTTTGGATCACTCGCCGTGGAAGTCATCAAGTCGAGTAGCAGAAGGCCCTCCTAATGGATGGTTTTTTCCGATTTCGGGCTGTGCCTTCTCTCCGATTGTGTCCCCCCTGGGCATCCACGCAACGCGGGACAATTCCAGGACTGTGGAACCGCAAGCGC
>JAJRTK010000034.1 GCA_024278345.1 bacterium | reverse complement strand
GTCTTGCTCCGAGCTCCCCCGCCGCCCGCCCGCCGCCAAGCGTAGCGAGGCGGTTTCCCCGGAGTCTTGCTCCGAGCTCCCCCGCCGCCCGCCCGCCGCCAGCCCGGATTTTCTGTTTCGCAGGTCGTAGATCTCGGCGCCGGGCACTGGAGGCTGCTGAATCGCCGCTCCCACCAGAGGCGCATCCCAGCTCGTGCCGCCGGGATCGAGGAATCGGGCCAGTGGCTCCGGTAAAACGTCATGGAGCACACCGAAAGCGGATTCACGGCTTCCCCGTTCATCCTGCAAGTCGATGAACATTGCCAGCACCACCAGGGCGCAATCTTCCCGAAGCCAGGGTTCCGGATCCACTCCCAGGAGACCATATTCGAAAGGAGTCGTCTCCAGGGCTGTGAGGCCGGTATTGACGCCTTCGGTATAGGCGGCCAGGATTTTTTGCTCCGGTTCCGTCACTCTTTCGACGGCCCCGCGAGCCACACTCCGAAAACGGTGGAGGCGGATCTCGCGGTCTCTGGGGAGAGCCGCTCTTCCCACCAGCTCCGCCAGCTCTCCCGCCGCACTTCGCCGGAGCAGGTCCATCTGGAAGAAGCGTTCCTGCCCATGGAGGAAGCCTGTGGCCCGTGCCACGTCGATGCGGCTCTCGCCCCGGATCGTGGGAACACCCAGAGAGTCCCGCTCGATGCGAACTGGAGCGGATAGCCCGGGAACCACCCGTGTACCCTCCAGTTGCGGCAGACTCCCCTGGAGCCAGATCCAACCCCAGATGCCAACGGCCACGCCCAAAAGAAGGGCGAGGCCCCCGATGCAGGCCAAGAGTTTACCTGCCGGCCTCAGCCAGCTCTGGCGCTTTCCGGGAGGGAAAGTCGCCCGCCCGCCCTCCCGGTCCGCAAGGGTCGTCGATGGATCCAGCATTCTACCTCTCCATGTCAAGATAATTTTTCCCGGCTGGGACTTTCTACCGATGTGATCGGGGCGCAACCCAAAGAAGAGAAAGACGTTGTCAAAAAAACATGCCCTGGACCCACATTTTTGTGCGCCTCGCGCTTTTTTGGGGGTGGCCGGATCCGAGCGACAGCGAGAGCTGCCGAAGGCACCACCGATGACCACCTCCATCCCTAGGGCAATGGAGCGAAGGCGGCGACAATGGCGAGGAGCGGGCGCCGGATGGCGTCCGATGTGAGCGGAACGCAACGCAAAGGAAACAAAGGGTTTGCCAACAACTACGCCCTAAAAGAAGAGCCCGGCCCAAATTTCTGGGCTGTGGGAGTTGGGCAGCGAGCTTGTGTTTCATGGGCTCTGTTTCCTCGAAGGGCAAGAGGACCCACAATCTCATGGCTGGAAGGTTTCCGGCTGGTCAAGGGGGCTGCTCCCAAGGAACTGAACCGCCGTTTCCACCACCCGAGGATCTCGCAAAATGCGGGTATGCCCCAGGCCTTTCGTCGTCTTGTGGAGCGCTTCGGGCCAGCTTCGGGCCAGTTTCTTTGACAGCTCCGGCGAAGTATCCCGATCCTCCAGGTCGTGGAGGATCAAGAGCGGAATCCGCATCGAGGGCGCCAGCCGGTGCAGATCGACCTCCTCCCACGGCACTCCGAACCTCTTGACCAACCGGGCGCGAAGAGCATTCAGGAGCGCCGGAGGAAGGCGAAACTGCCGGGAAAAATAGCGGAGATACCGCTCTGGTGACGAGGGCGGTGCCACGAAGACCGCCCGCTTCAAAGAAAGTCCCCTGTGAAGGGCAATCGTTGCCGCCGCCGCCCCGAACGAGTGGCCCACGATGCCATGAAGCGGCCCAAGCTGCTCCGCCACCTCCAAGAGGGTGTCGGCGAATTCGGAAACGCTCGTCTGTTTGCCAGGTGATTCCCCATGTCCCGGGCCGTCGAAAGCCACGACACGAAAGTCCCGGTCCACCAAGGGTTGGGCAAAGGCCCCAAGTTGGGCGCCTCGGCCGGACCAGCCGTGGACCAGCAGAACGGTTCTTTGGGCGTTGCCCCACGAAATTCCCTTGAGCGGCCCATTCTTGGAGGAGAAGGTCAACGGTTTCGCCTTGGCGATCCAGGCCTTTTCCCGTTGGGGCTGCTTGAACCGCTGTGGGCTTCGAAATCTGCCTTCGGCGATCCAGGCTGCGAACTGGGGTGAAAGGTGGCCGCACCATCGGAGCAAGGTTCCCAGCAACCGCGCGGAGAACGGAAAGGGGCGGTCTAAGGAAGAAGTCGAGGATTTCTTTTTTTTGCCTTGAGTTCCGCTCCCATCAGGTGCGGGCCCGCACCTGCTACTCGCCGGTTTCGCCGAAGAAACCGGTTCCGCACCCTTGGATCCTGATCCATCCGGTAGTGCGGAAACCGGCTCATTGGCAGCGGTCGTCAGCGGTGGCCCATCTTGATTCCCGCTGCCATCAAATTCGGTCTTCTCAAAACTCGAGGTCTGCAATGTCGATGGTCTCTTTCTGTTCCGTCAGCCGGAGCGTCACCCCTCGATGGGCCTCATTGGGGCCACCGTAGTCCGTGAAGATCTCCACCTGGAGGGTCACCGCTCCCAGGAGTTTTTGGGCGCGACTCCCAAAGAAATTCGTCTGGATCTTGTACATCCCCGGAACCGCTTTGCGCAAGGAGTAGGTTTCCGGGCCATAGCCACCGGTAAAGTCACTGGACATCCGCCCTCCCATGGCAGTGAGCTGGTTCTTATAGCTCGCCACCTCTCCCGAAGGTTCGAGAACCCAGAGATCGATGTCGGTGAGATCGGCATCCCAGGTGAGGACGATCCTCAAGGCCACCGGCAAGGCTGCCAGGAGGCGGGGATCAAGTCCAAGCTGCCGGGTGGTTCCCGGAGGTGCTTTCCGAAGAAGATGATTCAATTCCGTGAGGGCGATGATTTCGATGGAGGGAAACCGGGCGTCCCAAGGGTGGACCGCCACGTGGGCCAGGAGTTCCAGAGCCCTGGCGATCTCCCCTTTTCGCGCTAGGAGCAGAGCCAGATCCCGGTAAGACTGGGGCTCCTCTCCCCGGAGCTCCAGGACCTTTTCCAACAGGCGGATACTCTCATCGGGCTCGCCCAGTTGGCTCAGGCGGTGGGCCACCACCCGCAGGAGCGCCGGATCGTCGAGCCGCATTTCGGCGATATTCGAAAGGATCTGGAGCCCAAGCAGGCGCTCTTTTTGCCCCAGGAAATGATCCGCGCAGTCCAGGAAGAAGGCTGGTGATTGTCCGTATTCGACTCGCTGCGTCAGGTAGACCGAAAACGCCTTCTCCGCCGGCGCTGAGCGGAGGGCTTTCAGGTAGGGGGTCTTCGGGTTCCAGGGCGCCAGCACAACCGCTGGCTCGGGCACCTCGGGACCGCCGTTGCCGTTCTTCTTTTTCTTGCCCTTGGCTCGTCCTGGAGTGGAAGATTCCCGCGGTGCGCCATGGGAATCCGTCGCCTGCCCATCTCGGTCCTCCATCACGATCTCTTCGTCCAGCGAAACGAACTCATTGGCGATGGTCTCCGTTGCGGGATCTTCGACCGACCCCAGGTACCCCAATCTGGAGAGCTCATCCGTGGGGATTTGTTCGGATGGAACATGGTCGCCCCCGTTGTTTTCGCGGGGCGGAATCCTTCGTAACATTGGCGCTGGCCTGGCTGTCTCCATTTCCCCCCCTCCTTCCCCTGAATTGCCAGGGGCGGCCTTCCGGCCCTCGAATCGAGTCCGCCACCACTGGACCTTTTCTTGCCACTTTTCCACAACCCTTTCCAGATGCTCCTTCTCTCCCTGTTTCGTGACTTCTGCCCGCCTTGCCATCTCTCGATCCCATTCCGCGCGCATCTTGGCAAGGCTGGCTGGCGGCCGGATCTCGTTTTGGAGATACTGTTCCAGGCTGTCCAAAACCAGAAGCGAGGTATAGGGCGAGACCAGGCCATACTTCTGGGCGTGGGCGATGACTTTCTTCCGTTGATTGCCCGGCTCCAGAAGGAGCGCCGCCAGTTTGCGCCTGGCCCAGTCGTTCTCGAAGAGCCGCCCGGCCGTCGCCTTTTGCGAGTCGATCTCGAAGGATCGGCTCTCAAGGATCTGGCCGCCGATTCCGTAATTGAGGGTGAGTTGGGCGCGGGCGCCCTCCAGGCGGCCCGCAAGAAAGAAAGACCCATCCACGGGCCGCGGCCGGGCGGGATAGACCTCGCCGTCCGCCCCTTCCAGCTTGGCCGAAATGAATGAAAAAATGGGCTGACCCACTTGCCGCGCCGCGCTTTTTTCATCGATCTTGCTCAGGTCAAAAAATCTGCCGCCGCTCTTGGCGGACAGGGCCCGGAGCAGCGAAAAATCCGCTGTTGTCGCCGCCGTAAGGGCGTAGAGGGGCGCCCCGAAGCTGGGCAGGTCCCGGGAACCGTAGCTCGAAAACCCATCGGAAAAAAGAAAGACCAACTCCGGTTGCAGCGGAGAGACGGCAGTCTCAAGGCAACTCAGGCAGGTGGCTCCGTCGTAAACCGCCTTGGAGATTGCTTCCAGGAGCGGTGTTGCGTCCCTGTTTTTGATCTGGATCTTCGCGGCCTTGCCCGGGGCGTTTCGAAAGAGGATCAAATCGACCTCGAGATCGGGATTCTCCCGCGCCCCAATCCAGTCCTTCAGGAACTGGAGCTCTTTCTTGTGGTCCTGGCCTCGGGAGCCCGAGGCATCCCAAAGGATGGTGATTCGGGCGGGATCGGGCGCCGGAAACACCGCCGCCGGTGGTCTTGGCTCATCGTGGACTACGAAAAAGATCTCGCCTTCGGCGTTTCGCTCTATCCCAACGGCTGCTTCGCGTCGAGCAGAGGGGATCTCGATTCGCAAGGGCTTGTCCAGGGTCGCCTTCCGGAGCCGGGCCTTGGCCAGCCAGCTCTGGCGCCAGGGGCCAAACTTCAGGTCCGCCGGCGCTCCTTGGACAACTCTCGGACGGGGCGAATCATCGTGGCGAACGACTTCCAATAAGACCACAAGCTCGTCGATGGGCTGTTTGAGCACGAGCGGGAGCTCGTAGAAGGCGCCGTCCGGTCCCAACGACAGGTCGCTCACATACCGAATTCTCACCGTTCGTTCGCCACGGGCCGGCAGTGGATAGACACGGACCTTGAATTGGTTGCCGCGCACCAGTTCCGCCAACGCGGGATCGATATTTTGCCGGACCACCTTTTCAAAGACTCGGCGAGCCTGTTCCTTTTCCACGCTGGCTCCTTCCACCATGACTCCGTGGATATCCAAGGCCAGTCCGGTAATCGTGGCGCCGTCGGGAAGAGGGAAGAGGAGCTCGCCCTCCAGAATCCGGTCATGCGGGTTATGGAAGCCCATGGTGATCCGGGTTTCGGCCATAAACCCGTGGATCGTGGTTTCCACTTGAAAACGCCGCAGCTCCATTGCTTGGGAGCCGCTGCCATTCTTGGCCATGAGCGTCGGCGTTTGTTGCGCCAGAGCCACGGAGGGAGCCAGAAGGACGATGCCAAGGAGAAAAGAGGGCAAACGGTGCATGATGGACCTCGCTTCGGGGAGATGGATGGAATCGCGGCGCGGGATTGCCAACGCCCCTGTCATGCTCCATTGGTCATTCTTGCCCAACGGATGTTCCCACGCCTCAGCACGGGTTGCAGCGAGGCGATCTGAGGCGCAGCTCCCCCAACACGGGGAGAGGCGGAGCCATCGCCGTGGTGCGTGAAGGGCGGATAACTCCCTCCTGTCTATCCTTGGACCGCCGCGAACGCCTCGAACGCCTGCGCCGTCGTGAACTCATACTCGAAGCCGGTCTCTTCCTTGAGGCGGTTGCTGTTGACGACCCAGGGATAGGCCATGTAGCTCAGCAGTCCCGGAGGAGCTTCGGTGATCGCCTTCAGCCCCACTGCCCATGCAAACCCCATAATTGCTTCCATGATTGCCATGGGTACTGGAATGACAGGCCTCTTCAGCCTGGCCGCCATCTGTTTGGCGTTGACGACACCGTCGGCACCGATGTTGTAGGGTCCCGCGCTCCCCTTTCGGAGAAGAGTCACCACGGCCCGTGCCAGGTCATCTTCGTGGACGAACTGCATCGGGGGCACGTGACCAGCCGGTACCAGAACCGCCGGTTTCAGGATGTACCGGGAGATAAAATTCTGGATCGTGGGCCCCATGACCACCACCGGTCGAACGAGCTTCACCGTGATGCCCGGCTCGCGCAGCGTTCCGAAGATCGCCTCCTGCCGCACCTTGTCCCGGGCGTACGGAAAATCGACGTTCCCGCGGAGCGGACAGGATTCGCTTAGCAACATCGGGTTGTCCCGGTGGGCGCCGTAGGCCGTGGCCGATGAGAATCCGATGACCACGGGGACTCGGTGGAGGCGAACTGCCCGCACAAAGTTGACGGTTCCCCCAAGGTTGATCTTCTGTTGCAGAGAATCATTCTTCATCGGGTTCAGGACGTAGGCCAGATGGATCGCGGCGTCCACGTCCTCGCACAAACTGTCGAACGGGATGGTCACATCTTGTTGAATGTGCCGGAATTTGTCGGGCTGCATCTTGGGCGGTGCCAGATCAACCCCGAGTATCTCTTTGACTTCCGTGTCTTGGGAAAGCAATTGGACGATGCGCTGCCCCAAATAGCCAGAGCTGCCAGTCACGAGAACCTTCATGCCAGTTCCTCCTATTTGTCCGACTCGGGAAAAGCGATGCTCGCCTTGTAGCGGCACGAATTCAGCTCATTCGCGCAACGCCAAAACGGCAATGCAAAACGCCTTCCGCTATCATGCACCCCCAAACAGCCATTTGCAACCGCGTAAAAAGGCGACCAGCGGCGGCCGCGGGGACCTCGCGCCGAAGGCGCGGGTCGGTGCCGATGGGAGCGGAAAGCAACCCAAAAGAAAGACAACCGGCTCAACCAGAGCTTGGCCGTGAGACATCTTCCTGGCCCTCTGGCGACAAACTCAGGATTTCCACCACAGCGCCTCCAGATCGATGATTTGCGCGATCTCTGACGCAAGCTCATCCATCTGCTCCTGAGTCATTTCCACAAGAGAACGAACCCAGGCCACGTTTTGCTCCACCTGGGGCAGGGAGGACATGCCCACGATAGACGTGGCGGAGGGGAGGGAAAGGGAGTAGTGGAGGCAGCGTTCCAGATTGGCGTTCACGTCGGGCAGGTGTCCTTCGGCAAAGACTTTCATCCCAATGATCCCAAGGTTTTTTCCCAGCAGAGTCGGCAGGAGATCCCGGACAAAAGGCACGTGGATTCGATCCGTAATCCCCAGTGGACAGAGAACACAGTCGAATGGGTATTCTTCGATGGCTCGGAGCAGCACCCGCGGATCGCGGTGGCCTGAAATGCCCACGAATCGCGCCCTGCCATCTTCCTTGGCTGCCTTGATGGCTTGGAGAGAACCCGAGGGACCGCTCACGTCTGCCCAGGTATCAAGATTGCCCACTCCGTGGACCAGGATCATATCCACCGAATCGGATTGCAGGTGGCGCAGGCTTGCTTCGATCTGCCGCGCTGAGTCGTCGTAGCCCCGGTCATCGCTCTTCGTCGTTACAAAGATATCACTGCGTCGGCCAGCGTCTTGAAGCTTTCGGAGCCACTTCCCCAGTCTACGCTCCGATTCGCCTTCACCGTAGTTCGCCGCCGTGTCAAAGTAGTTGATCCCCAATTCCAGAGCGCGGTCCAGGACGGCCATGATTTGGGTTTCGGAGCCGTCGGTGAGGTAGACACCACCCATGCCGAGGATGCTGGCACGAAACCCCGTTTGTCCTAGCGGTCGGGTCGGCAGGGTGTCCGAAGGAGGAATCTCGGTGTCGTCTCCGCCGCAGCCAAATCCGCTGAGTCCCGAGATTGCCGCGCCGCAGCTTGCGGTAGCGACGGAACGGATGAAGTCACGTCGCGAGAAAGGGGGCGTGCCAGTCTTGTCGTTCGATGCCATCAGATCCATCCCAGGTTCGGACTCTGTGGGACCAGTTGGGGAGCGGATTCCTGTCGGATCGTCTCCTCCAGCGGGGGCTGAGCCCATAAGAAACGCTTGTTTCCTGCCCGTAAAGTCACCGTAAACTGATTGTTGTCTTCACATCTTCCCAAGTAGTGCCCGCCAGCGTTTCCATGAGCGTTGGGTTGGGTCCGCTCGCGCCGACGGCAGTCCGTCCGCCGCCACTCGCCTTTCCATGGGTTAGCATGATTCGTCTCCTGGAAGCGTGATGGGATCTGCCGCTTGGGTTTCTTCCCTTACTTTTGTTGCATGGCTGCTTCCAGGATTGGGTTGGAGAGCTGAAGGCCCGCATTTTGGAAAGCTGGATCCAGTGTGAGCACGATTTTCCTTGTCCGAGTGCTCCAGGTCTCCGTCACGAATCGACCGTCATCCTTGGTTTTTCCTGGCCCAAGTTTTTCCCGGATGCGGCGGGCGTATTCATCCGCCGCCTGGTAGGATGTGAATTGAAGAAAAACCTGGGCGATTCGCCCTTGAAATACCACCGCGTAGATTTCTTTGAAATAGATCTTCTCGTCTTGGGTCATCTTCTTGGGTGTGAGAGAATACCAGACGCAACAGCCCGATTCCTGGTCGCGAGTCATTTCCTTGAACTCAACGATGGCGCGGCCGGGAGTTTCAAGAAGGTGATCGGTGAAGCGAGCAACCGCGCCCGGCGTCCAGAGGAGACCCACAAGGAAGATGCCCGCGAGTCGAGTAAGCATGACAAAAACCTCCACCTAGGGAATGAGGAATGAAAGAGCTTGGGCTTTTGATTCAAGGAACAGCAGGCTCCGGTTTATGGGAGCGCGGATGGCGGAGCCGGTCGCAGTCGTTTTGCAATGCGTGGCGTGAGTTTCATCGTGGGAGTTTCATCTAGGAAGGGGTTGCACAGTGCCAGAAGCCCAGAGAACCTCAAGTCCAGAACTTCCCGGCCATTGTTCCCCGGAAACCCGGTTGGTCCTTGCTTTCTCCTGTCGGAATTCGCGAATGATCAGGCTTTTACAGGCCCCATCGACTTCGGTGGTAAGGGACCGGACAGAAGTTGGCCGGGAGAGTCTGACCTCAAGTTCACGCAGAGTGGCCCTCCGCGCCACACCTGGTTGATGGGCTGAAAAAGTCCTAGTTTTGGGATTGGGCCGCTGCGCAACACAGTTCTGGCTCATCGTGAACTGCCGCCCGGTTCTCCCTCCTTGGTGTGGATTGTAGCTCGCAGTCGCGGTGTGGCGCCCCATGGTTGAACCCTGTGGGCGATGAATTTCTCAAGTTCTTCTTGCCCGGCAAGAAGTTTTTGAAATTCGATGCCCAATCCGGAAACCAGGCGCAGCCGCTTGGCGGCTTCGGGGGTGACGCATCTCACCACCCGGCCCATGGCATCGACCCTTCTACCATCACACAAAAACCGGAGTACCACCATGCTTCCAGCGCGAAGCGCCGCCGTCGTTTCCACAAAAATACCAGAGACGGACAGATTGATCGATTGAACTTCCGCCTGTTGATCCGCCCACCGCAGTATGACTTTGGTGCCATAGGGAACCCGTTTTGAATGCCGCCGATCCCGGCCACTCCTCGAAGGCTGATTGCTCCCTGCGGAATCGCCTTCTCCAGAGTTCACACCTTTTAGGTTTCCCAGCATATCACGTCATCTCCGAGTTCCAAGACGGTAAAGAACTCCGCCGCGGATTTACCCACTCAGGTCGCGATCCTCTTTGTCCACCGTCGAATGACATGTAGAGCCCACCGCGTTGAACTAGAGATCGATTCTCACCAATAGTTGCACACCGCGGCAAATCTGGCTAGTGGTTCATTGCTGTCAGAATCCAACCCCAAAAACAATACGGAGAGTCCCGGTGTTTTTGGCGCGGATTGGTGGTGGGTCAGATGCCCAATCGATAGGACCGCTGGTGGAGACGTGGAGTCGCCGTAGCGGCAGATCTCTGGAGACTTTCTGGATAACTCTTGAAAGGGAGAAAACCTTATGAGAACTTTCCGAACCGCCATGTTTTTGTTCACCGCCATGCTGCTTCCGTTGGGAACCATGGCCCAGGATCAGCCTGCAACGAAACCGGCTCCGGTCGATGCCGTGACCTCGCAGCCGACAAAAGAGAAAAAGTGCTGCAAAAAGCATGGTGAGAAGGGCAAAGAAGCCTGCAAGAAGCATGGCGAGAAGGGCAAAGAAGCCTGCAAGAAGCATGGTGAGAAGGGCAAAGAAGCCTGCAAGAAGCATGGCGAGAAGGGCAAAAAGTGCTGTAAGAAGCATGGCGAGAAGGGCAAAGAGGCCCGCAAGAAGCATGGTGAGAAGGGCAAAAAGTGCTGCAAGAAGCATGGCGAGAAGGGCAAAGAGGCCTGCAAGAAGCATGGTGAGAAGGGCAAAAAGTGCTGCAAGAAGCATGGTGAGAAGGGCAAAGAGGCCTGCAAGAAGCATGGCGGCATGATGGATCGCTGCAAGGCTATGATGGCGGGCCACAAGGACATGGTTGCCCAGATGGAATCCATGGACGGCAAGCTCGCTGGCCTCGTTGCGGCCATGAATGAGCTGGAAGGCGAAGGGAAAACCAAAGCCATGGCCGCGGTGCTTACCGAGTTGATTAGGCAGCGCAAAGTCCTGAGGGATCAGCTTGCCCATTCGATGCATGGCATGGCGAAACACATGATGCATCACGTGAAGCATGCGATGAAGGGTGAAGATTCACCCTGCCCCATGATGAAGGGACCAGGTGGCATGGGCGAAAAGGAAGCCGCTGCCGCAGTGGGTCCTACCACGAAACCGTCGAAATAACCACGGCGTATAAGCCTCAACCGGGGCTGGTCATCGTTGGTGCCTTCGGCAGCTCTCGCTGTCGCTCGGACCCGGCCACCCAGTGAATTTCGGGTCCAGCGCCAGGGCTTCCAGCCCTGGAACCCGGCGGAGGCGGCCTCCGAACCTCCGCTGGGAGCGCTGCTCCCAGACCCACGCCAGGGAGCGCGCTCCCTGGACCCACATCATTGTACGCTTCGCGCTTTTGGCCGGTGGCCGAAGGCATCACCGATGACCACCCCGTTCATCCCGCATCGGTCATCGGTGGCCGGTGAGGCCCCTACAGTTTGCTCCGCCTTGTCGGTCTGCCGATGGCACAAGCGCCCAATGCAAACAAACCTAGGAGGAGTGCCAAGATGGGGAGCCGCGTCGAAGGGGACCAGATGGGAACCGCGGTTCCCGGCCCGGTTGTGGGGGTTGGCGTGGGTGCGCCGCCGCTACCGTTCACCACGTAGACATTCATCTGGTTCTGCTCCGCGACCACCGGGTCGTTGCCGTCTACGCCATCTAGCAGATCGATGTACGGGTACTCACCGTTCGGCCAGGTTGCCTGCGCGGAGTTTTGATTGACGCGGGTGGCGCTCCGAAAAACACCCCTCCGAGCAGCCGAAGAATCCGCGTTATCCCAGCTCACAAGCGGCTCTAGAAGGTATTCCGAGGCATACCAGTCCACGGCGAAAGGGTCGCGGCTCCCAAGGACAACATCTTCCCGAACAGCGTTGCCCGCCGTGTTGTCATCCGTGGCAACCCAGATGGCGTCCACGATGTTTAGGTCCGGTGCCCGGATGAGCGCGAGTTGCCGCCCGATGAGCCCGTAGCCCGCGTTTGTGCCGGAGGTGTAACCCCAAAAGAAATCGTGCATCCTGTCCCATCCGCCGAATCGGCCTCCTTCGTTGGAGATGGTGATGAACCCGATGAGGTTCTTCCAAGCGATGGTGGAACCAGCCATTACGTGCTTCTTCAAGACCGGTATGTTGATAAGAGTCAGGCGGGATGAGTCGTACCCAGTTCCATTCCAGACCCCGTAGCGCAAGCTCACATAACGGCCCTCCGCCGTCCGAAATTTCGGGTACGAAAGCTCGTTCGTTCCAGAGGAATCCGGATCGTCCAGCAAAATATAACCGTCATCGAAATCGCCTTGGGCGTATTCCCCGGCCGGATAGCCATTCCCATGGACCGATCCGCCAGAGACAAGGGTCCAGTTCAACGAGTCCCAGTCCGAGAAAGAAACCGGATGCCCCTGTGAGCGGAAAGCATTGACCACGTCCCGGAAAGACTGGCCCTGATCCTCGGCATTCGCTGGAGTCGTGTCCCAGTTGGCATTGACATCCTGAGTGTTCTCCGCCACAACGATCTCGCCGGAAAAACCTCCCGGGTGGTTCAAGATACGCCAAATAAGGCCCTTGAGTAGATCCGTATTAGTGGTGAGCCGGCCCAAGCCATTCCCATCGCCCTGAGCTCCCCACTGGTTGTTGATCTTTAGGACCACAACCGCATCGCTTCCAACGATTCCCGTGGGGTGGCTTCCCGTTCTGAAAAAGTAGTCCCCCCTTCCCTCCATTTCCGACACCAAACGGTCTATGCCAGCATCGGCAAAGGCTGTTTCAGGCGAATTACACGGAGGTGCCGAGGGAAGGATACCGCCGTCCAAACTACAAGTAGGGACTGGGACCTGACGGACCACGAAGACGGAGGATACGGCCGCCGCGCTCGTCCAACCGGGAAGCGTCACCGAAGTTGCTCTGGCCCGCGTTGACGGACCCTGGGTGACTCCAAACAGGAAGAGCACCGCCAGAGCGCCCGCAAACGCCAGGGCCCGGGCCCCTGACGCCGTCCTGCGCAGACGATGAAGCAAACCGGCCATTCCCAATGCAGCCAGAAGTGACCACAGGAAGCCCAGACTTCCCGCCAGGGCCGCCTGCTGACAAGGATAGGCTAGCCGCTTCGGATTGCGGCCGCTTCGCAAAAGAAGCCAGACAATAGACCCCGCGCCGAGCCACCAAAAAAAACTTCCCGACCCATGGGACTTTTGAGGGGATTCATGAGATTCCATGCCAGCCTCCAGGAAAGAGTCTATCGAGCCCGGCGGCAGCCACTCCGGATCAACTGCCAGGCACCGCGGCGGAAAAACGGACTCAAGGACTTTCTAGCTCACAGAGACCACTGGCGTCCAGTCATCAATGATTTGGCGAGTTCCCCCAAAGCTCCAATAGGCGTCGATCACGACCGCATCCTTCCCGATAGGCTCTGTACCGGCCGGGGTTCTTCCGGTAGAAATCTTGGTGGTACTCCTCCGCGGCATAGAAATTACTGGCATTCCGGATCTCCACGACGAGGGCATCGGGAAATCTCTTTTTTGCCTCGATCTTCTGCCAGGACTCCTCCGCAAGGCGTCTTTGTGTTGCTTCGTGGGTGAAGATCACCGGCCGGTACTGGGATCCCCTATCGCAAAACTGCCCGTCATTCCTGGTTGGATCGACATTGTGCCAGTAAACCTCCAGAAGCTGTCCATACGAGACCTTCCGCGGATCGAAAAGGACTTGGATGACTTCGGCATGACCCGTCAGCCCCGACGAAACCTCTTCGTAGGTCGGATTGATTGAGTGCCCCCCCGCGTACCCCGCCGTCGTTGAAATCACTCCCTCCAAAGCGTCGAAGGGAGCCTCCATACACCAAAAACAGCCACCACCAAAGGTTGCCTGCTCCAGCGACCTCTTGGACGGAACCAAAGAAGTACCAGCATTCTCGAACATCCGGACGTATCGACCGTAACCCGCACCCTCCAGATCTTCCACCGGAATGAACCGGAGCGCCGCTGAGTTGATGCAGAACCGAAGACCCGTGGGCTTTGGCCCGTCATCGAAAAGATGCCCAAGATGCGAATCCGCTCCCCTGGAACGAAGCTCGGTGCGCTCCCGTAAGAGGCTCCGATCCCGCCGGCGAACGATGTTTTCCGGTTCCAAAGCCCGCAGAAAGCTCGGCCAACCCGTCCCCGAATCAAACTTGTCCAATGAACTGAAGAGCGCCTCACCAGACACGATGTCCACGTAGATGCCGGGCCTGTGGTTGTCCCAATAACGATTTCGGAATGGAGGCTCGGTCCCCGCCTCTTGAGTCACGCTGTACTCCAAAGTCGAAAGCCGGGACCGGAGCGAGCTTTCCGATGGCTTCTGGAACCTGTTTTCCCGGTCTGCGGCTTCTTTCCCAACCTTCCGGGTTGTGGGGCCGTCCGCCTGGCCGGCTCCCGCCAAAATCGTGAAGATTCCCCAGAACAGGAGCATGGCAAAAAGTATCCCTCCAAGGCCGAAAAAAAGAGGATGTTCAGCGTTTCGGTTCATGGTTCAGATCTCCAACCCACGGGGTGGCCAAAAGATGTGGTTTTCGGCCAAGCCCAGTTCCTTCGTTCCTTGCTTGCTGGGCTACTGCCTATCGGTACCCGTGTAAAACAGTGATCCTGCGCTTTTATTCCATCCCTGGCCATGATCCCTCAGCCTCAACGTTCATGGGACAATCGAACCACCCCGAAGAAGAAGAAAAGACGCGGAGCGGCAAAAAAACGCGGAGCGCGGCGTTGCCCGTAAGCTAAGAAGACGATTATCTGCTTTGCGTGTACTTTCACGATAAGTTTGTCGCTTCAGCCTTGCGTTGACTTCCGCTCTCATCGCTCGCGGCCTCTCGCGCTGTTGACCCTTGGGCACGGCACTTTCTGTCGGCATGCCCGGCTCCTTGACTGCCGGGAAGAGTTTTGCGAAATATAAATAACTTGACAGTAGGAAACTCAGGTCTTATGAGCGTAGTAGAGTCATTAAAAGTAAGCTTCCCCGGAGGGAAAACTCATGAGATTCGAGCGATTCACCATCAAGGCACAAGAGGCAGTCCAAAATGCCGCGGAGATCGCGGAAAAACAGGATCACCAGATGGTGGAGCCTGAGCATCTGCTGGTGGCCCTCCTTGAACAGAGCGAGGGAGTGGTCGTACCCATCTTCCAGAGGATCGGCGCCCGGCCCCATCAGATCCAGGCGGAGCTTGCACCGATCCTCGACTCCTTCCCCAAGGTCCACGGTGTCGGGCAGGCGGTGGGAGATCGCCTCCAAAGGGTTTTTCAGGCTGCCAAGAACGAGATGGCCCGCCTCCAAGACGAGTTTGCCTCCACGGAGCATCTTTTATTAGGGATCGTGAAGGAAGCTGACGGTAAGCTTGCCGCCCTCTTTTCACGCCATGGACTACGGCTGGAGGTTCTGTACCAGGTTTTGCGGGAAGTTCGGGGAACCCAGCGGGTCACGGACCAGAACCCCGAGGAGAAGTACCAGGCACTCAAGCGGTATTGCATCGACCTCACAGAGCAGGCCGAGAAGGACAATCTCGATCCGGTCATCGGACGGAACGAAGAGATCCGGCGAGTGATCCAGGTCTTGGCACGGCGCACCAAGAATAACCCCGTTCTCATCGGTGACCCCGGCGTGGGGAAGACCGCCATCGCCGAGGGGCTTGCCAGGAGAGTCGCCCATGGGGATGTCCCTGAAACCCTCAAGGGAAAACGGGTGCTCTCCCTGGACCTCGGGTCTCTTATTGCCGGGGCCAAGTATCGCGGAGAGTTCGAGGACCGTTTGAAGGCGGTTCTTTCAGAGATCAGCCAGGCCGAAGGCAGGGTCATCCTCTTTATCGATGAGCTGCACACCCTTGTGGGAGCCGGCGCCGGCCAGGGGGCGATGGATGCCTCAAATATGCTGAAACCCGCCCTTGCGCGGGGCGAGCTTCGGTGCGTTGGTGCAACCACCGTGGATGAATACCGCAAGTACATCGAAAAGGATGCCGCTCTCGAACGAAGATTCCAGCCGGTCTACGTGGCGGAGCCGTCGGTGGAAGACACCATCAGTATCCTCCGCGGCCTGAAAGAGCGGTATGAAGTGCATCATGGCGTCCGGATCCAGGATGGCGCGTTGGTGACAGCCGCGGCGCTTTCCCACCGGTACATCGCGGACCGGTTTCTTCCTGACAAAGCGATCGATCTCATTGATGAAGCCGCGGCAGCCCTCAGAATGGAAATCGATTCCATGCCAGCGGAGCTCGATGAGTTGGAGCGTCGGATTCGGCGGCTAGAGATTGAGCGCGAAGCCGTAAAACTCGAAGTGGATGAGGCTAGTGGGAAGCGGCTTCAGATCATCGAAAAAGAAATCGGCGACCTTTCTGAGCGAGCGTCGGCTCTCAAGGCACAATGGCAGAACGAGAAGGAGGCACTCCTGGGGATCAGGGGGATCAAGGAGGAAATCGAGCAGACGCGCCTTGCCGCCGAAGCCGCGAGCCGGGAAGGAGACCTTGAAAAAGCCGCCCAGCTCCGGTACGGCGTCCTCCGAAATCTCCAGCGTAAACTCGCCCACCACGAAGAGCGCTTTCAGGAGCTCAGCGGCGAGCAAAGCTTGCTCCGCGAAGAGGTCCGCCCCGCGGATATAGCACAGATTATCGCCAAGTGGACCGGGATTCCCCTCACTCGGCTCTTGGAGGGAGAACGAAAAAAACTCCTGGCCATGGAATCCCGTATCCATCGTCGCTTGGTGGGTCAAGATCGGGCGGTAGAAGCGGTTTCCAACGCCATCCGGCGATCGCGATCAGGACTCTCTGATCCCAATAGACCCTTGGGATCCTTCCTCTTTCTAGGGCCGACCGGTGTCGGTAAGACCGAGTTGGCTCGGGCGCTGGCGGATTTTCTCTTCGACGACGACCAGGCGATGATCCGCATCGATATGTCCGAATACATGGAAAGGCACTCCGTCGCCCGCCTCATTGGCGCGCCTCCCGGATATGTGGGCCACGACCAAGGGGGACAGCTCACCGAGGCCATCCGACGGCGGCCCTACTCCGTCATTCTCTTCGACGAAGTAGAAAAGGCTCATGGCGACGTCTTCAACATCTTCCTACAGATTCTCGACGACGGCCGACTCACTGATTCCAAAGGGCGGACCGTGGATTTCAGGAGCAGCGTCATCATCATGACCTCCAACATAGGCTCACATCTCATCGCGGATTCCAACGTCCCCCGTAAGGACCTTGACAAGCTCCTCAAGAGGGAGCTTCGACGGATCTTCCGGCCAGAGTTCTTGAACCGCGTCGATGAAGTCCTGACCTTCACGAACCTCCGGGAGGAAGATTTGGTGCGGATCGTCGAACTCCAGCTCCAGCGTCTTAACCAACGCCTGGTGGAGCGGGAGATGAGACTGGAACTCACAGAGGCGGCTCGACTCCAAATCGCCAGGGAAGGCTACGATCCCGACTTCGGTGCGCGGCCCCTCAAAAGAGTTTTGCAGCGGCGCATCGAGGATTTTTTGGCCCCCAAAATCCTCGCCGAAGAGATCCAGGCCGGAGATTTACTTCGCATCGACTGGAGTGAAGGAGGCTTTCGTCTTCATCGCATTCCCAACGGTTTTAGAGCAGAGGGCTGACACCTTCCTTCGACCTTTTGGGCCTTGCCTTTTCTTGGACAGCTCCAATTTTGGTGCTATGAAATAGGATAAAAAGGAGGCGGGATGCGGACACGGCAAAAGGTGTTAGTGGGACTTTCCATCGTGGCACTGGCTGCCGCTGGAGCTGCCGCGGCGGCTTGTCTTGTCGTGTGCCAGGTGGTTCTTGGCGGGGCTGCGGCCCTTGTGATCTCGTTGGGGGGAGTGTCTCTTCTCATTGTTATCGGAGTCGCGGTTTGGCTGGATCGCTCCATCGTTGTACCCCTTCAAAACCTGAAGGAAATCGCCCTTTGCGCTTCCGACGGCAAGCCGGTCTCCGTTAAGGCAGATGGCTCAACCGATGATGTCGGGACCATGGGACTTCTGGTCCAAGAGATTGGCCAGATGGCCAAAGCACTTCAGGTGACCACCGTCGAGAAGAGCTTTCTTGGCGAGATTCTTGGTTCCATGGCCGATCATCTCGTTGTCGCGGACCCGCGGGGAAACATTGTCAGTGCAAACCTTGCGTTGCTCCAACTTTTGGGCTGTGAAGAAGGCGAGTTGGCGGGAACCGCTCTTTCCAAGCTGGTGGTCGAAGGCTCTTATTTTTCGGAAGAGGAATCAAGGCGCTTGCTGGAGGAAGGGGTCCTGAAAGGCCTGGAAAAGCAGTACAGGACTCAGTTTGGACTCTCTATGTCCATGTCAGTCTCCGCAGCCATCGTTTATGACCGCTCTGGTCAACCAGAGGCGATCGTCTGTCTGGCCCAGGACATTACCGAGCGGAAACGCATCATGAAAGAGCTTGAGGAGGCCAAGGATGCGGCCGTGGCAGCCAGTGAGGCAAAGAGCCAATTCCTGGCTCACATGAGCCACGAGATCCGGACGCCTTTGAGCGCCATGATCGGAGTCTCCAGCTTGTTGCGCAGGGTGGAGTTGCCCGAGCGCGGCAGTGAGTATGCCGAAATGCTGGTCGCCACGGCGAGTTCACTGCGACGGCTGGTTGATGGCGTCCTCGACCTGAGTAAGATCGAAGCGGGGATGCTCACCATTGATTCCGCGCCCTTTCATCTCCATCATGTCATCGACGGAGTTGTCGCCGTTTTGAGCCCGTCTGCTCAGGAGGCGGGAACCAAGATCCGGGTTGATCTTCCAGAACTTGTGTCCGGCTGGCACCTGGGAGATCCACAGAGGCTGCACCAGGTTTTGGTCAATCTACTTGGCAACGCTGTAAAGTTCACACGAGGGGGCTCGATACGCCTGACTGCGGGGCCTTCAGAGACCAGGGGAGGAGATTGGATCCTCTTCTCCATAAGGGATACTGGGATTGGGATCTCCCCCGACAAGCTTTCTGAAATTTTTATGCCCTTTACCCAGGAGGCGAGTTCCACAAGAAAGTTCATGGGAGGAACCGGCCTTGGGCTCACTATTTCCAGACGCCTTGTGGAGCTTATGGGGGGGGAGCTCGTCGCAGAAAGCGAAGTCGGCGTGGGCTCCTGCTTTTGGTTTGAAATCCCGCTTCCCGGGACCCAGTTGCCAAAAAATGGGGAAGTCCGGTCGATGAAGAAGGCTGTGCCACTGGCCCCTTGTCGTCTTTTGGTTGTGGAGGACCATCCCGTGAACCGTTTAATTCTCGAACGTTTCCTTGTGGAGATGGGGCACGAGGTCGATGCCGCGCAAAACGGTCAGGAGGCCCTCAAAGCCATCGAGAAGGAGTCGTATGACCTTGTTTTTATGGATTGCCAAATGCCCGAAATGGACGGCTACGAGGCCACGAGGCGGCTTCGGGCCAGAGAGGGGGAAACGGAGCACCTTCCCGTAATCGCGGTGACGGCACACGCGTTGGAGGAAGAGCGACAAAAGTGTTTCCGGTCCGGGATGGATGACTACCTTGCCAAACCCTATACCGACGAAGAACTATTTGCCGTTCTCCGATGCTGGTTGCCTGCCCGGGTCGAGACCCCTGAGCCTCTGCCGCGAAAACCGCAAGGACTGGAAGTGGAACCAGGGAGCGGGGAAAACTCCTCGGACCCTGACCTCGGTCTCCACCGACTTGACTTGTCTCGCCTCGAACAACTCCAGACCATTATCGGTGTCGATGGAGTGGACGAGGCCATCGAAGCCTTCGTCAAAACCAGGGGCAAGAACTTGGACAGACTGGCTCGTGCTCTCGCAGCGGTCGATCCCGACGAAATCTGGGCCGGCGCCCATACTCTCAAGGGAAGCTCGGCTATGCTCGGGCTTGTCACGATATCCGCGTTCGCGAAACGGCTTGAGGAATCCTCGAAGTCAGGCTCCCCGGAGGAACTTCAACGGTTGGTTGCACAGCTCTCCAAGGAGTGCGATCTGACTGTGGCCGATCTCGCCCGATGGAGAAGTGGGTCGGCGTTACTCTAGGCTTTCCATCGAACTCGGGAGGCGCGACCGAGCGATCGTTGCCACCGCTACCCGCCGTGCTCCCGACTCCAGTAGAGCAAATGCGCATGCTCCCGCCGTCGCGCCCGTTGTCATGACATCATCGATGAGCAAGAAATCCCGCCCTTGAACTACGCTCCCGGAGCCCACTCGGAAGGCCCCATGCATGGATCGAAGGCGTTCGGCTCGGCTCCCTTTCTGGAAACGGGTTGCCCGCGGTCGCATCAAGGGTTGGCTGACCGAGGCGTCAAGGAGCTTGGCCAGGTCGCGTGCCAGGAGCTCCGATTGGTTGAAACCACGGCGCAGTCGGCGAGTCCAGTGGAGGGGCACTGGGCAGAGAGAGAACCTCTCTAGCTGCTCCGCCGCTTCCGCCGCGGCTCGATGGATTTGGAGCGCGAGCTCTCCCGGCAGTGTCAGATCGCTGGAGTGCTTGAGGCGAAGCAGCATCGAACGAAGAGGCGGAGATTCCCGATAGATGAAGGCGGAGCGGGAGGCAATCCATGGCGGAGGGTGCTGCTGGCACTCCTCGCATTCTGCCATGGCTACCTCTTGATCCATCGTCGGCAGTCCGCATCTTGTGCAGGCAATCTCTGTAATCGGCACACAGTCGTTCCAGCAATCGGCACAAAGAGCCGAAGGAGCTTTGTCATGACCGGTCTCCACGGGTCCATGGCAGTGGATACAAAGTGGAGGATAAGCAAGATCCAGGAGCCGCTGGAGCACTCGCGAAGCAGTTTCCCTCATGGCGACGCCGTCCCTCAAGGATCAATGTGGAGCATTTGAGAGTTTCCTATTCTTTATTCTATTTTAGGGAGCCTGGCTCGTCGCGTGCTGAAGACCGGGACCTTTCGCTGGCCGGAACCTGCCCGCGGAGGCTTTTTCTGGCGGGATATCCCTACTTGATGGTTTCAGAAATGTCGGTTCGTGATGCGTTTTCAGGGCTTTGAGCCCCGTCTGGGGCCGATGAAGTGCGAGTGGCGGCGGACGGACTGCCGCCGCCGCGAGCGGACCCCAACTCAAAGAAAAGAAAGCGGTTTTCAAGAGTTCTGCCCTATGGGCGTCCCACGATCCAATCTTGAGCTTGACCCACACCAGGAGACTCACAATGAACCTGAAACGAATGATACTCATCTGCACGATTCTCCTTTTGGAGTCCAGTGCTTTGGCCCAGAAATGTGTTGAGTGCCACAAAGAGGTCACACCCAGCATCGTCACGGATTGGCAATTGAGCAAACATAGCCAGAATGAGGTCGATTGCTCGGTTTGCCACGGCGAGGGTCACACGTCGGCCCAGGACGTGGAGAAAGTCCAGATCCCCACTCCGGAGACCTGCGCAACCTGCCACCAAGAAAGGGTCGATCAATTTAGCAGAGGCAAGCATGCCCTTGCTTGGGCCGCGATGAAGGCCATGCCTACGACTCATTGGCTTCCCATGGCCCTCTCCGAAGGGATGAAAGGGTGCGGCGGTTGCCATAAGATCGGTCTCAAAAGCGAGGACGATATCAAGGCCATCAAGAAGGCGGGCGCGGGCTTTGGACTTGCTTCGTGCGATGCGTGCCACACGCGCCACCTCTTTTCCGTCAAGGAAGCGCTTCAACCCCAGGCCTGCCAGACTTGCCACATGGGCTTCGACCATCCTCAGTGGGAGATGTACTCCTCCTCCAAACACGGAGTCCGTGCCCTCTTGAAGCAGAACGGGATTCTTCCAGAATCTTCGGCAGCCCCCACCTGCCAGACCTGCCACATGCAGGATGGAGATCACGAGGTGCGGACGCCGTGGGGCTTCCTTGCCGTTCGACTACCACTTCCCGAAGACGAACAGTGGAAAGCGGATCAGGTGACCATTCTCCAGGCTCTTGGTGTTCTCGATCCCCAGGGCAATCCCACTGCGCGGCTGGAAGTGGTCAAGGCGGCCGACGTTGCTCGCCTCACACAGGAGGCCTTCGACAAGGAGCGCAACAAACTTCTCAAGGCTTGTAGCCAGTGCCACTCGGAGAACTTTGCACGGGCGGAGTTCAAGAAGGGCGACGACCTTATTCGACGGGTCGATCATCTGTTGGCCCAAGCAATCCGGGTCATCGCCGGCCTCTACAAGGATGGCGTTCTTCCAAAACCCGAAAGCTACGCCTACCCGTTCCCTGACCTCTTGACCTTCCACGACGCACCGACCCCCATCGAGCAGAGGCTCTTCGTCATGCACCTCAAGCACCGGATGAGGGCCTTCCAGGGAGCCTTCCATATGAATCCCGACTACGCCTTGTGGTACGGCTGGAGTGAGATGGTGCGCGATCTGTCCGAGATCAAGGCCATGGCCGAAGATCTAAGATACAAGAAATCGGTGGTGAAGCCCGTGGGCTCAATGGAGTAATTTCTAGAGCCTCTAACCATCAAAAGGGGCGGTTCACGAACCGCCCCTTTTACAGGTTAGGACTTTTCCTTTTTCCAGTCTTCCTGCCTCATGAGTCGGAGAGGCTCAAGCCCACCCGATGCCAAGGAGTTGTTCAATTCTTCCACCGGCGAGCCGGTCAGTGTCGCGTGCGCCTTCTCAGCTTTGGCCAGCTGGGCTTCCAGAACCACCATCCGATCGAGCTGAGATCTACTGGGCTTCCCGTCGTAGCCCACAACACCGCCGTACAAGGCGCCCAGTCGCTCCCGTAGTTTTTCTTCTCCGGAAAGCCACCCGGCGTCGCTAGTCGCCACGATACTGGCTCGGAAGTCGTCCAGCTCTTTGGCATAGCCCGAGAGCTGTTTCCGGAGGCCGCTTTCCTTGGGAAGACCTTCGGCGCGGGCATTCGCCTGATCCCGAAGATCGACCAGCGAATCGACGCGGTAGGTAAGACGTTCGAGCATCCTGTAGAGATTCATGGACGTCTCGTACTGAAGCCGCCGCTCTTCAGGAGAATGAGGTGATCGCGGATCGGCCCTCACTTCATACTCCGCTTCGTAGCTCTTCTTTCCCTTGATGAGCTTGATCCGGTAACTGCCTTCCGCCACGCGGGGGCCAGCGAAGGCCGGAACCAGCGAACTGGCGGGAGCGATCTTCGGGGGCTCCAGGCGCATGGGCCAGTAGACTCGGTTGATCCCTTTCTGCTTGCCGCCTGGCAATGTCTTGAGGAGCTCGCCATCCGGAGAGTAAATCTCCAACTTCAGGTCACCGAAGATGTGGCGTCGCTTGAGGTAGTAAGTAATGGCTACGGCCGCCCGTGGATTGCGGCCCACGAATTCATCGCCACCCGGCCAGCCCTGGCCACCGCCAGAGAGCCGCTGGATCGCGGGCCGCGCCGGAAGAAGTGCCACTTTCGACCCAAGGATCTGCGACGTCAAGGAGCGGATCGGCGTCAGGTCGTCCAGGATGAAGATGCCGCGGCCATGGGTCCCAATGATCAGGTCGTTTTCCCTGGGATGAATCGCTAGATCCCGGACGCCCACCTTCGGCAGGTCCCCTTTGAAACGAGCCCAGTTGGCGCCACCATCCAGGGAGATGTACAGTCCGAATTCCGTTCCCAGAAAGAGAAGCTCCCGATTTTGGAGATCCTCGCGGATCACCAACGCGTAACCCTCGATCTGGTCGGTCGTCAGGGTGCTGAAGCTCTCTCCATAATCCGTGGTGCGGTAGACGTAGGTCTCCATATCGCCGGTTCTATGCCCGTCGAAAGTGATGTAGGCAGTGCCGCGGTCATGGTTGCTGGCATCGACGCCCGTTACCCAGGTGTTGGGTGGTAGCCCGGGAACATTCTTGATGACGTTCGTCCAGCTCTTGCCGCCGTTTCTGGTTACCTGGAGATTGCCGTCGTCCGTGCCCACCCAGAGCAGTGCCGGATCCAGGGGCGATTCGCTGATGGTGTAGATGGTGCAATGGTTCTCCGCCGTCGAGTTATCGATGGTCAGACCGCCAGACTCCTCCTGCTTCAGCTTGTCGGGGTCGTTGGTGGTCAGGTCCCCGGACAGCTCCTCCCAGCTCTCGCCGCGATCCATCGTGCGAAGGAGCTTCTGGGCGCCAAAGTAGAGTGTCCCATCGTAGTGCCGTGAAACGATGATAGGCGCGTTCCAGTGAAACCGGTACTTGGGCTCACCCGCCGCGGGGTAAGGCTTAATCTCCTTGTACTCACCTGTGGTGAGGTTCAACCGTTGGATCTCACCCCCTTGATACTCTGAATAGAGGAGCTCCGGATCTCCGGGATCTTTCCAAACGTAGAAGCCATCACCGAAACCCACGTTCTCCCAGTCCCGGTTCTCGATACCGCCTCCCGAAGCCGATGGTCCCCGCCACGACCCGTTGTCCTGGAGTCCGCCATAGACGTTGTACGGGTAGTCCATGTCGTAGCTCACCCGGTAGAATTGGGAGACCGGAAGCGAACGTACATGTTGGAAGTGGTGCCCCTGGTCTCGCGAAATGTAGAGGCCCCCATCCGTACCCAACAAGACGAGCCGCGGGTCGCTTGGGTTAACCCAAAGAGCGTGGTGATCGGGATGAACTGCCCCTCCGAAACCGCCGGAGAACATCGAGTTGAAGGACTTTCCGCCGTCGGTGCTGATCCCCAGCATGAGGCTTGGCTTGTACAGGATGTCAGAATCGGTAGGATCCACCGTCAGCACCGAAAAATAGAAGGGCCGCGCCCGGACCAGGAACGAGGAGTTCACTTTCGCCCAGCTCTCCCCTCCATCTTCCGACCGGTAAAGCGCCGTATCCTTCGCTTCCACGGTGGCATACACAATCTTGGGGTCCGAAGGAGCGACTGCTACCGCGATGCGCCCCAGCTCACCCTCCGGAAGCCCTTGGGTCACGGGCTTCCAGTTTTTCCCGCCGTCCGTGGTCTTGTAAAGGCCGCTGCCGGGGCCTCCCGATGAAAAAGTCCAAGGTTGCCGACGGAATTGCCACGTGGCCGCAAATAGAGTGTCCGGTTGTTTCGCGTCCATGGAGATGTCGGCGCAGCCGGTCTCTCCATCCACCGTGAGCACCGCTTCCCAGCTTTTGCCGCCATCGATTGTCTTGTAGACACCCCTCTCCCCGCCGGAGCTCCAAAGCCTCCCCGTCGCGCAGACGTAGACGATATTACCGTCAGTCGGCGATACGAGAATATCGGCGATCCGCTCCGATTTTTCAAGGCCCGTGAGCTTCCAGGACCTGCCGCCATCCGTACTCTTGTAAAGACCCGTGCCCACCGACGTGCTGTTCCTCGTCCAGGATTCGCCGGTTCCTACCCAGACGGTTTTGGGATCCCCCGGATCGATCCGGATTGCGCCGATGGATTGCGTGTACTCATCGAAGATCGGCTTAAACGTTGTCCCACTGTCGATGGATTTCCAGACGCCCCCCGTGGCGGCGCCCACATAGATCGTCAGGCTCTTTTCCTGGACTGCGTCCAGGGCACTTATACGGCCGCTCATCACGGCGGGGCCTATGGCCCGCGCCCGGAGCGCGCCGAAAGTGTTCGAATCAATCCTAGTGCCGGCCTCAACCCCGTTCCAGCAAAGCAAAACCGTAACCGCGGCCAGACACAAGCTCGTCATCTTGGAAAGGTGTCTCATGGCGTCGCCTCACTCCCCGTCGTCGGTTATTGGGGTTTCGGAACCCTTCTTGCCAGCCGGTTTATCCGATTCGCCCTCCTTTTCTTCCCTCTTCACCTGCCCCTTGTGGCCCTCATCGCTTGGTGCCGCTTCGTCCGGATCTTTCGCAGCCTCCTCTTTGGGCATGACAAACTTCGAGTCGTCGATTTCCACATTGGGGACAATCTTTTGCAGGGTCATCATCTGGCCCTGAGGCATGCCTACGCGCTTGATCTCCACCGAATGCGCGATCATCAGGCCCTTCACATCTTTGTAGTCACCCATTACGCTCTCGATTTCCACCTCTTGCCCGCGGATCGTCCGGCGGCTTACCGACTTGATCTCCAAGTAGTACTCGCCATCCAGGTAGAGAAGAATCTCTTCACCGCTCTTCTTGATGAGCTTCAGCTTGTGGGCTTCGGTTCCATCGATCTCTTCGATGCCAAGATACTCTACCTTGTGCCCCTTTTCCGCGTAATCCACCAGGGCCCCGTCAAAATCCGACTGATCCTCGATAGCCTTCCGCTCGTCTTCGCCCATGAGCTCGGCCGTGGCCTTTCCCATGAACGGTATGTACATCCAGGCCGTCTCGCCGTCGTAGGCCTGGCTACCCGTCTTGCCCTGGAAAACGAAATCGATCCGGATCTTGTTCGGTCGCTTCCAAAGCAGCGTGAAGGGCGCCTCCATCATTCCGCCCATGACCATTTTGCCTTCAACCCGAACCGTGTTGAGCGCCCTGATTTTCTCAAGACCGCCTCGGGCCTCGTAATTCTTCGCCAGGACCTCGTCCAGTGTTTCGGCGTGGGCCAAGGGTGCCAGGAGAACCAGTCCCAGAACCAGGTAGCGGAGTGAGTGCTTCGACATCGTCTTCTTCCTCCATGGGGGGTGCATCACGCGGAAACCACACATTCCGCGGACCCTTCAATGGAAAAGCCGATGGTCGGATTGATTGCGGTTTCCCGACGTTCACTCTCCCCACTCCGCGAATCGTGCAAAAGTTCCCCGAATCCTCTCCCCCAAACCTCCAAAACCCATCGTCTGGAAGTTTCTTTTCTTGTGTTGTGTTCCGCTCGGCCCACTCGCATCCGCTCCCGTTCCTCGCCAACCAAGCCGGCCGAATTTCCTCCCTCCCGGGCAAGCCGGATCTCAGATCAACGCAGACTTTGCTGTTCCAGGAGTTTCAGGGCTTTCTTGAACTGCCTGTTGTCGGGATCGAGCTTCAGGGCGGTCCGCAAATCGTGGATCGCATCGAAACGGAGATTCAGTTGGCGGTCAATCGCCGCCAAAAGGGACCAGGAGCTTGCATCACCGATGCCTTCCACCGATTTCAGAAGCTTGGTGCGGGCTTCCACGCGGTTCGCCGGGAGGGTCCAGAACCGGTACGGCCCACGGACCGCCCTCTTTTCTCCAGACTCGAAGATCGCCTCGACACGCCATTTGTAATGGGTTCCCGGATCGAGCTTTCCCTTCGGCACCACAAGCTCCGTCGTCTTGGTTTCCCCCCGGTAGGCAGGGGTTTCATCGTTGACTTCGATGATGACAAGATACCCCTTTGCACCCTCGATGGGGGAGAAAAGCAGTCGCGGGGCCGAGGCTATCACGTAGCTTGCCGGGCATCGATTCTTGTTTGCGTTGAACTTTCTGGACAGAGAGATAGCACCACCATGGGATCCTGTATTCTGCGCTACCGCGATGGCTGGCAGCTCGGGGATCGGTGAAACCTTGGTCAATTCCATGACGCGGCCGAAAGTTCTCCGCGGGCCACTTTGCGCCATGGTCACCTTGGCAGGTCCCCGGATCTCGTAACGGGAACCGTCCACGAACGCCAGGATGACCGTGGCTTCGGGGGCCAGCTCCAGAACCGAGCTTGGTTCCAGCGCCTGGAAGAGCTCCAGGCTGGCCTTTTCTTGATCCTCCCCCCGATGCGGAATTTGGACGGGACCCTTGAGCGATGTCACGATGGCCACGGGCTCTTGCGCCGCGGCATGGAAGGGGGAGAACAGAGTCAGACACCAAGAGAAGAGCAGCCCCAGAGTCCTGACGACACGTCGCGGAGTTCGCGACACGGGAGCCGCTGTACATGAACTAAGTGACTCCTGGAGCAGAAATATCTTTGGGAATCTCGTCTTTCGTTTCATGGTTAAGCATCTCCTTGGGCTGGGAAGGGAGAGAGCCTCCTTCGAAGGAGCCAGGCTGCTCCGGCGGCGGCGGTGGCAACGGTGACGGGCATCACGATGGGCAGCAGAAGGAGGCTCTTGTGAAAGACGGCGAATGCAATGAATATGTAGCTCATTCCCGCGGCTCCCAGGACCAGGGCGGCCCACAGCCGCCGAAGGCAGAGAATGACCGCGGTCAGGGCCGCCAAGTAAAACCCGAGGCCGAGCAGTACCGGAAACAACTTGGCGTGGTGGACCGGAAATCCTTTCAAGATCGTGCTCACCGCAAGGGCTTGGAGGGTCAGCCCTGGAAGTTGCCACGGTCTGGTCTGGTGGTGAGGTACCGTAAAAATGTCCCCCGATCCAGTGAAATCCCCGCCGAACAACACAAGTTTGTCCCTGAAACGCTCCGGATTGGCTTGGAGAAGCTTGGAAACGCTGTTCCATGGAATTCGCGGGAGCTTCTTGGGATCCACCGAGTAATCGATGAGGAAACGCTGTGTCGATGGGGTTTTTAGGGCATCTTCCCCCTGTACGCTTTTCGCGGCGTGGGCAGGCCACGTGGGATGGATCGTCCCGTCCAGGATCTCGTAGCCCAGACGGGCTCGGCGAATGAGTCCATCGGAGTCATGGTCAAGATTGACGAATGCGAAGAGCCCACGGAGTTTCTCAGGTCCGAGAGCCACCGCCAAGAGGCGTGACAAGGAATCCGGACCCACCACTTTGTTATTTCCCCCGGAGAGGGAAGCCAGAGTCAAGGAATCAGAGTACTTCAGAATGAGCCTCCGAAATGCGGCAGATCGAGACCACGACTTGGGAAAAAAGAAGTCGATGGCCACGTGGCGAGCTCCCGCTTCCAGGATCTGAGCCAATGTCGAGCAGATTTCCTCGGCCCGGACCGAAAGCGGGTCATCCTGGCTTTGGAGCGCCTCGTCATCGATAGAAACCAAAAGGAACCCTGGTGCTGGCTCCCGCAATGGGGTCTGAAGGAAACGGCTGTCAAGGGTGATGTTCTCCAGCCGATGGAACAGCTCGTTGCCCAGTCCCCATCCAGAAGCGGCCACCGCCAATAGGGCGATGGCCGCGGCCATCGCCAGGCGCCGAGGAATCTGGTGTCTCCGCCATTCCCGCCTCCGGAGGCCAACCATGGCAAGGGCGATCTCCTCCACAGCCACTTTTGCCGTCCGGGGCCTCTCTTCCGGAGCCTTTGCCAGGGGCCGGAGAATCGTCTCATCCAATTCTTCCGCTAGGTGGTGCCCAACTTCCGAAGGCCGGGGAGGGGACTCCAGCAAGTGTTGCCCGGCAATTTCCATGACGCTCCCTTCGAAGGGGGGCCGGCCGGTCAGAAGCTCGTACGCCAGAACTCCAAAAGAATAGATATCTGATGCAGGAGTAGCATCTTGGTTTTGAAGAACTTCCGGCGGAGTGTACCGGATCGTTCCCACCACCGCTCCCATCTGGGTTAGCCGTTCCGTCGAACCCACGGACAGCCCCATTTCGCTAAGTCTACGGGCCATTCCGGGCGGCTCCGCCGTGCTGGCGTTTGCCGCGCCGGCAATAACCTGCGTCTGGTCCCATGGGCTTGCCGCCCTCGATGCCGAATCATCCGGAGTGTCGAGGCCCTCAGGCAGAACCAGCGTGTTGTCCGTGGAGCCTGCCCGGGCTGGCGCAGTACTGGCTGGAGGTGATGAAACTGCCCGCGACGGGGTTGCATTGATTGGCGCTCCCGCGGACGAGAGCCGATCCTGAAGTGCGGCACCGATGGTCATGGTCTCGTCGTCTGGGTTGGCGGTACGGAGAACTCCCGAAGGCGCCTCCACCATCCCGAAAGATGCCGGACACGGAAACTCCCCTTGGCTCACCATAATCCGCGCAAGGCCGAAATCCAGGATCTTAACGGTGATCTTTCCGTCTTCATTGCGGGCAAGGAAGATGTTTCGCGGCTTGAGGTCGCGGTGAAGGATGCCTTGCCGGTGAGCGTAATCGATTCCCGAAGCGATGGCCTCCAAGATTGGGAGTGCCTCATCCGGCGAAAGGGGGCCATGCTCTTCACAGTGGGTCGCCAGATCCTGCCCCGTGAGATACTCCATGACCAGGTAGGGTAGCCCATCTCCCCGCTGTTCGATCCCAAAATCGGTGACCGCCACAATATTTGGGTGCTCCAGGCGGCCTAGGGCTTCGGCTTCCACGCGGAACCTTGCGAAAAATGACTGCTCGGTGGCCTTTTGGGGCAAGATGAGCTTCAGGGCGAACATCTTTCTCAACCCCAGATGGAATGCCTGGTAAATGCCGCCCATCCCGCCCCGCCCCATCCGTCGCAGGAGCTGATACTTGCCTGCCAGAATGGCTGTCCCTTCGAAGAGGGGTTCCAAGCTAGATCCATCTCGTGGGCACAGTTCCGCGCCGTCAGGTTCGAGCATATCGCATTGAGGGCATTCCAGAACCATCTCCTTCAACCTTTCCCAAGGGGCGTGGGGAGATCCCCCTCTTTGGCCACATTACCGGCCGTGTGGAGAGAAAACCCCACCGTTGGCCGGTAGAGAAGATAAGTGCCACCCCGGAGCCAATCTCCCCCATTGGCCAGAAGGCATTTCTTTCCTTCCCGTTCCCGCCAGAGCAGGTGAGGATCGTGGGCATGACCCAAAATGACTCCGTCAAAGCCCTGCTTGTACAGTTGGTCCGCAAAGCGGCCGAACAGTTCCCGCCGCTGACCCGGAATCTTGGACGAGGTGCCCCGGGAACCGTGAGATGCCGCCATGGCAAGTTTCCAGCCAAGGTCGGGAGGAACCATCCGGATCATCCAGTCCATGAGGCGACTCCGCACCAGCCTGTGGAGCAGGCGATAGCCCCGATCCTTCGTGTCCACAAGGTCACCGTGGGCCAAATAGAGTCGAAGCCCGCCAATAAAGGTCTCAATAGCGCCATCGTAGGTCTTCACCCCCAGATGATCCGAGAAGATGGGACCCAGCCGAAAATCGTGGTTGCCGGCAATGTAATGCACCGCAATCCCAGAATCCGTGATCTGGCGGAGCTGGAATAACAAGGGCAAAAATCGGTGGAAGATCACTGTCTTGTAACCGTACCAAAAATCGAACAAATCCCCCAAAATGAAAACCGAGCGAATTTTACGGCGGTGCCGATCCAGCAATTCAATAATCCGCTCCTGTGGAGGCGCCAAGGGACTTCCCAAGTGAACGTCGGAAAAAAAAAGAACTCCACCAGGATCTGTTTTTACAGGTGTTATCTGACTCTTAAACATGAGCATTGACTTGCTTTCTTGGGGGAGGACCACGTCTCACCAATCCTACCAGACCCGCTCTTGAAATTCTTCTGTCGGTCGATTTTCTAGCAGCAGATTCCCACGTCTTGCCCGGATAGTCGTGACAATCAACTTTTTTGCTTGTTATGATGCTATTCGCCCACTCTCGTGGGAGGCCGAAGCATCCCGAGGCTTGTGTTCGTTGCCAAGCTGCTCGTTGGTGCTCCAAAAACCCAATCGATCACCGCTGGAGACCGCAGAGCCAAGGATGAAAATTCCTCAAAACATAGGCCCCTACGAAATCCTTCAACCCCTTGGCCAGGGCGGGATGGGCGTTGTTTATGCTGCACGCCACCCCGAAACCTCGGAGATCTTCGCACTCAAGACGGTGGTCCACCTGCAACGGAGCGCCGTCCAGGCTATCCGGCGGGAAATTGATGCCCTGGCGCGAGTGCGGCATCCCGGCGTTGTGCCCATCGTTTCCCAAGGCGTGGAAGATGGTGTCCCATGGTACGCAATGAAATGGCTCCAAGGGCAGACGCTCCGCCATTTCGCCCGCCACGAGCTATGGAAAATCCCGGTCCCGGGGCAGCCGGTGGTGGGAGAATCGACTTCCGCCCCTCCATCTACAAGGCACTGGAGCGATGGAGGCTGGTGGACCGAAAAGGTGGCTTCATACTTGTTGGCGCCCGATCTTCCCAGAGACAGGGCCACCGAGTGGGATATTTCCACGGCACGTTTGGCGGAGGAGAGTCTGGAGGCGGCTTTTTCCGGGGATGAAAGCGAATCTCTTTGGCCTCGGAGTGCGGCGGAGAACCGGCCGGCAGCCGCGGGAGGTGATTTGGAAAGGGCTCTCACCCTCATCGCCGAGCTCTGCGGGCCACTGGCTTTTCTTCACGGCGAAGGGATTGTGCATCGGGATATCAAGCCAGAGAACATCCTTGTGGGAAAAGACGGCCTGCCGATCATTCTCGATTTCGGCCTCGTAGCCCTTGCCGGTCGGCAACCCGGACGAGAAACTCTTGACTTGGACGCGGGAGCCTTCGGCACCATTTTGTACTGCGCACCCGAACAAATCCGTGGTGAATCTGTCGATGCCAGGGCTGACCTTTACTCTATAGGCTGTATCCTTTACGAGCTATTAACGGGGCATCTCCCGTTTAGGGCAGACTCGGCAGCCGAGCTCGCCAGGATGCATCTCGAAGCGAGGCCAACGCCTCCCTCTGCCCTTGTGGACGGGATTGCTCCAGAACTGGACACTCTAGTCGTGAAACTCCTTGCCAAGCAGCCCCGAGCTCGCCTTGGTTACGCCGACGATCTGGCGGTCGCCCTGCGACGACTCGGGGCGGCCCAGATTTCCCGGCCTGGACCGCCTTCGCGATCCTATCTCTACCACCCAGGTTTTTCCGGGCGCGAGGCTGAGCTAGGATGGGTCAAGCGGCAGTTGAATAACCTGTTTGCCGGGAAGGGAACTCTTGTTTTTCTTACCGGGGAAAGCGGGATCGGCAAGACCAGACTGGCTTCCGAGATCGCCAGGCTTGCCAGGGATATGGGGGTGTTTGTTCTTGCCGGCGACTGCTACCCGCAGCCCAGTGCCGGGGACACCTCTTTCACCTTGCCTGGCCGTGGAACCCCGTTCCACGCTTTTCGGAAACCACTCCAGACGATAGCGGATCACTGTCGCGAGCTTGGGGGGGCGGAGGCGGAGCGGATTCTGGGCCGCCGAGGGAAGGTTCTCTCCATGTACGAACCATCCCTGGGAATCCTCGCCGGACAGGGGCTCCATCCCGATCCGGCCAAACTGCCCGCCGCCGAGGCGAGGGCCCGCCTTTTTGCCGACCTCACCGAAACATTGACCGCGTTGTCCAAGCGGCATCCCCTCTTGCTTATCCTTGATGACCTCCATTGGGCTGATGAATTGACCCTGGGATGCCTTCAATTCATCGTCCGGTCAGAGGTGTTGGCCAAAACCCCGCTCCTCATCGTCGGAACCCATCTTGAGGGAGAGGCCAGGTCAGGGTTGCGGCGCTTACTTGAGGAACCGAAGCTTGTCCACTGGACCCTTCCACGCCTGGATCTCTCATCCATCACCCAGATGGTCATCGACATGCTGGCGATCCCTCGGCCGCCAGCGGCTTTCATACGGTTTCTCCACCGCCAGTCCGAAGGCAATCCCCGCTTCCTCTCCGAATACCTCCGGTCTGCTTTGGCCGAAGGTTTACTCTATCGTGATCCTGATGGTCGTTGGCGGGTGCTGGAGCTGGGAGAGATCGAGGATGACGCCGCGTTTTACCAAGCGATTCCGTTGCCGCACGCGCTCCGAGATCTCCTGGAACGGCAGTTGCGGAGGCTTCCACCCAATGCCAAGTCCGTCGCTTCGATCCTTGCCACCATTGGCCGGGAAGCCGACCTCGATCTCTTGAATCAGACCACTGATCTTACTGAAATGGAAATGCTCCATGCCGTGGATCAGCTCGTGCGAATGCAGATCCTGGAGCTCGGTTCCCTCGATGCTCTCCGCTTTGTCCACGACAAGATCCGGGATGTTCTCTATCATCAGATGGCCGCGGAGCAACGGCGTGGATTGCACCAGAAGGTCGCCAAGGCGATGGAGGGGCTTGGAGAAGAATTCCTCGCCCCAGCCGGCAGCCACTGGAGGGAGGCCGGCGAGATCGACAAGGCCCAGGATTGCTTCCTGGCTGGCGCACGCTATGCCGGGGCCCGATATGTCCATGGAGATGCCGAGCAGCTCTATGAAGCCTATCTGGGGCTTGTTCCTCAGTGGACCAAATGCAGCGTGAAAGCCCGCAACGAGCTGGCAACCAAGGTGTTGCTCGTCCAGGGCCGACTGGAAGAGGCCGCCGCCCAACACGACTGGGCACACGAGGAAGCCCGGGCCATTCAGTGGCAAGAGGGGCAGCGAGAAAGTCTCTACGGAGTCGCTCGCATCCGTCTGCTCCAGGGCCGATTGCGGCAGGCTCTCCGGCTCTTCGAGGAGCTCATCACCCTCTTTCGCAATGCCGGTGATGGTGGCGGAGAGGCCAGAGCCATGACGTTTTTGGCCCTTTGCCACTGGAAAGGCGGTGAACTCGAAGTGGCTCGCCGACTTTCGGAGAAAGCCTTCCGACTCCATCGCGCGGAGGGAAACTCCGATCTAATGGGGCGAGTCCTCAATAATCTGGCGGGCTTCCACCGATTCCTTGGACAGCTCGCCAAGGCCAAAATCGCTTGCGAACGGGCGCTGGCCCTTTTTAGAGAGGTGGGAAACCGGCAAGCCGTTGCCGCGACTCTGGGCAATTTGGCGAGTGTCTACGCCGGACAAGGCAAGGCGGAAAAAGCCAGAAGGTTCTTCAGGCTAGCCTTGGACCATCATCGGGAGACTGGCGATCGTCTTGGCGAGCCCCAAACACTGCTCCAGATGGCCGTGTTCGAGAGGCGGCGAGGCTGCCTCGAGGAGAGTGATCTCTTGTTGCAGCGCGCCCACGGACTTGCCAGAACCGTGGGCCTCGAACTCCTCGAGGCGATCTGCTTCTGCGAGCTGGGCCACCTGGAGTTGGCCAAAGGCCGGCCAGCGAGGAAACTCCTGCGCCTGGCCTCAGAGCTGACGTGCAGAAAAAAACTCGCACCTGAGAGCGAAGTCGAGGATGCGCTCCGGCGGCTCCGACGCTCCATCGATACCTTCGATGCGGGTGGAGTCATCTTTCGGGGAGAAGCCGTGGACGAAATCCCCAACTTGCCCGAGAGCTTGCGCCACTGGTTGTTCAATGTGGGTCATCTGGGGGCGAGTTAGCCGCGGGGATCCCTTCCCTGCGGGAAAGATTGGTGGCAAGGGAGAATCTTAGCCAGAAAACAGGTTAAGCCCGGGAGCCCCAAAGGTTGGTTTGGAACTGCATTTTGACTTGGCTTCCCCCCAGCGCCTGGCCGCTGTCGGTGTCGGTGACCCAGATGCCGTGGCTTGTCCGGGCCCGATGCTCGGCCAATCGAGCTTTCAGAGTAAACTGATCGGATCGCGGCATCTTGACGGCGTGAAGGCCTTTTCTTGACAAGGGATCCTGGGTAGGCCGAGCCATGGAAGGCCGCTGGCCGTGGGGAACCACCGTGGGAATCAACAGATTCTGTCCGGGGGCCGCCGCTGTAGGGCGGGGAAGACCGTTCCAACGAAGCACCGTTCCCATGAGATCGCCAAGGGCTGTTTGGCTCATGCCTGGGTTCCATTTAGCCAAAAGCCGTTGGAGATCGGCATCTTTGGGCACCTTCACGGTTCGTTTGAAGAGCATACCCGTGGGAGCTTCGCCGTAATCCGGCTGGCTCAGGGACATCCGGCGTCGCAGCATGGCGGACTGGCTCCCCATGACTCGAGCAGCGCGAACCGCGGTATCATCCATGGCTCATGCCCTCCAACCATGGCGAAATAGAGCTTTTTGAGACAAGCGGAACAGTGAGAACATAACTTTAGACTACAGTTCCTCTCAACAACCGGCAAATCCTGTGAGGAACCGGACGTTGTTGGGGCAGGTCTTGGATTGAGGCCGTGCTCTTCTTTTAGGGCGTAATTATTGAAATACCCTTTGTTTTCTTTTTGTTGCGTTCCGCTCACATCGGTTCGACCCGCGCCTGTGGCGCGAGTTCCCCGCGGCGCCCGCTCCTCGCCATTGTCGCCGCCTTCGCTCCATTGCCCCGGGGCGGGAGCACCACCCGAAATCGGGAACCGCGCAAGCTACTTACGGAGCCCAGGATGGAATCTCGGGGTCATCCTGGAACGTCGTCTGGTAATTCCCCGCTTCCTGAATTGCGTCCAGAATGGCCTTCCGAACAGGTTTGGCGCCTGGCTGGAACCCCAGGATGGCCTGCCGTTTTTCGTAGCTCACTTCAGCTTCGGCCACGCCGGGAACCTTGTCCAAGGACTTTTCGATGGTGACAGCGCAGGCCGCGCAGGTCATCCCCTCGATCCGCACGGTGATCCGCTCCAGGCCAACAGTCTTGGCGACCTCCTTCTTGCCGCGCAGTAGAGTTCCGGCGTAGTTTGGGAAGAAGGTGAAGGCTAGCACGAAAAGGGTGACGACCCAGAGCATGATCTTATTGAGCTTTTTGATCGTGAAGCCCCGCCTGCCCGCCGAAGGACAGCAGGATGGCGCTTGGCTGGTCTCCGGGATTTCACAGCAGCTGTCCGTTTCACCAGCGGCCCCCGGAATCCCTGGTTTTGGTTGGCGGTAGGTAAAATAGAAGGCGGCGGCCAAGAGGATCAGTGTCACCGGCACAAGGACCGGTCGCCAGGGCTCCAGCATTCCGGCCAGGGCTCCTCCGGAGATCCCGAGGCTCAGGAGAAGCAGCGGCAGCCAGCAGCAGACCGAAGCCAGCATCGCCGATAGAAGAGCTCCCACTTGGAGGATGGCTCCCGGCTTCATCCGTGGCTTGAGCGGGGAAGCGTCAGGGTAAGAGACCTTCTCTTGGGCAGCGGCCAGGGCCTTCTGGACATTGCCGAGGCAGCAGCTTCCCTGGGGATTCGTCTCTTCGCACCGATCCAGCCCCTGACGGCACTTTTCAGCGATGGTTTCGGGGATGGAGGAACTTCCCGTCCTTGCCACATCTTCTTCGATTTGTTCAGCAGTGTATTGGAAGCAGTAACAGACCCTTCGCGGGGCGGCGGTCTCTTTTTGGCCGATGCGGACAGTGACTTCCGCCCGCTTCACACGGTCGCCTGTTTCAGGTTGGTAATAGGCGACATCGCAGGTGGGCTCCGCGCAGAAGCGGAACCCGTCCAGTTGGCTCAGCCGTCCCAAGATTTCTGGACGCACTAAGGACTCAAGAGTTACGGCTTTGACAGCTCTTCCGCCAACTCCGCAGCCGGGGCAGGCGGGCCTCTTTCTGGCGCGTGGTCTTGGGGAGTTGTCGCTGGTCATGCTCTGGTCCTTTCGGGGTTCAGGGCCTCCAGTATGGGGCAGTCGGTGATGGGCGACTGGC
>JAJRTK010000033.1 GCA_024278345.1 bacterium | reverse complement strand
TTCGGTTGACAACTTCACCGCTGGGGCGGGCCTCCTTCCCGGCTCCGTGCAGCCCGGAGGGCGCTACACCGGCAAGATGCCGGTGCCACCGTTTCGGCGAAGAAAATTGTAAAGCAAAAACACGACAATTTGATAGGTCCCAGAGAAATCTTCTTGGATCTCTTGGCTTTGCCCTCATGATCGTCAGTGCGAGTTGTGGCGATCCGGGCCGCGATCCACCCTCGCCGCCCACTCCAAAAGTCCGGGTGGCCGCCCACTACTACACCTGGTACGATGCCGAGCATCACTGGCGAGAGGGGATCTTCCACGAACCCTTCCTGGGCCGGTATGATTCGGCGGACCCCATGGTCGCCGAACAGCACATCCGGTGGGCCGCTGCCTCGGGGATCGATCTTTTCGCCGTGGAATGGTTCGGGCAGAATTGGGCGGAAACGAACTTTGAACAGGGGCTGCTCCAGGCTCCTAATCTTTCCAAGATCAAGTTTTGCATCTTCTACGACACGGCCATCCGCCTGGCGCAGTTTGGTTATGGCGATCCGTTTCACTTTGATTTTGACGATCCCAGGCTCCGTGCCATCGTCATCCAGGATATTTCCAGGCTTGCCGGGCGCTATTTTGGGCATCCAGACTATTTCAGAATCGATGGCAGGCCCGTTCTTTGGCTCTATCTGACCCGCTCTTTCCAGGGCGCCTGGAAAGAAGCGATTGCGGAGATCCGGGACCAACCGATCCTCCAAGGAACGGGGGTCTACATCATCGCCGACGAGGTTTGGTACGATCCGGCTGATCCCCGTCGGATCGAAGCCTTCGACGCAGTGAGCACTTATTCCCTTTACGATCCCCTAAGAATGCGTAGGCGACCTCGCTGGACTCTTCCGGAATTTGCGGCCTTCTACCTGCCCGTCTACCAAAAGTGGCTCTTCACGGCGCCCCAGGTGCCCAACCTGGCAACCGGTCGATCTGTCGTCTTCATGCCAGCCGTTTCCCCGCAATTCGATGATTCGGCGGTCCGGGGAAACCTCCATCCGCCTGTCGTCGCCGAATCTCGCCAACAGGTCCTGGAGGCCTTTAACCAGGCCCAGGAAATGGCCCTCACCAACCTCGATCCCCAAGAGAGGCTCGTCTGGCTCACCTCTTTCAACGAGTGGCACGAAGGAACCTCCATCGAACCGACCATGGAAGATGGTGAACCCTATGGAGGCGGTAACTACGGCTTCGAACTCCTGGATGTCGTGAAGGAAGTTTTTGGATCCACCAACGGAGAAAAGTGACATCGATGCCTCAAGTGTCGCTGTTGTTGAACCGCCTCACGGTAGATGACTAAATAGAAAGGACTTCGGGAGGTTGCCCATGTCTCGTCCATACAGACCGGTGTTTCCCTTGCTTCTTGCGGCCGCCGCTACCATCGCTCTCTACCATCTTCCCTTCGCCTGGTTCCTAGCCCGGCCTCTCGTTTGGCTGGCCACGTTTTCCCACGAGATGGGACACGGTCTGGCTGCTCTTTTCCTGGGAGGCGTCTTCGAGTCGTTTCGCATGTGGGTGGATGGCTCGGGTATCGCACAGACGAGCTACCCCGCCTCCGCTTTCCGTTCGGCCCTGGTTTCGGCGGGAGGACTGCTGGGCCCGGCCGTGGCAGCAGGCGGCCTCTTTCTCATGAGTACGCGGCCTCGCCTGGCACGCCTGGGTCTTTCTGGCCTGGGTTTCCTTTTCCTGGCCTCGGTGCTCCTGGTGGTGCGGAATCTCTTCGGCATCGCGTTCTGCGCCAGCGCAGGCCTGCTGATTCTGGTTCTTGCACGCCTGGCATCGGATCGCGAGGCCCAGGTGGGCCTGCTCTTTCTGGCCATTCAATTGTCGTTGAGCGTCTTCTCCAGCAGTGGCTATCTCTTCTCGAGATTCGCAGACACGGCCGGCGGTCGGTTCCCGTCCGACACGTCGCAGATAGCCTCAGCCCTGGGCGGTGTTTACTGGGCGTGGGGCCTGGTTGTCGGTGCCGTCTCCGTGACGATCCTGCTGGGTGGAATTGCGACTTATTGGCGTTTTGGCGGTTCCCCTTTACTTGATCCTCTGGAGAATCGTGCGCCTCAGCCCGAGGGGTAGATCCGAAATGGCTTCCCCACGAAACAGCGGTTCTTCGGCTTCAGAGGCCATGACAGCCTGCCGAAGTTTTGCCACGGCCTACCCCGCAATGCTGTCGGCCTCGGTCATAGTACCGGCCACCTGATGGTGCATAGCCGTCATCGGCTGTGCAAAAGGCCATCGCAGTCCAGGGCGACTCCGCCCTCCTTGCCGCGCTCACAATCCGCCCCTTGCCTGTAACCTTTCGTGGGGTTCATCCGTAGTCAATAACGAAGGATGACGGGATGACCCGGAATCGCCGCCAAGAACGATTCCGCAACGAATGGGCGAAGATGGCCGACCGATTTCAAGAGCTGATGCAGCGTTACAGGGACCGAGTCTACAGCTTCGCATGGTACTCTCTACGCGATGCGGAGGCTGCCGCGGATGTTACGCAGGAGGTCTTTGTCAAGCTTTGGAAGAACCTGCACCGAATGAAGAGCGGTTCGCCTTTGCCATGGATCCTGCGGGTGACTCGCAACGCCTGTTGCGATGCCGCACGGAAGCGAAACAGCTACCGTTCGGTGGTCCAAACCGACGAAGACGGCCAGTTGACCGACAGAGCCAGGAGCGTTTCGCCAGGACCTGATCGGTTCGCCGAAGCGAACGAGTTTCGGGAGCGGGTGGAACATGGTCTGGCAGCTCTCGGAGAGCCTTACCGCAGCATCGTGATCCTCCGGGAAATCCTGGGCTACGAATACACAGAGATAGCCCAGTCCCTGGAGCTGCCCCTCAATCGGGTCAAGGTTTACCTTCACCGGGGGCGGCGCAGGCTCATAAAGCAACTCGAAGGGGTGGTGAGCAGATGAGTGAGAGAAGAGAAACCATCGATTGCCAGAGGGCGCTGGATCTCATCGAGAGCGATCTGGACGAAGAGGTCTCGAACCAAGAATCAACTGCCCTGGAGAGCCACGTGCGAACTTGCGGTAGTTGCGCCAAGGAGAGAGAGCTGGCTGCGCGGCTGGCGGAGACACTTCGAGAATTGCCGCTTCTCCGGTGCCCGGAACGACTCGTTCACGGTCTTTCTCCCCTGGTTTCCGTCGAAACGCGCAGACCGAAGAGGCTCTCCCGGTCCCGCGGCGTTTGGGCATCGATGGGTAAGCTTCCCCGACTGGCCGCGGCCGCTCTCGTTCTTCTAGCCATCGTCGGAGGCGCAACCTGGGGGCTCAGGCCTGCTCAAAAGAACGAAGTGACTCCCGCCCAGTTGGCCCGCGCCCGGGAAGAACTCCAATGGACTTTGGCCTATCTTACCGAAATCGGCCATCGGACAGGCGCCATCCTCCAGGACGAGGTGCTTGCCCGTCCCGCGATACAGCCGGTGTTGCAGCCCGCGGTCATCCTTCGGCAACGCCTCCTGGAACCTTTACAAAAGGTATCGGAAGAGGTCTTTTGAACTCTTCTTGCTACAGAATCCCTACTCCCCGAAAGGAGCCGATGATGAGACGATCCTATTTCTCCCTGGCAGCTTGTGCCCTTCTTCTCATGGGAAGCCTGGCTGCCGCCGAAGACCTCAACAGTGAACCTGGATTCGTGAACCTCGATTCCCTCAAGCTTTTTGAGGGCCGGGAGCCCAAAGTCGAAGTCTCCCTCAAAGGTGCCCTTCTTTCCGTCCTGGTGGGGGCCACTCGGGAAGACAATCCCGAGCTGAGCGACATGCTCGTGAAGATCAAGGCGATAGAAGTCCGCATCTTCGACAAGGGCGACCAGAAGAGCGCCGCCGATTTTCTTGCCCAATCGTCGAGTCTGGCGGAACACCTCGATGGCGACGGATGGGAACGGGTCTTGAGGGTCAGAGATGACGAAGATGCCAATGTGCTAGCCTATCTCAAGACCGGCGATGGCCGCGTGCAGGGACTGCTCGTCATGGCCATGGAAAAAGAAGGCGACGCCGTCTTCGTCAATGTCGTGGGCGACATGGATCCCGAGCAGATCGGAAAACTGGGGCAGGAATTGGGCCTCAAGCCACTGAAGAAATTGCGCCTCCGGCATAAGCCCACCAAGGAGGCAAAGGCCGAGCAGCAAGTGGAAGAGACGACGGAAAACTGAGAAGAGGGAGAACGACGTGGCAAGGAAGCTATTTCTTGCGCTCTTCCTCGGCGGGCTCGTAGTGGCCGGCTCTCTCGCGGGGTGCCTTCGAGCGCCTCACCTGGAGCCCCTGCGCTACGAGTTCGCCCGCCAGTTGGAGGGCGCGAAGTTCCAGAAGGAGTTCGAAATCACTCTTGGCCCCATCTCGCTCTGGTTCGTCCGCGTGGCGAGCGGCTGGATCAAAGACGAAGACCTACGCCACTACCGGAGTTACCTGCGGAAGCTGCGGCGCGTGGAAGTCGGCGTCTACGAGGTCCGCAATCTGCCCGGGGGACGTTCCTCCATGAAGGCTCCGGCCCGACTGCGGAGCATGTTGCGAGACGGATGGCAAACCGCGATTCGCGTGCGAGAACCAGAGACCAGCGTCTGGATTCTTTACCGGGAACGGGCCGGCCGGCTGCGGCGCCTCCAGCTCGTGATTCTGGACGATAATTCTCTTGTCATGGCTCGTGTGAGCGGGCGCCTTGGCGATCTGCTCAGACTCGTGGTGACGGAAAACCTCAAAGAAGTTAAAAATTTCCGCGAATAAGACATTTTCCTCTGGACAAAGCCTATCGATGACCACCGTCCCCGTAGGTGCCGTTCTTTACTTGCTTATCGTCCGGCGCCCGGTCTTCAAGGCAAAGAAGCCACGCAGGCGCTTGTCGCCCCCATCAAATCGCGACCCGAGCCGCCTTCCGAATTGGGAATCTCCCACTCTGGTGTGCTAGAAGATCCCTTCCTCCTGGTTACGCCGATGACTGCGACACCTAGATCCGGACCTACCCCCCCGGAGCTCCACGAACCACCATGCCCACCACATCCATGAAGGGAACCCAATGAAGGTCAGCGCCTACATGACATCCAAAGTAATCGTGGCCCACCCTGAGGACGGCATCCGTCACACCTTCTTCGAAATGCGCCGCCACCGAATCCGCCACCTACCCGTCGTGGACAAGGATGGCCGGCTCATGGGAATCATCAGCGATCGCGACCTCCGCCGCCCCGACTGGGTGGACGAAGCGGTGGACATCGAGCACGTCTACACCCTTGACGATTCCCTCTCCGTCCGCGATCTCATGACGACGAATCTCTTGACCGTCAGAACGAGCGATTCCGTGGACAAGGCCGCCAAACTCTTTCTGGAGCACGGATTTGGAGCCCTCCCGGTCCTCAACAAGCAAGGCAGCCTCGTGGGCGTCCTTTCCAGCCAAGATCTTCTTCGCGCCCTCGTCCAGTTGATGGAACTCCACCCGACAAAAAATAAGCCGTGACGACCGAACAAACAGGGTATCCACGTAACGCTCATGGAGACGAATCAAACCACCCCCTCTCACCACGAACGGGGGAGGCGGCCTTATGGATGACATTCGGAGGCAAATCTGAATAAACTACCGGGGTCTTCCGCCAAGGTTCAACGGGCCTTTTCTTTCTTCTTCGATCCATCCGGAAAAGCGATGCAAAGAAACCTGGCTATCTTCGTGGCACTTTGTGCCACGGGTTTTCCTCCGGCTTCCGCCAATCCTGGATTGGTACTTGTACCAGAGATGGAAAGACCGGCGCAGATCATCTATCAACGGCGGGCGCGCCGTCAGGCTCTGAACAGCCAGAAGGAAGCCCGGATGGCTCTTGAGCTGCTGGCCCGGGTGATTGCCCAAAACTGGCCCGAGATCCAAAAGATCGATTATGAAACCCTTTCCCGGTTTCACGTCGAGATGACCAAAGGCTGGAAACCGCCAGAGGAGCCCGTCATCTCCAATGCCCAAGTCGTGGGCCGCGACGATGGAACGGGCAAACTGTTTCTCGAAGCCTACGGTCCGCGTCTTCCAGCGCGATACGAGATCGTCTACCGCTACTTGGTTTTCTATTCGAGTTACGATCCCGTAACACACCAACTCGGACCCCTCGTGGTCACAATCCGCGGGCGAGTGTTGGAATGAAAAGCAGGACCGGATTCGCGGCGGAGGTTTGGGGCCTTAGCCTGGCATCGGCTCTACTCTTTCTGTGGGCTGGCCAGGGGATCGGGGCTCCCTTCACCTACCATGACTACGACACAATGGTCGCGGATCTCGAGGCTCTGGCAGCAACTTACCCGGGCCTGACCCAGCTTGTGACGGCCCAGGACCCCGTGGAACAGGGCGGTTTCGGGTTGGCGGCGGACATGGATGGCGCTAAAGAGCTCCGACACTATATCCTGAGAATTACCAACGAGGGGCTTGGACTGAACAAGCCGGAGCTGCTCCTTGTGGGCTCTCAGCATGGGAACGAGGTGGTTGGCATGGAAGCCTCTCTGGCTCTGGCACGACTGCTTCTCGAGAGTTACGGGCAGGACCCGTGGCTCACGGAGCTGGTGGATGGCCGAGAGATCTACCTCGTTCCCTTGGCAAATCCGTATGGCTTTCGGAAGGCGATCCGGTACAGCGTCGGCTTGGAGGGCGCCGAGGACATGAACCGCGATCACACCTATGATCGCTGTTCCTTCGCTTGTTCGGATGAACAGACTCTTTCCACCACCGGTGCAAAAACGCTCCATGAGCTGGCGCGTCGCCATCTGTTTCGCGTCATGCTTGACTATCACGGTGGAATCCAGATGATCCTTTACCAGTGGGGTTCCCCGCTCCACGAATTGAACACTGAATCCCCCGATGCCCGGGCAATGCAGCTCTTGGGGGAAAGGATGACCAGTTACGGCGGAGCCTACGCCGGGATCTTTCCCGTGGGAACGGCCACTGACCTTTTGGGCTCGGTGTACGGGCCGCTGGACGATACTTCCTACGCAGCGAGCTGGGACGCGGCCAATGCCGATCCGGCCTACCCGGTCGAGGGGTGGCGGGCCCTGGGTTATACTGTAGAGATTTCCAATGCCAAGCGACCGCCGGAAAGCACTCTTGGGGGAGATGCCGATCTGCTGACGCCGAACGGTGCCGAAGATGGGTACGTACCCAAAAGCGTCCGCTTCGGATTAGCGGCCATCGACAGTGTGGAACCCTACGTCCTTTGGACCAACCGGGACAGCCTGCCGATCCAGGCATCTCCAGGAACGATCCTTACTGTCCAGTGGCAGGTGCGCGGATGTTTCGAGATCGACGAAACCCGCGTTCGTTTGGGGACCGATCCCGATCCGGCGACAAACTATCTCCAGCAAACAGACCCCGCTCCCATCAACACGGTCTCCCCCTGTTTCGATCCGGCTGGCGGCGCCATAGAGACCTTTTCCGCCCAACTGCCGCTGCCCCAGACGGCGGGTTTCTATCACGTGGCTCCCGTAGCTAAAGTCGATAGCGGGCTCTTGCAGCAACAAAACCCCTCTCCGGCCCGCCCGCCCCAATCCTGGCTAGTGCGGTCGCGGACCGAAGAAGGCTTCTTTTTCCAAACCACCGTGGATCCCAACGAGCACAATAGTGTCTCCGGGCACCTTTATTGGAGTGCCGAGCCCTTGGTGATTGAGGTTTGCAGCGTCGAGGCAACCCCTACGCCCAGTCCTACCCTGTGGCCTGGTGCGACCTTCACTCCGACGGCGACAGGGAGTCCCGCTGGCACGTGCTCCACTCCGACTCCCACGCTGACGCCGGCTAAATTGCCCGCTATGGCGAACCCCGGGGGCGAAGCGTGGTTTTTGGGGTTCTGGATCTTGGCCCTCTTCCTCGCAGGCCGGCGGCGATCCGCCCACAAGCGCCAACTTGACCCTAAAACGCATTGAACTGATGGACTTCAGTCATCGGTGGGCGCCGCCGACTCTCCGTTATGGCCTGTGGCCATTGTCTCCGCTACGCTCCGGCTCGATGGACACCGGTCATCGGCGTCGCACACCACCGATGACCGGTCCCGGAGTCTAC
>JAJRTK010000550.1 GCA_024278345.1 bacterium | reverse complement strand
CTCCGCGGCGCCGCCCTGGTGGCACCGGCATCTTGCCGGTGGCGGGCTGGACGGGATTCACGAAATTGAACGGTGGGTTCCTTTCGTGCGTGGACTTGTCAACCGGATCTGATAGGTCCCGAAAAAACGCGGTGCCGAGCGCCGCGAGATGCCGAGCATAAGCGAGGCCCACCGTACAAGAATGTGGGTGGAGAACTCGTTGCCTTTCATTGCAACGGGTTCTTGCGAGTTCCCTGGTGGGTGCAGGGAAGCCCCGCGGGGGGGGGAAAGTACCCGGACGACCGCCAAGCGGAGCGTGGCGTTGTCCGGGGGGCCGCGGCACGGAGTCCCGGGACGACCGCCAGGTAACGCCAGGTGTTACCCGCCCAGCGGAGCGTGGCGTTGTCCGATACCAACTTTTTTCCCCAGCGACCCATTGTCCCGCTTTGCGTGGATACCGGCGATCTTGCATGGGAGTGGTCTATGGCTGGAATTGGGCAATGGTTCCCGGAGGCGTCGGCCACTGGTGGACGGTGCCGAGGGCGGCGAGAGCCGCTGAAGCGGCCACCGATAGCCGGTTCGGCACTAACGGGAATCTTGCAGGGGACAGTCGATGGACGGGAAAAAGAGTGACGAAAATCTGCCCGAGTCAACTTCTGCCTTGATCACGTCTGGGTTGGACAATTCAGGATGGCGGTATCTCCAGGGGCTCTTCTCCAGGAAACTGGTTCTCTGGGGCAGTTTCATTGCTCTTCTTTGGATTTTGCGGGACTTTTTCGCTCTTTTTCTCTTCACCTTCGTGTTGAGTTACCTGGGCAATTCAGTGGTGGAGCACCTGACCGGGTATGTGCCGCGGCGAAAACTCATGGTTTGCGTTGTTTTTCTGACGTTTGTTGCAGTTTTGACGACTCTCTGTATCATAACTTTTCCAAAAGTCATCGACGAGGTCCGGCATTTTGTAAAGAGTAACCGCACCCTATTGCGGAACGTAGCGGGGAACGGCCAAGAGCGGGAGGATGGAAAGAGCCCGCTCCTGGAAAAGGCCCAGGAAGCTTTGGAGCGCTCTCTGGGAAGGTGGAGCGACTACATCAATGTCGAGCCGATTCTCGAATCGCTTGAGGAAAGTACACCCGCCGTTCTCAAGACGGTGGTGGCGGAGATCGCCGAGAGCTTTGCCGCGGCGGGAGCCTTGGTCTTGTACTTCCTGCTTGCCATCCTTTTGAGTTTCTTCCTGGTGCTGGATTTGCCCAACATTGCCAGGAACATTGCGGCGTTAGAGAAGTCGCGCTTGTCCGACTACTACCGGGAAGTATATCCGGGGGTCATTGCATTCTTTTCGCTGTTGGGGAAGGCACTGGAAGCGCAGACGGTCATTGCTTTGCTCAATACGTCCATGACTGCCGTGGGATTGGCGCTGTTAGGCGTACCCAAGGTGGCGATGCTCTCAGTCATCGTCTTCTTTTGCTCCTATGTCCCCGTCCTGGGCATGTGGATTTCAACGGTTCCGTTGATTCTCGTGGCCATCACCCAGTCGGCGGGCCTGTGGCTGGGCTTCCAGGTTTTGATCTTGGTGGCCATCATCCATACCCTCGAAGCCTACGTCATAAATCCCCGTATTTACGGTTCCCACATGGAAGTCCATCCTCTGATGGTCTTGATCATTCTCATTTTGGGTGAACATTTGGTGGGGCTTTGGGGGCTTATTTTGGCCGTGCCGATTTGGTCTTACATCTACCGTTACGTCATTCTTGGAAAGGTCGATGAATTCTGGGTCACCGTCCATTCCAGCAGCAGAAGTCAGAAGGCGTGCCCCAACCCCACGAAGTAGGTGGGCTTCTCATCCCGGGCGATGGCGAAATCAAGACGTAACATGACGGCTCCGGGGATTTTCAGCCGCACACCCACGCCGGCAGTGGGATGGAGTCTCTTCAGACTCAGGTTCTGAGGCTTCTGGGCCACCCGGCCCGCTTCAAGAAAGGTGACCAGGGAAGCCACTTTGTGAACCCTGTAGCGAAGCTCTACTCCGGCGACTCCCAGCCACTTTCCGCGGTAGCGCCCTTCACTGGCTCCGCGGAGGAGGCGATTCCCTCCCATGGTAGGCAGCTCCACGAAGGGCGGATCACCATGTACTAGGGCGTCTGCCTCAAAACGGAAGGCGACAATTCCTCGCGTCAACCATTTCCGGTACCATGCGGACTGGAAAGTCAATCTGCCAAAGTCGTAGTCACCGCCCAAGGCGATGTCGCTCAGGGCGTAAGAGAGTCGCCAGTTGACTCCGGCGGAGGGGTCGAGGGCGTCGTTTCGACGCTGGTAGAGGAGCCCCCAGGAAAGACTGTGGGAGCGAAACTCCTCTTCGGCTGAAAAGTCGCTTTTTCCTTGCGCTACAAGCTTCCACTGGCGGAAAAATGCGCCGACTTCCGCCTTCAAGTGTTCCGTCAACGAACGCTGCAAAACGAGCCCAACCTCCCTTTTGCCGGGGTAATAGTACTGGCGCTGGGTGGTCGAGGAGTCGTTCCCGTTTCCAAAGTAATTCCGCTGCCAGTTTTCGTACCGGTACCAAGCTTGGATCCCCAGCTTTGCCTTCGCCAACGGGCTCCCCTGGTACTCGACGGAAAACATGTTGTCGGAGCCGAAGGTCGTCGCGGCATAAGCGGCGATCCAGTCCTCTTCGTTGAGAAGACCCGTGTAGCTGACGTATCCACCAAGAACGGTTCCGTAATCCGGCAGATAAAAGATTGCCGGCAGGATAAACCACGGATCCGGACCCTCAGGAAGGTCAGACGCTGGCGAGGTCGGCCCTGGCGCAGAAGATTCTTCAATCGGAGACGCTTCGGCAGCCCCCTTTACCGAAGTGCAGCCGATGAGGATGAGGATGGCGAGAGAGAACCCTGTCGCCACCCTGTTTTCCCGCGCCGAAACCCCTTCCGACCGGAGCAGCCTGAGCCGGGACTCTCTCCTGGACTCAGAGACAATATGGGTATCCACTTCCCCGGCGACCCATTGTTCCGCTTTGTGTGGACACCCGACAATACACATGTTTTCGGCGGCTCGACCAGAATGTCTCGCGGTCTCGGCAGGCGATGAGATCAACTCTTGAGGCGTTGGCCTTTTTCCTCAGTATTGAAGAGCCAGCCAACAATTTCCCCGATTTCGAACCGGTTGGTGGCAAGACCGGTTTCCGGGTCGATGAAGGTCTGATCAAACCGGGAACTGCCAAGGCAAGAGTCCGAAGCGATTTCGCTGGCTACCTGCCGCTGTAGTGCCGCCAGGCGTTTTTTCCACAGCTTCATATTCTCTTGCGTCAGATCGATCCAGCCGGCGCTTGGCTTGTGAGCTTTCAGCTCGGGACCACGGAGGAGACGTGCGTCCGGAAGCAGGATCCCGATGCCGATAGAAAGAGCTTGCTGGCGCAATTCAGTGTTCTCTTCAATTTCTTGCAGGCAGACGTTGGAAAGCTCCTCTTCCGAGAAAGAAACGGCGCGACTGATGCTGTCGTCACTGATACGTTTGAGAAGCTCGGCCTCGAACAAAAGCTTGGAGAGGCGTGGAGGCCCCAGAAGCTCAAATGCAATGGAGTTGGCGGAGTGTTTCCTGGTCAGCTCACGCATCCGTGCAATTGCGCTGGCTCGGAGCATACCAGCCCGGTATGTTGGACCCATGACCGATTGGTCCAGGGCGCTGATGATATCAAATCCAGAGTTTCCGCCGCCTAGCTCCAGAGAGACCATATGAGCGATCTCTTCGGGTGTGACGAACTCCATTTGCCCCAAATGAGTGATGGCCGAAAACTCGCCCATGGAGAAAAGCCCATTTTCCCCCGTGTCGATATAGACTGAGCGAAGACTCTTTCCCACCGGGTGTCCGAATTCACCGTTCCGTGTCAATATTCCAGGCGTATCCAGGGGTTTGGCCTTCTCAAACGGGCAGTCGTAGAGCTGGATCGCCTTCCCACGCCGGCGGATCTCGCCATGTTGGATGGCCTTCCAGGCGATGGCGGCCGCTGGCTTGACTTCCTTGACTTTCGGGTTTTCCGGCGGCGTTCTGGCCAACAGAAAGAGAAGCAGGCTATGTGCACCGGCCATGGCAGTCTTGGACAGGAGTTGGGCTGAAGGCTTTTCCTCGCCATGGGTGTAGGGGATGTTGATTCCCATGCCGCCTGTTCCGGTGGTGCCGATCTTGATGTAGGCTTGGGGACCTGGCCACCCAGCTTGTCCGACGAAGATTTCATTGAGGATCTGCACGTGCCGGACGAGCTGAGGCGTGTAGAGCTTGCAGATGTGTTGCTCGATCACCTCCGCCGGATCGGATTCGCCCGGCTTCTCGATCAACGAAAGGAGACTCCCGGCGCTGGCGTAGATATTCTGGTAGGCGAAAGCTGTGGCCGTATTGATACAGTCGATGACTGCGTTGGGCTGGTGGGCGGCCATGAAGTGTGCCAGGGTCGAGGACTCCAGTATCTCCCGCTTCCGGTTGCCTGCCATGGGATCCATCGTGTCCGCGATGAAGGCGCGCCGGGCGGCTGACGATGCCAGAATCTGGTTCCAGCTCATGTCCTTGAGGGTACGACGTACGAAAATGTTCCCCCACTCAGACGATACTTTCGTGGAAGGATACTCCTTTTGCAGAGCGGCGGAAGCGGCCTCGGCGCTGGCCTTATCGATGGAGCAGACCACGATGGCGGAAGGTCCTTCCCGCAACAGCCGACGGCAGACCGCCATACCAACGAGGCCGGCGCCTCCCAGAACCAACAGTGTACGATTCCTGATTTCCAAACCTCACCTCTCGTTTCGGATTGTTCGAGCTTTCCAGCCGCGGGTCATCTGAATCCGTGTTCCGGCACAGAGCTGGGACGGCCTCGCCCAGGCCGTGTCTTGATTCCTATCGACCCTTCCTTGCCCCACGTCTCTGAATTCTGGACTTGAGCAGGGCAGAAAGGCCGATGAGATTTGACTCGACGGTCCAGCGCCGCCAAGAGGCGGGTGCATTTCGACGCCGGAGGAAGAAGCGACTCTTCTCGAAAAGGGTTCAAAAAGCGCCAAAACAGAAGTCCAGAGTTGGCAGCTTTCAGTACAGCACAAAGGGCCCCACGGGGAGCCCCTTCACACAATGGCGGAGAGGGTGGGATTCGAACCCACGTGGCACCTCTCGGCGCCAAGACGATTTCGAGTCGCCCCCGTTACGGCCACTTCGGTACCTCTCCGCTTGATGGAATCGGCCTCATCTCCTCCCTGATGTTGGATGTCACGCTACCAGATTTGCTTCGGTAGCCACTACCAGCCCCTGCAGCTTGCCAACCGGTAAACTACCGTACTGGAAATCAAGGAAAGTGGTACGCCCAAGAGGATTTGAACCTCTGACCTTCGCCTCCGCAGGGCGACGCTCTATCCAGCTGAGCTATGGGCGCACGGTGTGATGAGATAACAGCCATATATCAGAATGGTCGCTCTCCGTCGAGCGCTGCTCGGCCCCGGCCTCTGAACCTGGCGCCATCGCTCTCCCGGGGAAATCTCCCCCAAAAAAGTTGTCATAAGCCTCTGGGTTGACTTCCGCTCTCATCGGGCGCGGGCCCACGCCCACTGCTCGCCTTTTCGCCGCTATTCACCGGAGTCCCTTTCTAGAAGCCGCGGTAGGGTCCGACGGCGGAGGCGGACCACGTAGATCGTATGGCCGGACGCGAGCTTCTCGCCCAGGTAGTAGGTTGGAGCTTCATCAGGCAGACTTGAAAAGCAGCTCTCCCCGGCCAGATTCTGGAGACGCGTGTCGGAATCCAAAACCTCTAGCATCTGTTGCCCATAGTCCGGGTGATCCGTCATGGCGCAGACGAGGGCTTGCGGTTCCAGGGCTCCTATGAGGAAGGGAAGGAACCCTGGTTGGACCAGCCGTCGTTTGTGGTGGCGCTTTTTGGGCCACGGATCGGGGAAATGGATATGGATTTCAGAGAATGTCGAACCAAGAAGCGGGCCTTCCAAAACGTCTCTTGCGGATCCGTTGATGACGACGACGTTCTCTAATTCCCTGCGCCTGGCTTTGCCACTGAGTTTTGCCGCTCTTTTTTGCGTGATCTCCAGGGCCAGGATGTTCCAATCAGGTCTTTTTTCGGCAGTCTCAAGAAGGAAAAACCCTCTCCCGGGCCCGATCTCCAGGAGTACCGGTGCCTGTCGCCCAAAGAGTTTCCCTATCTCCAACGGTTCTCCGCTGTAAGCCTGGGTCAACAAGAGTTCTCCCCCGCGATAGATTCCCACTGGCCACTGGTGTGCCAGGAACGGATTGCGGCTCATCTTGTTTATTCTCCCAGTGTCGGTTTTTCATCTCTGCTGCAAGCCAGAGGCTTCTTGGAGGAGTTCGGGCAGGTGGCCCCAGAGCGCGAGTTCCGGTTTCAACAGAACGCCGTGGCTTTGGAAGACCTCTCTTTGGATGGTTCCCATAAGCTGGACGACATCTTGCGCCGTGGCCTGGCCTCTGTTGACGATGAAGTTGGCATGGAGGCCAGAAACCATGGCGTCTCCCACGATCTTTCCCTTCAAACCGCAGGATTCGATGAGCTGGCCAGCGTACTCCTCCGAAGGGTTCTTGAAGACGCTACCGGCAGTCCATGCTTCATAGGGTTGGGTTTTGTGGCGCCGAGTTTTCTCTTGTCGGAGCCGTCTCATCAGGGTATCGGGATTCTCTTTGACCAGGTGCAGCTCCACTTCGATGCATATTTCCCCCTTCCCGATTCCAGTTTGCTGAAGCCGGGAAGTACGGTAGGCGAAATCCATCTCCCGTGCTGGAACCCAGCCTTCCTTTCCCGCGGCTGTCATCAGGCGGACCCTCCGAACAATGTCCTTCATTTCGGCTCCGAGGCAGCCGGCGTTCATGGCGACGGCTCCCCCCACTGTCGCCGGGATTCCCACGAGCTTCTCCATGCCGCCAAAACCGGCCCGGCTAGCGGCGATGGCAAGACGCGGCAGGGACGTGGCCCCGCCGGCCCGAGCTCCGGTTTCCCCAAGACAAAAACCAGCAAAACCCTCGGCCAAGTGGATGACCACGGCATCAAGACCCTCGTCCGGGATGAGCATGTTGCTTCCCCGGCCCAGCAGACAGAATTCCTGTTCCGTGGTCTGCACCCAAGACAAGATTTCGCCCAGGTCAACGAGATCATGGGGCTCCGCATACCAGCGAGCTGGTCCGCCGATGTGAAAAGTTGTCGCTTTTGCCAAAGGAATCTTGGAGCGAACGTAAGGAGGCGGCTCTCTCTCTTTTCCCGGCGGCATGTATCGCTCCTGGCAAAGGTGTTTTGAGGGATCCGGTCAGCGGGTTGGCGGCTCCGGCGTCACGACGCGCCGTGACCCTACCTGGTGGGTGCGGGGCGGAGGCCATGGGGTTGTGCTTGGGATTCGGGGGTGGTGGCCGATACGATGACCGAGGCCGTGTCGCACCATCGAATCTTGGTCTTGGAAGGCAATTGGAATGAGGGGTTGCAGTTGTTTTGGAAGCTCAGCGGATCAAAAATGGTACAGACTTGAAGCCAGACAGCAGAGAGCTGTAGCGGACTTTGCCGGTAGGTCTGTCTTCATCGGTTCGAGGGGTGCTTTGTGGAGCCAATCTCCTTGAATGTGTCATCCATCGCATTTTAAAGGTTTCTTACGTTGAAACGGGATCGGACCGGAAACCAGAGTCATCGCCCCTTCAGTCAT
>JAJRTK010000549.1 GCA_024278345.1 bacterium | reverse complement strand
TGGGGCCTATCAAATTGTCGTGTTTTTGCTTTATAATTTTCTTCGCCGAAACGGTGGCACCGGCATCTTGCCGGTGTAGCGCCCTCCGGGCTACACGGAGCCGGGAAGGAGACCGGCCCCAGCGGTGATGTTGTCAACCGGATCTGATAGGTCCCTTTTCTGTTCTGTCCCGCCTTGCGTGGATACCCCTCGCGCCGAAGGCGCGGGTCGGTGCCGACGGGAGCGGAGCACAACCCAAAGAAAAGAACGCTTTTTTCGTAAAACTTGCTCCCAAAGGCCTGAAACATCCTCTCATTTCCAGGCGGAAAGAGGGTTTGGGGGATCGTTGACCGGTTGAAGGGCGATGAGAGGGGAGGGGCGGCGGACGGATTGCCGCCGACCCGACCGGACCCCAACCAGCAGAAAAAAAGCAGTTGTCGGAGTCTTTGACCTGGATGCGTCCCCCAAGCAAAAAATGAGGGGATGGCTCAGCCCAAAGGCCAGATCAGCGCAAGAATTTCTATCCACTCGAATGGCGCTCTCGGAAACGCTCGATCTGCTCTTCCAGATAGGCAAGATTCTCCGGAGTGCAGCAGTTGATTTTCAGCGGCCTGGGGGTTCGTACGTCTAACTCCTTTGCCTTGAGCTTGCTCCCAACCCTTCGGAGACCCCGGATCTGCTCCCACTTGATCTTCCGGTGGCTCCCATCCTGCGATTCAATCCGGAACTTCAGGTGCTCGCCATCGAGCTCCAGAATATAACATGTCGCCCACTGGCGGAAGGCCAGATAACCAAAACCGCCTGACGGCAGCCAGAGGAGCATCGGCCAAAGAATCGGGTAGACCGACTGTTGCATGACGTAGATTGGCGCAAGCAACATCAAGATGCTCAAAACGAAATAGGGCACAGCCCGCGCGCTGTTTTTTTTCGCCCACTCATAGCCGTATCCCCCGGACTTCCGGAGGCGCTTGATGGCGGGCGGTCTCGCAACTCTCTCCCCCTCTTGGCGCTCGGTCACATAGAGTTTTCTGCGTAGAGCTGAGATTTCGGACCAGTCGTACCGTTCCCGCTTGGAAGCGCGGGCATCCACCAGACTGCAACGAAGGGCGCGAACCAGGCGAATGGCGAAATTTACCGCGTCCTCCAGAGATTCCACCTCCACCAGGCGCGTTGGGCGGAGGGCGCGGCGAGTGATCCCGACGATGTACTTGGTGATCGGTTCCTTTCCCACATACACGACTCGAGAATAGAGGCGGGCCTCGGTGAGCTCTTTCTCTGGCCACTGGATTTTTTTTCGCTCTTCGTTCTTGACGCCGGAAACGAAAAAAATTCTCCGGCCCTTCTTTTCCACGTACATCGTGTGGCCCCGATAAACGACCCTGGCCACGACGGCGACGATCAATAGAGAGCCAGCCAGCAAATAGTAGATAGTATTGTGAAGCCCCAGCCCCAACCCCAAATTGGTGAGCATGAGCACAGTGGCGGAAATGCTCAGGAACCTCATGAAAGGGGGACCGTAAATGCGGACTTCGACGCGATGGCGCGGCGTCTTCGCAAACTTCAGCATAGTCGCACCTTCCTACGGAACATGGCCGGCCCTCTTTTTGGTGAATCCCGCTTGGAAAGCGGCAACGGACCGGTCGGCCAGTGATGGACCCGGATCTTCCAGGCATCAGATCTTTTATCATCCCGCAAAGGGAATGTGAACGCCAAGCTGAAAATCAAGTTTGAGGCCAGGGGAATCCTGCTCTTGGTTTGGACTGTTCTCGGAACCCTTTTTTCTGTGTTGCGGTCCGCTCCCATCGGCGGCCATCCGGCCGACCGCTGCTCGCCATTGTCGCCGCTTTTTCCGGCGGTTGCCCCGGAAGTGCCACCGAGCAGGGCTGCCTCTCCATGGACCCGAACATCCGGATATCCGCGTAGGCGGCACAGAGCAGGAAAAGAAAAGGGAAAACGCGGTGCCGAGCAGAGCGAGACGCCGAGCATGATGGAAGGAAGTTGAAAACTCCGAAACCTATCAAATCGCCGTGTTTCTGGGGTATCTACTTGACACTCATGGAGACCAATCGGACCACCCCGAAGAATGAAAAAAAAGACGCGCAGCGTAGAAAAAAGACGCGCAGCGTCCATCCACGTACGTCCAGGGAGCTGGCTCCCTGGTGGGTGCAGGGCGAAGCCCTGCCTGGGGACCGGGGACAGAGTCCCCGGACAACCGCCGGGTAACGCGAGGCGTGACCCTTCGAGTCACGCAAACGTGACCCGCCGAGCGGAGCGCGGCGTTGCCCGAGGCCAAGTTTTTTCCCCGGCGACCCGTTGTCCCGCTTTGCTTGGATACCCCGCGGAGAGCAAGCGCCACCGACGCGTAATGATCAGGTGATCCTTCGTTGAGGGAATGGTGAAGTTCCCTCGCTGTCAGATCTAGCCGTTTTGTTTCTGATCGTGGCAAGATTAGGAGGCTCATACATGTCCGATTCGACCAAGCAGCGAAGCTATCTGTTCTACGGCCACCGTTCCATTTCACCATCGACATGCCCGTTTCAATTCCATTTCGTCCAAGCGGGAGTTGCACTCGGATCTCTACTCCTTGCCATCACGACGTATTCTCAACCTGTCACGAAGATCGATGATGGGTTGACCGCGGATGATGCTGTCCAGATGGTCTACAATTCAACCCTCGACGAGTTTGATGCCATCTACTCCAAAGTCGATCCCAACGACCCTTCAAGTCCGGATATCTCATCAAGGATCGTGACGAGGCGGTCTGAGGCGCGTTTCCACCAAGGACGAGGAGAGCCGGACACCGGAGGCGTAGTCCCGCGCTACGTTGAGGATGGTCGGCCGCCGCAGTGGAGCCGTGGTGAGATATACGGGATAGAGGATCTACCGATTTCCTCGACACTCCTTACGTCTCTTGTCGCTGCGGAAGACGGAGCCCTACAGGTCACATACGTCAACCATAGCGCTACCCAAACTCTGAATTATGCTGTCAAGGACGGTTCTTGGACCGTCTACAGGACGTTCCCATCGAACGACATGAGTCGCGGGTCCGCATTGACTCTCGATAGTCAGGGTAGACCCTATGTCGCGTTTATCAGCACCCAGACCCTCGGGCTCGCCGGCCCCCTATCACCATCAACCCCCACATCAACTCCTACGCTAACACCAATACCAGGACTGCCCCCGAAGTACGCTCCGGATCGGAACACTTTCACCGTTGGGATCAACTACCCCTGGATCGCCCATAGTCACGACTACGGCGAGAATAAGTGGGGACATGATGGTCTATCGACGGGCGGATGGACTTACCAGATCTATTCAGGCAGCCTCGGGTTCACTGACGCCCGCCCTTGCAGTGACGCAGCGTATGGTGGCCAGCAATCGCTCTGCATCCAAGCTGACCTCGTTGGCAACTCCGAGAAAAAGAATGGTGAGGTGTACATCGATCTTCAGAATCATGGAACAAAAGGAGTGATTATACCTTGGGACCTGACGGGAGTCACTTTGGGCGCTCGGTACCACCTACCTCCCGGCAGCGCTGGAAACCAGGCAGCGCGAAACGGCGTCCAGTTGTTCGCCAAGAGCGAAGGATGGTGTTCGTTCTATTCCGTCTTGAACAACATCAATCCGGTGTGTGAGACTGACTGGTGTCAACTTACGGCCAACCTATCTGGCCCTGCCGGATGGGCGGATCCGTGCTTCGATCCTTCCAAGATCATCGCTGTGGGCTTTAAAATGGGCATCAACCCGAACTCTAATGATGTGGTTGGAACTGTCTTCCTAGACAACTACGTCATTGACACCCAACCAGCAGTGACCTTCGATTTTGAACGCCTAGAGATAGATAGAGACTTTGAAGACATCAGTGATACCATCTCCAACTGGGACAGGAAAGGGGTGCGGGTCTTCATTTTTGGGAACGGCGCCGCATCGCCAGAATTCGCCCCTGACGGTTCAGTGGCAGGGCTTGAGGAGAGTTTCTTCGAGGACTTCGACGTTTTAGTGCAAACGGCCGAGCAATACGGATTGCTCCTTGTGCCCGTTTTATTGGACTACGGCTGGCTCAACGAGGCAGAACTGGTTGGAGATGTGCGGGTGGGTGGCCATTCTGATGTTATTCGGGATCCCGCCAAGCGCCAAACTTTCCTGGACAATGCCCTGCGCCCACTGATCCAACGGTACTGCGGTCGAACGGACGTATTCTGGGCTTGGGACATCATCAATGAGCCTGAGTGGGCGATTACCGACCTGCCTACCAGCTATGTTGAACCGAGATCGGGCCGCCGCCAAGCGAGTGATCCCGTTACTAGCGTCCAAATGAAGGACTTCGTAGAAGCTTGCGCGTTGGTCATCCATGAGGTGTGTCCCAGTCAAAGCGTGACAGTAGGCAGTGCCCGGCTCAAGTGGCTTCGGGAGTGGCAAAACAGAAACATGGATATCTACCAGTTTCACTGGTACGATCCCTTTGCATCTGAGGAGCCATTGCCGTGGCCTCCAGCTTGCACTTTGGGGTTGGACAAGCCAGTGTTCATCGGCGAGGTTCCGACAAAAGACACGGTTCACCCACCGGGAGATTTTCTGGATGCTGCCTGTCAAGGTGGGTACGAAGGCTTGCTGTACTGGAGCTACCGCTCCAAAGTGTGGCTTCAGACTTCGATCAGTTGCGTCCCAACTTGAGAGACTTCCGAGGGTGTGTGACGAACGTTCCTGCTTACAGCTACGCCATCCCGACTCTTATGATCGTATTGCTTCTTTCCATGTGTCTCGAACGTAGAAAGCGGCGCCGTTCGGATCCAGAAGCGTAGTTATTTCTGACTCTACCGATTTTGGGTGCAGTTCCTCTGAACTCATCATGAAACGCCATACGTTGGAAGAGGTTGTGGGTGGTCTTGGAGGAGTCTCGGCAAGCAGGGCTTGGCGCTGGTTTTGGATCGTGCTCTTTGCCTAGGGCGCGGATCTCGGTAATTTCCTTGCGTTACGTTCCGCTCCCATCGGCATCGACCCGTGCCTTTGGCACGAGTTCCCCGCGGCACCCGCTGCTCGCCATTGTCGCCGCTCTCGATCCATTGCCCGAAGGCCGGAGCACCACCCGAAACCGGAGCGCAGCTATCTTCCCGACAGGCCAATTCTGTGTTAGGCTTTTTCTTGGTCAACCTCCCCAGGCCTCTTGAGTGAAGGCTCTCCCCCGGGAAGTTGCTCGCGATTTGGCCTGCCGTGCCAGAGCGGATGTCCAAGAGCCTCGCCGGAGCGCCAGGGGTTTGTGACCGTTGGCGGCGTCCCGCTGGCGCCCTAGGCGACACCATCTAGGTATCCTGGACGGCCGAGGACAGTGGCTCACAAAGTTTGTCCTTCGCGGTATTCGTGGGCCAGGGAGAGACTTGGGAGCCGGTCGCGGAGTATCTCAACGGGACGAGCCTCACCCTTGACAAGAAGCTGCTGAAGGGTGGTGAAGGACTGGGCGTCCGCGTGATGGTCACCGACGGTTTTCAGACAGATGAAGCCGCCTCGACGGAGAAACCGATGTTCGCTATTTTCCTGCCCCTCGTGGCAACGTTGCTTCTCCTGCCGCCTTTCGTGGCACCTACCCACGGCGCCCCGCCTGACGACATCGATGCGCCTCTGACGTTGAACACCTTCCGGGACATCGCCCGAGCGCAAATGCCCTGTGTTGTCAACATCACGATAGATGTCGTTGAAGAGGCCAAGCAGGAAGCACCGCTCTTCCGGTTTTACCGCCGCGTGCCCAATCACCCCGAGCAACACCGTCAGGGTATGGGCAGCGGCCTCATCATCGATTCCGACGGCACTATCGTCACGAACCACCACGTCGTGGCCGGTGCGGACTCCATCGAAGTCACGCTCACCGATGGGACTGTTTTCGATGCCAGCCTCCTGGCCAGCGATTCACTCCTTGATATCGCGCTTTTGAAAGTTGCGGCCGAGCACCCGCTTCAGGCCGGTCAATTGGGGGATTCGGCAGGCATCGAGATCGGTGATTGGGTCTTGGCCATCGGCAGTCCATACGGCCTGTCTCATTCCGTGAGCGCCGGAATCGTCAGCGCCCTGGGCAGAGACATCAACACCGGTGTTTTCGACAGTTACATCCAGACCGACGCAGCCATCAATCGGGGCAACAGCGGCGGCCCCCTCTTCGATGTGCAAGGCCGCGTCATCGGCATCAACACGGCGATTATCAGCTCCTCCGGCGGGTCCAACGGGATTGGATTCGCCATCCCCATCAACCGGATCAAGGATATTCTTCAGGAATTACGGGAGAAGGGGAAAATTATCCGTGGCTGGGCCGGTTTGACCCTTCGGGACCTAGAGCGGGAGGACCTGAAGGAACGGAACCTCGACTCTCGCCAGGGAGCGATGGTCACGGAGGTCTGGAAACACTCGCCAGCCGCGGATGCAGGCCTGCTCAAGAGCGACATCGTGATCTCTTTCGATGGGAAGGACGTCCATAACACGAAGCAACTTTTGTTCGCCATATCAAGGGCCAAAATAGGGGCCACTCTATCGATCTCGGTTCTCCGGGAGGGCGAGACTGCGCCCCGGAAGATGACTATCGTCATTTTGGAGCGTCCCGGTGAAATCGCCATCACGGCCCGGAGCGGCCGCCCCGAGAGCATCCTTCGCCCCGAGGGGCTTGGAATCACTCTGGAGCCGATATCTGGTGAGCTCAGAAAAAGATACGAAATTGGGGGGGACTCCGGTTTCGTGATCACGGAGATCGAAAAAGAATCCACCGCGGCGGATGCTGGCCTAAAAACTGGAGACCTGATCATCGAAGTCAACCGCAAGCGGATCGAGACGGCCGCGGAGCTTCTGAGCGCACTCCAAGACTCGAAGCGGCTGCTGCTTCTGGTGAAGCGAAAGGGAGAAAGCCTGTTTGTCTCTCTGAAGGGAAAGCTCTGAAGATTCTTGGTTCTCCATCCCCGGGGTTCACCCGGGATTCCTTCAAGGAAGCGATGGCCTGTTTGAAACGGAGTTCCCATGGCGTCTAAGTTGCGAGAGTTACCTCTGCGTCCCGGCGCAGGAGAAAAAGCGGGCAATTCATAAGGAGGCCACTGTGAATTCGATTCAAGCTCCGGTATCTTGTCAGGAATTGAGATCCTCCCACCAATCCGCGGCAAGAATCCCGACCGTAGAGCTTGGGCTGGCCGGGCTGCTGGTGGTCTGCCTGCAATTCTTCACGGGCGCGCCGGTGCAAGCTGGAAGCCTGCGGCTCGTGGGCCATCTGGGCGGGGCCGTGCTCACGGAGGACTCGGAGGGCGTCGATTCGACTTGGACCACGGGAGTGGCGGATCTTGCAGTGGAGTGGCGATTCTTTGGGCCCTTGTCCGTGGGGGTCGGCGGGGAGGCAATCCTGGAGGAAGGCAAGATCGGAGTCGTAGACAAGAACGCGGGATTTGCGTACGTCAAGGCCCGCCCCGCGTTGCCATTTCGACCCTACGTAGGACTGGGCTTCGAGCTCCGAAAAAGTGGCTCTCTCTTCGATGGCTCTGGCAGCGGTGATGGGTGGAATCAGGGGCTCATCTTCCTGAGCGGCTTTGGCATCAAGCTCTCCAAGGTCAGCTTCGACCTGGAAATCCGGCGCGTGGATAGCAATGTGTCCGGAAGCAGTTTCCGATTTTGGAGCCTTCGCCCCGGGGTGACCATCTGGCTTTGAGCCCACGTGAAGGATAGGACGCCGATCACGGGAGTGGCGTTTGGGGGATGCCCATTTCCCCCGGATGTACCGAAGCTCAGGGGCGGCACACCTTTAGGCCACAGAGCAGGGGTACCACGACCAAAAGAAGGAAACGCGCTTCAGTTGGAAATCATGAGCTGAGGGCGTCTCGCGAGGCGAAGTTCTCCAGGCACCTTTCCTGATAGCGGATAAAGGTTTCCCGAAGCCACGAGGGGATTTCCCTCTTTTGCAAGCTGTCCATGTCCACCAGAACCGTGGTGATAAAGCCGGTCACCACGGGGCCGTCCCTGCCCACGACGAAGATGTCGTGGCGCCATCGGACGGAGGTTCGGCCGATCTTTTCGATCCGCACCTCCACTTCAAGGCGATCCCCGAAACGAACGGGACTGAAAAACTGCAAATCAAGATGAACCGTGGGAAACCCAAGGCGATCAATATCTAGGAACTTCGCGTACGGGAGCTGGAGCTCGTCGTCGAAGAAATCTTCCAGGGATTCGTGAAAGAACTTGGCGAACCTTGGATAATAGACTATCCCGGCATGGTCGATATCTCCGAAGCGCACCTTCATTTTCGCCCGAAAGGCCATCTTCTTCTCCACTGTTTCCCTCTTCCCCGCCGCGGAATCCCAGGCCCAGAAAAAGGGCGGCGTCCCAAACTTCGACCGCGAAACGCTTCTAGGGCAGTAAGCCCGCTCCTGGGGTGATGAGGGGCGAGTGGCGGCGGACGCGGGGAACTCGTGCCGCAGCCGCGGGTCGGTGCCGCCGGGAGCGGAAGCCAACCAGGAGAAAAGAAAGAAGTTTTCAGGAATCTTGCCCTGTAGGTGTCCCACGACCCAAACTTGTCTTCGCCCTTTCCCAGAAACATGTCATCGGTTGGAAAACGCCAGTCTGTTCACACCTGCCCCCTCGTTCAGGGCTGCACACCCAGTCTTTTGGCCTCCATTTGGATGACCTGGAGGAAGTTGTTGAGGTTCTCCAGCCTTTTTCCGTTGATGAAGAGTGTTGGCGTTCCGTGGATGTCGAGGCTGGCGGCTTCGGAGATTTGTGAAGAGAGTTTCCGTTTCGCGGACTCCGAATCCATGCAACTCCTTAGCGTGGCGACATCAAGCCCTGCATCCTTGGCGATTTCCGCGACCTTCTCCACGTCGGCATCCTTGGGCTGCAAGGCGAAAACCTTGTCGTGGTACGGCCAGAAGAGGTCTTGCTCGTTGGCACAGATACCTCCCAATGCCAGGGCGCACGAACCGGCGTGGACATCCCGGCTCAGGTTGGGATTGCATGACTGCTCCAGGGGATAATTCTTGTGATAGATCTTCAGAGGAAGCGGCGATTGCTTGAGGAATTGCTCGAAGGCCAGTGAGAGGCGCTTGCACCAGGGGCAGAGAAAATCGGAAAACTCAACGACGACAATCTTGGCATCCTCTTTCCCCTTCCAGGGGAGTCCTTCCGTATCCAGGGACTGGGCCTCCGCCGCTTGAAATTTGGCGAGCGCCCTGGTGTTCAGAAGGTCCTGGAGCCGCTTGGGGTCGTCCAGGATGGCTTCCAGATCCGCCAGCTGTTTCTGGAGAGTCACGACGTGGCGAAGGAGGGTTTCACCTTTTTTGCGAGAGATTTCCGGATCGCCAGGAGCTATTCTATCCAGGGAACCGGAGATCATCGTGGCTAGTTCGGGGTGGTTCTCAAGTGCGGATAGAAGGGGTTGGATCGATGAAGAAGCGGCAGCTCCGATGGAGCCCAGTGCCTTCGCCGAAGCCTCCACCAGCTTCGGGTCATCACTTTTTAGAGACTCCGCCAATGCCTGGACGGCACCAGCTGCGTCAGGGCCAAGCCCCTGGAACCAGTTGGCGGCGGCGACACGCTCCGCTGCCAGCCCTCCGGTGAGATCCGCCAATTTGCCATCGAAGGCCTCCCGGGGGGGGGGGGCGGCTCCGATCTTCGCGGCCGTGAGCAAGAGTATGAATAGAACAGGCAGAAACAGGCGCTTCATGAGATCTTCCCTCTAGATCCGGGCCGCTGCGGCCGACCCAAGCCCAGTCATGGCAATGCCGGGGAGACAGAACAGTCAGACGGCGTAACGACACTCCGCGAAGCCCGACGGAAGCAACCACGGGGAGCTCCAGTGGGCAATAAATATGCCTCTACCGGTACCACAATCTTATGGGGGGGGGAAAATGGGTGGTGCTTGGGTGGATAGCGAGAGCGGCAACAATGGCGAGCAGCGGCGGACGGATTGCCGCCGCGGGGAGCGGAACGTAACACATAGAACGTAATGGATTTACCGGAAATTGAGCCCAAGACGAAGAGCATGATCGGAAAATGGAACGGGCAAGATCATCCCACGGTTGTGCTGGAACCGAAACGCCAGTAGGGTGAGCCACGCCGGACTTTTTTTGGCTCCGAGCCTGGCAGCTCCAGGAGGTAGCCGAGCCCGCCCGTCGGCACGAGCCCAGGGCAGCGGTGGGCTGGGCGGCTGGCTCCATTCAACACAGCCACGGAGGACCGAAAACCATGCTCCCTATTCGTGTCACACAAGTCCCCGAAGCCGCCCGCCGACCCAAACCCGATCCTGACAAACTGCTTTTTGGCCACACCTTCAGTGACCACATGTTCCTTGCCGAGTTCACCCCTGAGCAGGGTTGGCACTCGGCAAGAATCGAGCCCTATGGAGAGCTGTCCCTGCCGCCTTCCACCATCGCCCTCCACTATGCCCAAATGATTTTCGAGGGGATGAAAGCCTACCGAAATGAGGCCGGGGAGGTCTACTTGTTCCGCTGGCGGGAGAATGCCGCCCGGTTTCGGCGGTCGGCGGAACGACTGAGGATTCCGCCCGTAGAAATGTCGCTTTTCGGAGAAGCGATCCGGCGTCTGGTCTGGCTTGATCGCGACTGGGTGCCCACGGCCCTCGGCTCATCGCTCTACATTCGGCCGGTGATCATGGCTACGGACAAGGCGATTGGCATGCATGCCTCCAATAACTACCTCTTCTTCGTCATCTGTTCCCCCACGGCTTCGTACTTCCCCAAGGGATTCTATTCCGTAAGCATCCGTGTCAGCGAGGAAGATGTGAGGGCGGTCCAAGGCGGCACCGGCGACGTGAAATGCGCCGGGAACTACTCCGGCAGCCTTCGAGCGCTGGCGGAAGCGAAGGCGAAGGGTTTCGACCAGGTGCTGTGGCTCGACGCTCAGGAACGGAAATATGTGGAAGAGGTCGGCTCGATGAACATCTTCTTCAAGCTCGACGGAACGATCATCACACCACCGCTCTCAGGGACGATTCTCCCGGGCGTTACCAGGGCATCAGTTTTGGAGCTCTCCGCTGAATTGGGGCTCCCGGTGGAAGAACGGCTCATCTCTATCGATGAAGTGATGGAAACCCTTGAATCGGGCAAGATGGAAGAGATTTTCGGGGCTGGCACGGCCGTCGCTATCGCTCCCGTGGGTTCTTTGTCCCACAAGGGCCACTGCATTACCGTGGGCAACGGGAGTCCGGGACCCACCGCGATGAAGCTCCGGGAACGGCTGTTGACATTGCAGCGCGGTGAGACATCCGATCCCTATGGGTGGAGGGAGCAGGTTCTGGCCCCGGAATTCGCACCAAACTAGAAATGATTCGGCCACGACGTCATCGTTCGGTGTTTTCCGGGGAATGGCGGTGGAGCCTGTTTCCCTTGACCGGAAGAGGCTCCGTGGTGGCTCTCTTGTCCGCCGCCGCTTTCTGGTACGGGCAACGCCAGCAGGATCTCATCCTGTTCGTCTTCGGCATTTTTGGTGGAATGGTTCTTTGCGTAGCTGCCAGTCTGGTGCTGGGGGTTGCCGCCCGGCTGCGGCGCCCGGTGGCCAGACCCGGTCGGAAACAGCCACTGACCGTAGAAGCGGGCTTTTTTCGGACAACGGGCTTTGGGCTTCCATTGAAATGGTGGATGGGGCTTGTGGATCTTGAGTGGCAGTGGGCAAAACCTCTCGGCGTCCAGGTTCGAATCCGCGAGGGCTCAGGCCTCCTCGCGGAAAAAATTAGACCTGGGATCCGCTGCCACGTTTCGGAAATCGTCCGGGAGTTCACCGCGGCGGATCGGTTTGGCCTGTGCCAAGTCACTTGGCGGATCCCGGAAAGCCGTACCCTGACGATTCTACCCTTTTTGGGCGGGCTTCGGAAGCTACCCACTCTATTGGCACGAGCCGGGGGAGGACGGGAAGCCCACTGGGCCGGCAGCCCACTGGGGGAGCGCCTGGACATCCGCCGCTACATTCCTGGAGATTCGGTAAGGAATATCTTGTGGAAGAGCTTTGCCCGCACTCGGGAGCTCAATGCACGGGTGCCGGAAAGCTCTCTTCAGGTTTCTACGCGTACCGTGGCATTCCTGATCACCGGCAGGGGAGATGAGGCCGCGGCGGCGGCGGCACGGGCTGCCATCGAGGAGGGTGCTCTGGGGATCCGATGGAGCTTCGGGACCAGCGGGTCACCCGACCCGGTGCATGTCAAAGACGCAGCTCTCATCGCCATCGCCCGGTCCGGCTCCGGCGGAATACCGCAAACCGCACCTTCGATCAACCGGGGCGAAGGCGATCTTCTTCACTTTCTGGACCGAGTTTATCGTGCCGGGGCCAGGAAATGTGTCCTCTTTGTACCCGCCCGGCCAGGCTGTTGGATCGAGTCCCTCATCCGCGTCAAGGGCAGGTGGAGTGGCGACTTGGCGGTCATCGTTGGATTCGACGGACCAGATGCGGCAACGGGCGTGCGGAAAACTGGAAGGGCTTCGGGAACTTTTGACTCCCGGGAAAAGTGGAGGCGCGACCTGAAAGAGGTGTTGAGGCGACTCTCTTCGGAAAAGATCCAGGCCCTGGTTCTCGATCGGCTGACTGGCCGCACCTTCGGGATGACACGTCAAAGGCGAAACCAAAACCTGCGCCCGCTGGTGTGAGACATTCCGCCCTGACACTGGACATGCCTGGCTTCAGAAGTTTCGTTGACAAATTGTCGCTGAACCCAGTGGAAGGCGCCAGCCGAAATTGGGTGCATGGCCGGCCAAAAGGAGCCGTTCACCCGGTGAGGGCAGGCATGAGCCATGTGTCAATCTGGCAATGGAAAGTCTCTTTCACGTGGGAAGTCTGTGGGCCAATTTCAGGTAATCATTGCCTTTCCGCTCTAACCTGCAAAACCATGACGATTTGTCAGTATCTCTGTCCCGAATCCTTGAAATCTCCTCGGTCATCCCGGAGCAAGACGGAACGGACGCGATCTTCCCCCTGATTCTCCGCTGCCGCGGAGGGTCATGGGCCCATGACGTTCGCGGAATGGCTGCCTTTTGTCGCCACCGTGGGCCCGTTGAGGCAGAGACCGGCTTTGAATTGGCACGGTTTCCGCTAGATTGCGGAGCGATGGGTCGGCAACCTAAACATCGCCATTTCTGATTCGTGAATGACCTCACGGTGATGGCTGGAGCAAGCCAGGGGGAGAAAGGGGGCGCAAAGTGGCGGATTCAAAAGGCTTCGGACACTCTGGACTGGAGTTCTTCGAGCCGGCTTCCTCCCCTTGTCCGTCCCGGGTTCTCTCTGACAATCCCCAGTGCCTCCTTCTCCAGATCCTTGACCATACGGGGATCGGTGTCATCCTGCTCGATCTTCGGGGAAAGGCCGTCATCCTCAATACGCCTGGAGTTTTTGAACTTCTTTCCCCTAAAGGCGCTCCCTTCGACTACGAGGGTCTGTGTCAACTCTTGCTTTCGTCGGTGCCGGAAAAGGAGAAGATTCCCGAACAGGGCCTGCGGCGAATTCTGGAATTGGACGACAGGATTCTAGGTTACACGGTCTACCCTTTCGGCGACGGCTGCTGCATCCTCGTCAAGGATGTCACACAGGCGAAAAGGCTGGAGGCCATTGCCGAAGCCGTGAACACCATGGAAAACATCGGTTACGTTTTCAGTGGCATTCGCCACGAGATGGGCAATCCCCTGAACTCCATCAAGCTGACCCTCGAAGTCCTCATGGGCAATTTCCAACGGTTCGATGCCCTGAGGGTGCAGAGCTACCTGGAGCGTGCCCTGGCGGAAATGGCCAGAATCGAGTTTCTCTTCAAGTCGCTGAAGAGCTTCAGCATGTTTGACAAACCCGCTCTTGAGGAATTGGTGCTGGGGGTGTTTCTCAAGAACTTTCTGGCAGTGGCCGGAACCGATCTGAAGAGGCGGGGTATCCGCCTGACAGAACCAACCGCCGATGTGACGCACACCATCGTTGCCGATCCGCGCATGCTCTATCAGGTGCTCCTCAATGTACTGGCCAATGCGGAAGACGCCCTGGTATCGCGGAAGGAAAAAGCCATTGCCCTGGAGGTCTCCAGATCTGACGATATGGTCATCCTTGATATCGTGGACAACGGCTGCGGCATTTCCGAAGAAAAATTGCAGAACCTGTTCCATCCCTTTATCACCTCCAAAGCAGGGGGAACAGGCCTCGGGCTCGTCATCTGCAAGAAGATGCTCACCGCGATGCAGGGCGACATCCAAATATCGAGCAAGGAGGGTGTTGGAACGACGGTACGCCTGCTTTTTCCAACGGAGCGGTTGGAGCCACCCCAGTGACGCTTCTCTGAATCACCAAAAACTGTTCGAGGGAGCCCCTCTTGAAAAACGTCTTGATTGTCGATGACGAGGAAGCTGCCCTGGTTGCCTTGGCTGAAGGGCTCGGCCTTTATCTTGAAAATGTCAAGGTGTTCAAGGCGTCCAGTGGCGTGAAGGCCCTGGAGATTCTTCGCTCAACCCATATCGATGTCGTGGTGACGGATCTGAACATGCCCATCATGGACGGTTTCGAGCTGTTGTCCACGCTGAACCGGCTCTATCCCACGATCCCAGCGCTGGTGATGACAGCCTTCAGCACCAACTCCACGGAGTCTCAGCTCAAGGAAATCGGATACTCGGTGCTTCTGGAGAAGCCCCTCAAACTGTCGGAGTTGGCAGCGCGTATTTCAAGGATTCTGGAACGAAAGGCTGCCGGCCATCTGGAGGGTGTCACCGTAGCGAGTTTTCTGCAGATTGTGGAGATGGAGCAGAAAACCTGCACGCTTGAGCTCAGCTCAGAGGGGCGAACAGGCCTCCTCTATCTGCTGGAGGGGCAACTCATCAATGCGACTTGCGGCGACAAAACCGGTGTCGAGGCCGCCTACGATTTGTTGTCTTGGGGCGAGTCGGAGATTGAGATCCATTCGGGATGCAAGTATAGGGAAAGGAGCATCTCGCAGAACCTCCAATACCTCCTGATGGAAGGAGCCCGCCGCCGCGACGAGCAGGGCGCGCAAAAAAAGACCGAGGCATTGGATGAGACAGCGGCGGGACCGCCAGGCGAGTTTTTGACGGCATCCGACGCGGAACAGGAAACTCCGGAGCTTCCAGACGCACCTTTGGAGTCTCCGACCCGGAAAATGCCCGCACCCCACCCTCTTTCCAAGTCGCCCACTGAAGCAGAATGAAACCCAGCCATGAGCGAGGTTTTCCCTAATCTCTCGACATTCTTGATGTCCGCCGCTGGCGTGGAGGGCTGGGTCATCGCAACGCAGACGGGCAAACTGCTGGAAAGCCGCTCCAAGCAATGCCCGCGGCGGGAAAATCTCCAAAGTTGCCATTCTCCTGCGTCTTCGTGAATTGTGGAAGAGGCAAGATCTTCCACTACCCGGTGGGCGCCGGTCGCGATCTCATCGCCCTGGGCCTGGCGGATGGCCTCGGTCATGGTACCGGCCACGGTTCAGATTTCAGACGCCGCCCCGGGGCTTCCAGCCCTGGAACCCGGCGGAGGCTCCGCCTCCGGACCTCCGCTGGGAGCGCCGCTCCCAGACCCACGCCAGGGAGCCAGCTCCC
>JAJRTK010000548.1 GCA_024278345.1 bacterium | reverse complement strand
TCCCGTCCTTGCCACATCTTCTTCGATTTGTTCAGCAGTGTATTGGAAGCAGTAACAGACCCTTCGCGGGGCGGCGGTCTCTTTTTGGCCGATGCGGACAGTGACTTCCGCCCGCTTCACAAGGTCGCCTGTTTCAGGCTGGTAATAGGCGACATCGCAGGTGGGTTCCGCGCAGAAGCGGAACCCGTCCAGTTGGCTCAGCCGTCCCAAGATTTCTGGACGCACTAAGGATTCAAGAGTTACGGCTTTGACAGCTCTTCCGCCAACTCCGCAGTCGGGGCAGGCGGGCCTCTGTCTGGCGCGTGGTCTTGGGGAGTTGTTGCTGGTCATGCTCTGGTCCTTTCGGGGTTCAGGGCCTCTAGTATGGGGCAGTCGGTGATGGGCGACTGGCCCATGCATTCCGTCATCAGTTTCGACAGGGCCTGGCGAATCCGGAAAAGGGTCTCGATCTTCTCATCGATGTCGCGGATCTTCTCCTCGGCCCGGGAGTAAACATCTTGGCATCGGGCACCGGGTTTGGCCTGCAAATCCAAGAGATCGCCGATTTCCCGCAAAGTGAATCCCAATTCTTGGGCTCGCTTGATGAATTGGACCCGGAGCACCGCTTCCCTAGGGTAGAGGCGGTAGTTCGAGGCGGTTCTCGGGGGCTCCGGGAGAAGCCCCCTTCGCTCGTAGTAGCGAAGGGTCTGGATGTTGACGTTGGCAAGTTTTGCGAGTTCGCCGACTTTCAAACGGTCCATGAGGCTCCTCCTTCCACCATGATGATTCCTGTACCTAGGTACCGGGTCAAGTGGGTTGAACGGATTTCTGGGTATGTTGCTTCCCCGCATCTTCGAGAATTGACTTTGCCTTGCCCTTGGGCTAGAAATGCGTTTTGCGGGGCCTCAGACTAGAGGCCCTTTTCTCTTCACAAACGGCGATTGACGGCGATGATTCGCGATATACTCAAACTCAAACGCCACGGCATGCTCATCCGCGTTCTGGTGGCTCGGGACCTCAAAGCGCGATATCGAGGCTCGGTGCTGGGGTTCCTCTGGTCCTTTCTCAATCCCCTTTGCTTGATGCTGGTCTACGCGCTGGTTTTTTCTTTTTATTTGCGCACAGGCACGGACAAGTACGCCGCTTTTCTTTGCAGTGGCCTTCTGCCTTGGATTTGGTTCCAGAGTTCGCTGATGGAGGGGACTCTCTCCATTGTGGGGGGCTCGAATCTTGTGAGCAAGGCCCTTTTCCCGGCCGAGGTTTTGCCGCTGGTCCCAGTCTTGGCGAACTTGGTTCATTTCTTGCTAGGATTACCTATCCTGGCTCTCTTTCTTGGGATCTACAAAATTGTTCCCTCCTGGTTGGTCGTCTTTTTGCCGGTGTTGCTCTTGATCCAGCTCTTGCTCACCGTGGGCTTTGTGTTGTTTCTTGCAACGATGAATGTGTTTTATCGCGACACACAGCATATTGTTGCCAATCTTCTGACCCTGTGGTTCTTTTTGTCGCCTATCGTCTACGAATCGGAGCACGTTCCCGCCGCGTTTCAATGGACTCTCAAGCTCAACCCCATGGCTTACCTTACCCGCGGCTATCAGGAGATGTTCTATTACCATACCCTTCATGCCGGGTATGCCGGGTTTGCTCTGGGGCTTGTCGTTTTACTGTTCCTTAGCGTGGCGCTCTGTCTGGGTAGTTACTGGATGTTTCTCCGCTATAAAGATGAGTTCGTGGAGCTGGTGTGATGGCGATTGCCGTATCCATTGTCGGTTTGTCGAAGCGGTTTAGGAAGCACCGCGACAGGGGCATTTTGACCTTGAAATCGGGTTTTCTTCGGCTCCTGGGATCGGCTATGGGCAGGGGGAAAGAAAGGGCGCCCGGGGACCAGTATTTTTATGCTCTCCAGGAGATCAACTTGGTGGTTGGCCATGGGGAGACCGTGGGAATCATCGGTCGGAACGGTTCAGGGAAATCGACTCTTCTCAAGTTGCTTTCTGGTATTATGAAGCCCACCACAGGGCAGGTGACGGTGAAGGGGAAGCTGTCGGCTCTCATCGAGCTCGGGGCTGGTTTTCACCCTGAGATCAGTGGCCGGGAGAACATTTTCATTAACGGGATTATCTTGGGGCTCAGCCGGGATGCTCTCCGGCTGAAGTTCGACGAGATTGTCTCTTTCGCGGGGTTGGAGGATTTCATTGATGCCCCGGTTCGGACTTACTCCTCGGGCATGTACGTTCGGTTGGGTTTCTCCATCGCCATCCACGTCGATCCGGATGTGCTTCTCATCGATGAGATTCTGTCTGTGGGTGACGAGAAGTTTGCCCACAAGTGCATCGACAAGATGGCGGAGTTCAAGAAGACCGGAAAGTCGATTGTTCTTGTTTCTCATAATCTTGGGCAGATTGAGAAGTTTTGCGACAGAGTCATCTGGATCGAGAAGGGGCGGATTGCGGCTGAAGGGGCTCCTCGCCGGGTCATCGATGCCTATTTGCAGTACATTGCCAAGGAAGAGGAAGAGCTCTACGCGGCCCTCACGGAGAAGGATGCCATTGAGGAAATCAGCGATGATGCCAAGCGCTGGGGCTCTCGGCAGGTGGAGATTGGGAATGTTCAGATGGTGGGCGGTGATGGGCGGGAGCGCCACATTTTCCAGACCGGTGAGCCCATGACCGTAGGGATGAGCTTCCGGGCGAAGGAGTGGATCGAGGAGCCGGTCTTCGGGATCGCCATCTATCGGAGCGATGGAGTTTTGTGCTACGGCACCAACACTCACCTGGAGCGCCTTGAGATCAAGGCGTTGGAGGGAGAAGGCCGTTTGTCAGTTCCCCTGGAGCGGCTGGACCTGGTGGAGGGTTCCTATTACCTGGATGTGGCGGTCCACAAGGAGGATGGAACGCCTTATGATTACCACCACCGCTCGTACCGATTCGCGGTACGCTCCACGATCAAGGATATTGGGATCTATCGACCGGTCCATCAGTGGGTTTTGGAGACTGAGCAGGAGGGAAAAACCATCTTGGAGCCTCGGGAAGCGCATGGAGAGTGAGTGCCTCGGTCATCGCACGAGGAGGTTCCAACGAAATGTTGCCAGGGTCCATGCTGAGGGTGAGCAAAGGCGGGGAATGATGATCGATGCCACGGGACCTTCCGGAAAAGATGTACAGGGTGTGATCAAGCTCAGGGATGATCCCATGCTCCGAGCTTTGCGCCACGAGATCGAGCATTTCTTGGCGCATGCCGACGTCGAAGGTGAGCTCCTCGAAGAGCGGCGGCTCTTTGCCTTGATCCAGGAGCAGGGCGAACAGATCAACCGGAACTTTGCCTTGGACGAGGTGATCGCGTTCCCGGCGAACACACGGTTGCGACGGACGAAGATGTTCGCGAGAAAACTGCTGTGGCCTCTTTTCCGCATGATCATTGGGCCGCAGCTTGCCCGGCAGAGCCGCTTCAATGCCCTGGCGGTACAGTATCTCAACGTCCAGTCGCAGCTTGTCAATGAGGTGGCCTCCAAGCAGCGGCTTTATAAGGCGCATCTTTCCAATTTGAGTCAGAACCTGGCTCTGTTGCTCCAGCGGTTGCACGAGGCCGATGGCGCTTTGAATGAAAAGCTGGATCTATTGGTCGATGACCTTGACCGGAAGCTCCTGAGCCTTCGGAGTCGCTTAGAAAGTGACGACCCGCCGGAACATGGTTGCAATTTCTGATGATCAAACGTCTCTGTCTATGCAGTGTACTGACGCCCTTTGTTCACGGTGGAGCTGAAATCCTGGTGGATTTGCTGGAGGAAAAGCTCCGGTGGCGCGGTTTCGAAGTGGAGCGGGTCACGCTTCCCTTCAAGTGGTTTCCCAAGGAGCAGATTCTGAGGGATGCACTTGCCTGGAGGTTGATGGATGTGACCGGTTCTTATTTTCACTCCGTGGACCGCGTGATTTGTACGAAGTTTCCCTCCTACATGGTCAAGCATCCCAGCAAGGTGCTGTGGCTGTTTCATCAGCACCGGGAAGTTTACGACTTCTACGGTACCAGTTTTTCGTCGTTTGGGGAGGGTCATCTGGATCAGAGTGTCCGGCAGATGGTCTTCGAGATGGACAACTCGGCCTTTTCGGAGGCGAAAAAAATCTACACGATCTCCCGGAACGTGGCGGGCCGCTTGCAGCGGTACAATGGAGTCCATGGCACGGTTCTCTACCCTCCGCCCAAGAACTCGGAGCGGTACCGATCAGAGAAATTCGGGAACTACGTGCTCTCGGTGGGTAGGCTGGAGCTGAACAAGCGGGTGGCCTTGTTGATTCGGGCAATGGCTCAAGTTCGAGGGGAGATCCGCGCGGTGATCGTGGGGCAGGGGCCGCAGCGGGAGTCGCTGGAACGATTGGCGGAGAAGTGTGGCGTTGCCCACAGGGTGGAGTTCTTGGGGTTCGTGGAAGACGAGCGGTTGCTGGATCTGTACAGCCAGGCAGGGATGGTCTATTTCGCGCCCATTGACGAGGATTACGGTTTCGTCACGGTGGAAGCTCTGCTGTCGGAGAGGCCTATCGTCACGAGCAGCGATTCTGGCGGTGTCTTGGAGTTTGTGGAAGAGGGGTGTGGTGGGTTGGTGGCCCAAGAGCCGTGTGAGGAGGAGATTGCACGCCTCATCGAACGGCTGGCGGGCGATAGGGCGCTCTCTCAAGAGCTCGGGCGGGAGGGGCGGAAGCGAGTGGTGCCACTGAACTGGGACTACGTAGTAGATCGCCTCACTTCTGAATCCGAGGGGATCCCATGAAGATTGCCGTCGTAGGGCCGAGTCCTGTTCCCTTCGTTGTGGGAGGCGTGGAAAAATTTCTCTGGGGCCTCTGTCAGGCCATCAATGAGCATACTTCCCACCAGTGCGAGCTCGTGAAAGTCCCGTCAGACGAATCGAGCTTCTTCCGGACGCTCCGGAGTTATTGGCGTTTCTTTCGCCTGGACCTCGAGCATTTCGACATGGTCATCGTGACGAAGTACCCAGCTTGGATGGTGCGCCATCCGATGAAGGTTTGCTACATGCAGCACAGGTTGCGAGGCCTCTATGACACCTATTGCGGGCCTTTCGGGCGTGGCGCCTGGCTGAAGCGAGTGCCTTGGGCCATGGCTGGTCCTGTCATGCGGTGGGCAGTTCGCTGGCTAGACGATTGGGCTCTTTCGCCGTCCAGGGTGGCTGCATACTTTTGCATCAGTCTAACGGTAGCCCGGCGGAAGGGCTATTTTCCTGAAGGAGTGCTCCTGGACGCCATTCTTCATCCTCCGAGCCCCGATCGGTTTGAAACGGGAGGATATCGGTACGGCTTTACGGTGAGCCGTTTGGATCCACCGAAGCGGATCGACCTTCTCATCGAGGCGTGGCGGCGCGTGGAAGCGGATCTGGAGCTCCGGATTGCCGGAACCGGGCCCCAGGAAGCGGAATTGAAAAGACTGGCTGCGGGGGACTCCAGGGTTCGTTTCTTGGGGGGGCTGACCGATGATGAGCTTCGCCGCGTTTACGCCGATGCCCTTTTCGTAGGTTACGTTCCGGACAAGGAGGATTATGGTCTCATCACCGTCGAGGCGATGAAGAGTGGCAAGCCGGTTTTGACTTGCCTTGACTCGGGGGGGCCTAACGAGCTGGTGACCCATGGGGAGACAGGCTTCTCCGTGGCCCCGGATGCCGCACGGCTGGGGGAGAAGATCGACCTCTGGGCCAATCGGCCTGAGCTTGCCAGGAGTATGGGGAGCAAAGCGCGGAAACGAGTGGAGTCGATTCGGTGGAAAAACTGCCTGGACAAGATGCATCGCTCGTTCTATTTCTGCCTTGACGAGGAATGGACTTCGGAACAGCGATGTCGCAAGCTGGTGCTGGTTCTCAGCACTTACCGGATCTCGCCGCCACGCCAGGGAGGCCAATGCCGGATTTTCCATCTGTACAAGGAGCTGGCCCGGCGGTACCGAGTGGTGGTTCTTTCTTTCACGGAATTCGGAGAGCCCTTCGACAAGGAAGAGCTGGCCCCGGGGTTTTGGGAGGTCCGCGTCCCCATTGCGCCCCACCACTGCCGCGAGATCGTGAAGGCCGAGGAAGTGGTTGGCGAATCAATCCGGGATGTGACCATGCCTTGGTTCGGCGTTTTGACGCCGTTGTATCGCGGAGTCGCTAGAATCTATGCCAGAAGCGCCTCCATCGTGATCTTATCCCATCCCTATCTGGTTGGGATGTTGCCCCGCCTCCGTTCCCATCAGCTTCTGGTTTATGAGGCCCACAACGTGGAGGCACGGCTCAAACGCTATTTAGCGGGTTCTCGGTTGGGCCGACGCCTGGTGGCTGCGGTCCGCCAAGTGGAGAGGCGGGCAGCCCGGAGGTCCGGCTTGGTTTTAGCCACCAGCGAGGAGGACGCGGCCGAGTTGCGCCATCGGTACCGATTGGGCCGCCGCCCCATGGCAGTAGTACCCAATGGAGTGGAGGTCGAAAACCGTTTGCCCAGAGATCCCGAGACTCTCCACCACGCCAAGGCGGAGTTGGGGTGGGACAGCCAGCGCCCTGTGGCTCTATTCCTTGGCTCGTGGCACTATCCCAACCTGGAGGCGGTGCGCTCCCTCCAGTCCATCGCCGTGGCTTTGCCCGAAGTGGCGTTCGAGGTTCTGGGCGATGTCCGGCGCCTTTTCGAGCTCAAGGATGATTTGGCATCCTTGCCGCCGAATCTCCGCCTCCATGGCATGGTGTCGGAGGAGCTCAAGCACCAGATCTTTGCGGCTTCGGATCTCGCTTTGAACCCCATGTCCAGCGGAGGCGGGACAAATCTCAAGATGCTCGATTATATGGCGTCGGGACTTCCCACGTTGAGCACGGAAGTGGGTGCCCGTGGTTTGGGGATCGTCAGTGGGGTCCATGGAATCGTGGAGCCCCTTTCCCGGTGGCCAGAGCTGATTACGGGGCTACTGGAAGATCGCGGGCGCCTTCAGGAGCTGGGCCGCGAAGGGCGAGAGCTCTGCCGAGCACGGTTTGATTGGCGGGCTTTGGGTGCTTCGGCGTTCGAGATTCTGGAGCGCCAGAGTATGGCACCTCTTCCGCAAACCGTCCGCTTCGGACCTTTTATTTCCTGGAAAGCCCGGGTTCAGATGGCGGTCCACCGGATTGCGAATGCCTTGGGGCGGAGGCGGCAGGGAGGGAAGGAATTGCCGCGGCTTGGCGGAGGGTGGCATGTTCCGGAGAAGTGGCTTCATGATTCGGGGGGCAAGCGCTGCTTCCATGCACGTTGGACCCGTGGTTGTGCCACAGCCTCACTGCCGAATCCCAAGCGACCGGCTCACCTACTTCTGGAGCTCTTTCCCGGTCCGAAGATTCGGAGCATCGAAGTCACGGTGGGAGAAAAGTTCCACAGAACTTTGTCTTTGTCCGAGGACTGGAATTCTATGATCCTGGAGTTGCCAGAAATCCTCGGAACAGAATGGCTTGCGGTACGACTGGATTCCGAGACGTGGGTGCCTGACGAGTTGAGTGGCGGCGGAGACCTCCGGCGCTTGGGAGTTGCCGTACGGAGGGTGGAGCTTCGGGAAACTTCGTAGGCACTACGGTGGGGATGGTCACAGGTGAAACACGCGCCGCCCGATGAGCGGGCGCCATCAGTTCTGGCGGGCGTCGCCGGAGTCTCTGCCCGGTTTGGGGGCTGGAGAGACCTAGCAGAGTTCATGTTCGACGGATCGCCGGTGCCAGGCGCTGGGCGAGGAGAGCAGACCGATGGTGGGAGAAAAACCGAAACTCGCCTTCGTCACCCCGGGGCCGCCCCTGGAGTCTGGTGTCGTGGACTATGGTTCCGAACTCATCGGCCCCCTTTCGGCGTTGGCGGACGTGAGACTCTACCTCGACGATGACGCCATTCGAGCGGGCGCGTGGCCGGGGCGTCACCATCTTCACCTTCCGGCGGATCTCCGCCGGGACCACCGGCTGCTTCCCGTCTACGAAATCGCGAACCACCGCTCTTGCCACTTCATGGTGCCGCTGGCGTTTCGTTTTCCGGGCGTTGTTGTGCTGCATGACCTCAACCTACACAGGATGTTGGCCGATTTTTTCTTGCGCCGAGGGCTGGAGGCAGCCTATTTTGATGAACTATTGTACAGCCACGGGAAAGACGGAGTTCGTGCGGGCCGGGTCATCAATTCAGGCTTTTATTCGGGAGCGCTTTATACCAGGTATCCTTTGTTTCGCGGCCTAGTTCAGCGGAGTCGTGCGGTGATCGTTCACAGCGAAATCGCGGCGATGGCGATCCAGAAGGTTTGCCCGGCGGTTCCTGTCCGGAAGGTCGCGCTCCATTCGGGGTTCAGCCATCTGGAGGGTGTGGTTCCAACCCAGGCCGCTGCGCGTCGAGAGCTGGATTTGCCGCTCAACGCCTTCATTGTGGGCACCGCCGGTAATCTGACGCCGTCGCGGCGGCTCGTGTCCTGCCTGCGTGCCTTTGCTCGCCACAGGGAGACCCATCCGGAATCGATTTATCTGGTGGTGGGCCGTGACGCGTGCGACGTTTCCAGCCTCATCGAAGAGCTGCATCTTGAGGAATCTGTTCGGCGTATGGGGATAGTCTCCTTGAAGGAATTCCACGGGGCCGTGGCGGCCTGCGACCTGCTTTGCAATCTTCGATACCCCACGATGGGAGAAACGTCAGGTTCTCTCATCCGGATCTTGGGAGTCGGTCGGCCAGCCCTGGTGTCCCGCTGTGGAACAGCTATGGAATTCCCCGCGTCTATCTGCCCGAGGATCGATCTGGACCATGGGGAGGTCCCGCAGCTCGAAAAGGCGTTCAACCGATTCTCCCGGGATCGCGAACAGCTTCGGCGGATGGGCGCTCAGGCAAAGGAATTGGTTGCCAAGCGCCATGGGGTCGATCTGGCCGCGAGAGCTTATGTCGAGACGGCAAAAAACGCACACCGGCACTCCCCGGAGCGGCCACTTCCGAACTGGTGCCGCCCAGCAGAAGAGCTTCTTTGCCTCGTCCGAGCTACCGTGCAGGCCGCCCCTTTTGCCGTGGCCGAAAAGACCGTCGAGAAGGAACTTTCCAAGCTCCTGGGGTGGTGACCCCTCCGGTGTTGCTCAGCCTCCCTTACCATGAAAGTACATGGCTAAATCCATCTTCGACGGCGTGGTTATGGCGCTCGGTGCCATTTACTTTCATCTTCCGGGGTGTGGTCGCCGGGATCATGCTCGTTAAATACAGGTTCCCCACCGCTTTCCGGTGGTGCTTCGGTGGATAGCGAGAGCGGTGATGATGGCGAACAGCGGCGGACGGACTGCCGCCGCTGGGAGCGGAACGTAACCAATAGAAAGCAATGGGTTTTCTGAAAATCACGGTGGGCTGTGAGCACGAGCAATTACTCTTTGTCACCAAGGATCTGATGGGAAAGCCGAAGCTCCTGATCCACGCTCAGCATGAGTTTTTTCTGATACTCAGCGACGGATTGGAGGATCTGCTTGAGCTTCTCTTTTCCCTGCTCAGAGGCTCCGCTGGATTCGAGCTGTTTTTCCAAAAAAGCTTCCAATCGCGTCACGGCGCGGTTCCGGTTTTGGAAAACCTGGAGCAGGTCCACTGATGCCTCGGCTTGCTCGGTTTTTCCGCCAGGCGCTTCATATTGCACAAGAAGCTTGTCCAGAAGGGGCTCGAAGCTCACCACCTTCATGCTCTTGCCGCTGCCACGAATGACAAATGAATCGAGGTCCTTGGGATCGGTGACATACTCTGGCGTGATTTTTCCCACCGGATCTCCCGAAACCGGGGCCACAAAGGCTTCTTCAAGGATCCTGCGAATCTCCGGTGGCGCACCACGGTATTGATCGACACTAAATTTGGGGACGGAGCCTCGTCCGCCAGCTTCACTATTCATGTTGGTTCTCCGTTCAAGGTTAGTTCGATGGCCCCGGATTAGAGGGGAATGTGGCGCGGTTGCAGGTGGCGTCATGCGTGGCAGGGACACCCAAGTCGGTCCAACAGTCCCATAGTCCCCTTGTATCAAAACGGGCAGCCCCTTGCGAAGACCTTACCTTTCAATCTTCCCGATCCCATCTCCCTTTGGGGCACACGACTTGGCTCAGGTAGGGAGATGACTCCAGGATCTTGCCATACTGCTCGAAAACCTGTTTCAGCCCTGGCTCGAGATCTCCTAACGGTTGCCCCCTCAACAAGAACTCCAATGCCCTCTGCCGAGCCTCTTTGGCATCGAAGCCCACGAGCCGGAGGAGGCCTTGGACATGGCTCTCCGGAACCGAACGAAGCCGTAAGTCGCCCCCATTTTCATCCACCAACACCTCTAGAACAGCCGTGGGACCAAACAGGTTGTGGAGGGTGCCAAGGCTTTCTTGGTAAGCCCCCACGAGAAACGCCGCCATTCGATAGGTTTCCCCGGACTCGAGGCAGTGGACCTCCAGCGCTCTTTTCGAGCGCCGCAACGAGGCAAATCTATCGAGGCGGCCGTCCGAATCACATGTGATATCCGTCAGGATGGCCCGTCGTTTCGGCTCTTCGTCCAGCCGCTGGAGCGGCGTGACCGGGAAGATCTGTCCCACACCCCAGGCATCGGGAAGCGATTGAAAAAATGATACGTTGCAGGAATAGGTGTCGCAAATCTTAGTTTCCAACTTCCGAAGCTCCGGAGGTATGTAATCAGTTTCCGCCAGAAGATTGAGGATTTTCCTACAAATGCACCAGAAGAGGGACTCAGCATGTGCCCGCTCGTGAAGGTTCAGGTAGCCCAGGGCAAAGCGCTGGAGCGAGTCTTCCTTGAGCCGCAACGCCTCGTGATAGGCTTGCTGACAGTTTTCCTCACCCACCCCATGCAGGATCTCCTCCAGCGATGCAATGATCTTCTCTTCCCTTCTCTTTGGCGGTGGCGGCAGATTCGAGCCATATTCAGTGCTGTCAAGGACTCCGAAAACCAAGACCTCGTGATGGGCCGTTAGTGCCCTACCCGACTCAGACAGAATCACCGGCGCTTCTTTTTCGTTGCCGGCAAACACCTCCGCCAGTGAGGTCACGACAGCGAGAGCATATTCCTCCATGGCATAATTCGTGGAAGGACCCGTCCGTGAGCGCGTTCCGTCGTAATCCACGGCGAGCCCACCGCCAACATCGAAAAACTGCAGCGCCGCTCCCATTTTTTGTAGCTCGGTGTAGTAGCGCAGCGCCTCCCGAACTCCCGTCTTGATGCACGAAATATCCGCGATCTGGCTCCCAAGATGGAAATGCAGCAGCTCTAGTCGGCACAAAAGACCATGCCTCCGGAGAAAGCTCATCGCTTCCAGGAGTTCCTCCGGGCCGAGGCCGAACTTCGAGCGGTCCCCGGCGCTCCAGCGCCAACGCCCCACACCTCTGCTCGACAATCGCATCCGAATCCCCAGTTTCGGCTCGATTCCCAGGCGTCGGGAGGCCTCGGCAATGATCCTCAGTTCCCGAAGTTTTTCTACGACGATAACGACCTCGGTGCCAAGTCTGCTAGTCAGGAGCGCGCAGTCGATATAGTCGGGGTCCTTGTAACCGTTGCAGACAATGAGCAGCCGCTGCTTTGCCGACATGAGAGCGGCGGCCACGAGCTCCGCCTTGGAACCCACTTCCAGACCCAGGTCGAATGGACGCCCGTAGTGGAGGATGTCTTCCACCACCCTGGACTGCAGGTTCGCCTTGATAGGGTAGAGTGGCCGGTAATGCCCCGCGAGGCCCGTTGCCTCAAACGCACTCACGAACGACTGTCGCAGTCGAGCGACGCGAGCTCCAAGGATTTGTGGAAACCTCACTAGGATCGGCGGTTGCGGTGCTGGACCCTGAGTTTTTTCCACGACGCTTGCAAGGTCCACCGAGTGCGCTGGATCGCCCGTGGGGTAAACGCTCACCGTTCCCCTTGAGCTGACTCCGAAATAACCATCACCCCAGCGATGGAAGCCATAGAGGTCCAAGGCATCTCGGACGGACCATTGTTTCATCCATTCGCCCTCCCTACGCGGGTGGTTTGATTCTGGAACCTTTCCCGACTTTGTCCGCCGCTTCTGGAGAATTGCGACTGTTCCTCCGATCCGCCCGGAGTTTACGATGGGTTTTCGGTGAAAATCCAGCACAACATGCCAATTCGTGATAATAACGGTTGATTCGCGCTGGAAGAGCCAGTGAGATCACCGCCGTCGGAGATGTTTGATGACGCGCCGCTTTATCATGCTTTCCCCTGAATCCGAAGAAGACTGGGAACCAGACATCCAGCACCTTTCATTGGACAAGGAGAGGCGGATTCCACTGGTCCAGGGCAGACGATTGAGCAAGCGGCTCCAGGGCGGTGGCGTCCTTTCCGAGGTTTCCGTTGCTCTCCGAACATCGGAAATCCACCTTCTTTTAGGAAAAGACCCTGTGGCAAGGGCCACACTTGTCAGGATCTTGTCCAAGACTGAACAGCCCGACCAAGGGGATGTAATCTGGGCCGGATCCTCCGCACCCGGGAATGCCGGGCATGATGACGCCGCCTCGAAGGTCAGGCTGGTGGACGGCGTTTCCTCCCTGGTGCCTTCGTTGACACTGCTGGGAAACTGGGCGCTCCGCCATTCCAGATTCTGGGTGAATCGCCGCCTTCGCAAAGAGATGCAGCTTGCAGCCGAAAATCTGGGCCTCGAGCTGTTGCCCGGTCGCCTTGTGAGTGCCTGTACACCTGGGGAGAGACAGAGGTTCGAGCTCTTCCTGGCGTTTTCCGCGGGCTGCCGGGCATTTATCCTTTACGAACCGCTTTCCAGGCTGAGCCACGGTGAGGCGGAAGCTCTGGCGCGCCTCATGAGACAAGTGAGAAGTCAGGGCGGTGGCTTTCTTCTCCACGACGACATCTTGAGAGAGGAGTTGGCCTTTGCGGACCGGATATCAGTGCTTCGGGGCGGAGTCTTGGCTGGCCGAGTGTCGCCGGAAGAGCTGCAGGCCCCCAAGCGGGGCAACGTTGTCAAGAGGGTCCGTGCCTGGCTGGGGGAAACCAATCCCAAAACTAATGGCTTCTCGGCGGAGAATAGGGAGATACAGCCGCGCCGTACCCACGAAAAGGGTATCCTAGAGATCGACCGGGGGAGCGCCTGTCTGGAGGGTGTGGAGCTTCGGGATGTTTCCTTCGTGCTCCGCCAGGGTGAGGTTCTGGGGGTAGCCGCCCTGGACCGGCGGGAATTGGAGATCCTCTGCTTCGTGGCTGCGGGCATCGTTCAGGTAGAGAACGGGCGTATTCGGTGTGGTGGATCGCGGCATTGGCTTTTTGGGGCCAGGGCCGCCAGAGAATTGAGGGCGATCTCCCGCTTTCTTCTTCCTGCTTCCGCCCCAGATGCACTGGCTTGGGAACTTTCCGTGGGGGAAAACTTGCTTCTTCGCCTGGCCTCTCGGCCTGGCTTGCGGGTAGGTCCTTTTTTTCGGAAGCGGCGGGCCTGGAGCTTGGCCAGAGGGCTACTGAAGAGTATCGGATGTGGCCATTTGGAGCTGGAGAATGCCGTCCGAGACCTGCCCGCCGCCCAGTGCGCCAAGTTGCTATGGGCTCGGGATCTATCATTTTCCCCGGCCCTCATTGTCGCCCTAGAGCCGGAGGATGGCTTGGGGATCGAGCTTGCCGCGGCACTACACAGGCGGCTGGCCAGGCTGGCGGAGGCCGGTGCCGCAATCTTGTTCGCCTCAACGAATCCAGAGTTTCTTCTTGAACTATCCCATCGTGTTGCGGTACTCCGGAATGGACGGTGGCAACTGGCGGAACCCGCGGGAGGAGCTGAGGATCTACGAAGATTGATCAGGGCGCCCGACGGGTGTGTGAGAGGAATCGATAGCGAATGCTGAACCCGCGTCCATGGAAGAGCGATAGAGTTGCGGCACTTCTGTTTGGCGGCGCGGCTTGCCTCTTGTTGGTGGTGGCCTCCGCCTGGGCCATGGGGCTGCCGATTCCAGAGGCGTGGGACGCCTGGTTAGGGGCCCGGGGCCTCCCCCAAAAGGTGTCGCTCTTTATCCAGGCGGTCCTTCTTCGATCCCTGCCGTTGCTTTTTTCGGGACTGGGCGTGGCGCTCTCCTTGCGAGCGGGGTTGTGGAATCCGGGGTCCGGAGGGCAATTGCTCCTCGGCACCTTGGCCGGAGCTTGGGCGATGAGGTGGACCCCCTTCTTTTCTGATGGGATTGGAGCCGTCTGCACCGCCTTGACGGCTGGCTTCTTGGCGGGAGGACTCGCAGGCTTC
>JAJRTK010000547.1 GCA_024278345.1 bacterium | reverse complement strand
GCGGGCCTTCGGGTCCCGCACGCCTTGAGCCAAGCTCAGGGCGGTCCCGGGGGAATGAGGTGAACCTGGATCTTCAGTCCCTTGAAAGGCTTCACCCGGCGTTCCCAAACTCCAAACCCGGCAAGCGACAAGCGAACCTCGTGCTGGGTGTCGGTGGACAAATCCACGCTCATGGGAGTGGCCCCCACGTAGTTCCCATCGATCTCGATGTCCGCGCCAGGCGGCACGGTGGAAATCGGCACTCGGAGCTGGCCTGCCCTCCCCCCAGCCTCCCCCGTCTCGAAGTAGATGAGCTGATCCACAACCGCCCACAACACCTCTTTCAACAGTGTCCGGGCTCCATCTCCACGAATGATCTGTTGAGGCGTCTGCTCATGATACCATTTGGACTTTTCCACCTGGTCCGCGTAGGCCACCGCCCCAGTATTCGTGTCCAAGAGCTTCACTGTAAGCCCCAAGGTCACTTTCGTGGAGACTGTCTGGACCCCATACCCGTTGAAACGCCGCTCCGAAAGATCGAACTGGACCACGGAACCGGTAACGATGTAACGTGCGCCCAACAGCTTGCCGAGGCGCACGATGATGTCGCCAGAGAGATCCACGGCTCCACTGAGAATGAGTTCCTGTTCCCGAAGAACCAGGTCCAGTTTCTCTCGCTCCACCACCTGGAACGTACGGCTCCGGGCCAAGGCGACACTCAACATTTCGTTGGCCGTCGCCGCGACGTTTTCCGCGCCGTTCCCACTCCGATCATCGAAGCCGAGAACCGCAATCGTCGTGAGTTTCCGGCTGCCGCCCTCCACGCCATGGGGCGCCAGCGCCCCCACGCCCAAGAAAACCCCGATGAACGCCAACAGAACCCTGGAAATGCTTCTAGTCTCCGCCATTCCTCTATCCCTCCACATTTTCTGCCTCGGCCCCGGGAAACCACCGCCTTCTCCATCTCAACGACCGGATTTAAGGGCGTTTTACCCGGCGCTTCCCTTGATCTGTTCCACGGACTTCCTTGCCGCTTCCTGCACCAAATCGTCGCCATCATTCACCGCAAGTTCCTCCAGCCTGGGAAGCGCAACCGCCGCGGCCCTTCCCATGGCGCCCAGCTCCCGGGCCGCCGTCAAGCGCTTGCTTCGGTGTGGCTCGCGAAGCTTTCGGAGCAAGCTGACGATTCGCTCCCGCTTAGCTATCTCCAGCTTTTCCCGTAAGGTCTCATCATCCATTCCGGATACCGATGTAAAACTATCAACAATAACCATCACGGATCCAGTAGCAAAAGAATATAATCCAACAGAGTTCAGTGGTTGCTTTTTGATCCATGAGAATAACACTCTAACCACATGATCATAACTTCTGAAAAATGGTGCTGATTCAAGATGGACAATGATTGCCCCGATGCCTGCCACCAAAAAACTCGGTGCTAGGACTGCGGAGATTTTCTTTATCTTGCTAGAGTGTTTCGAAAAAGCGTTCCAAGACGCCATGAGACCGACAATTGAAAAGCCAAAGGCGATCATGACGAGTACATTCATCTTGGCGATGTCGTAGCCAAACGCAGTTCTTGACCTAAAGTCGCAATCGACATAGATCCAGGGCATCAACAAGGAGATGACAAGAATGGAAAAGCCGATCCTCGAAGTCCCGGTTTTCTTTGTCTCGGCCCGGTGCAAACCGGGCACAACTTTTCTCAAGTCTGCGCCGCAGGCACACTCCAAGGTGACGTCATCGTGGCTTGCTCCACACCATGGACATTGCTTGCTCCACACCATGGACATTGAATGGACATGTTGACTCCTTTGTGCTGATTGCCTCGTCGCTCTGCTATTCGCCGATTCGCTCCCACGGCAAATTGCTGTACAGCTCGAGTATTTCATGGTTCTCGGGGTGCCTCTCCAATCCGAGTTCCAGCCAACGGTAGGCGCGGTTCTCCTGCCCGATGAGCAACGAGGCCTGCGCCCGGTAGAGGATTTCCTCGACGGGCACTGTTCCGCGGGGAGCCAGACGCTCCAGGATGGCGCGGCTATGTTCGCGGTCGCCTGCCAGGGCGCTCACCCAGGCCACTTCTCCCCAGAGCTCGAACCTCTCCCGCGTGAGCGTAAAACTGCTCAATCCCCGGTACAAGCCCAAGGCCCCGCGATAATTCTTTGCCCTGACCTCGCTTCGGGCTCGAACAAGCAAATAGTCCCAGAATCGAGCTTTACGCTCGGCGGTAAGGAGCGATCCCCGCTCCCAACTCACGGCATCCGCACGAAAAGCCACCAACGCCGCCGCACCATTGGCGTCGAACACCCGCCGCTGAAACAACAGCCCTGAAACCGTCGCCTCCAATGCGTCCTGCACAAGGAAGTTCGAAAACTCCCTACGCTCCGCGTCAGAAGCGCCGTCCAAACCCAGATCCCGAGTCGCCAGCAAGCTCGCCAGCCCCACGTGGACCGCCCTGACCAGGCACCCGTCCGTCAAAGCGCGGTTCGTGGAGGATGATCCAGGCCGAGTCATGATCGCCACCGACAAGAGGCTGCCGTCCTCGCGAAGCCTGGCGAAGGTCCACCAGCGGCGACCTGAGCGTCTAAGATCTCCCTTGATTTTCCTCGAATCGAAGGAAACCGTTCCCTTGGTCTTGAGCAGCCCGGAAAGCAACTCTTCCACACCTCCCGGAAGCCCCTTGGCCTCCACGGTCAACGCGCCCAGGATCAGCAAGGGAAGACATCCCAACAGAAGAAGCCTTCTGGCCAACTTCTGAAAGGAACACCCGCTCCCGCCACTCCTAAGCCCCTTGCTAGGAAACCTAGAGGTCGTCATCGCAGGTCACCCCCTTTGTGTCTGTCCCGGAACTCCAGCCCGCCCGCGCTTGCTAAGAAACCTAGAGGTCGTCATCGGAGGTCACTTCTCCAGAGGGACCCGGAGCCACCTTGGCATCACCATAGACAACGCCTGGCTTCAGCTTGTCGTCTCCAGGCGAGCGGCTGGCGCCCACACTTTCGACTGGAACTCCTTCCACCATGGCGCGATCCAGCTTCTGTGTTTGCGATGTCAAGGCCGGATTGTACAGGGCCACCGCATAGACCAGCATCGGATCGACCTTGCTGGCGAAACTTCGGACCACGACCCCGGGCGGCAGTTTGCCATCGACCACGGCCTTGAACACCGACTCCGAGCGCCAGGAATTCATGAAAGTCTCTTGGGACTGTTCCAGGAGCTTCACGCCCTCTGGGTATTCGGAGCGCAAGGGATCGTCCGCCGCCAACCGGACGAACTCTTTCGATTCCTGTTCCGTCGATTCCATCTCCCTGGACTTCCAAAAATTCTGGTCGCCCTTGAGGATGCGCAACAACGAAGTCTGGGCACGTACCTTGGCGGTTCGATGCGCCATCTGCTCCAGTTGCTTCTGCGCCATCCGGTTCCGGCTGGTCCGCACCACGGTGGATCCAAAGCCCAATACCGCCGTTTGCTTCCCATCGGCGGACCGGATGAACTTTCCACCCACCGGGGGAATCAACCCGCTGGCAAACTCGTCGAGAAGGCCTTGTAACGCCGCTTTCAGGCTCTGGCCCTGAACCATGTTGACACTGGGTCGCGTGACCGCGGTAATCGTCCGAGGCGTGATGACGATCACCACCTGGACTGTCCCCTTGCCGTCGTCGTGGAGCTTTTTGACCACGTACCCTCTCAAGAGCCCTTGCACCGACGTTTCGTTCGCTTGCGAAGTCGTGATGGAGATATTGGTGGAGTCCTCCTCGGTGGTGGTAAATCCTTCGGCCGCAGTCTTGAAAACGTCCGCACCGCGTGCCTTCACACCTTTCATCGTCTGGAGCAGCATCGACTTCGCCGTATTGTAGGCCTGGAAATAGGCGTTCTTTCTTGCAACGCGCGTCGCCGTCGGGTTCTTGTAAACCTGGTACGTCGCCGTTCCCTGACAAGTCCAGCCAGGCCCACTCCTGGCAAAGTAGGGAAAACACTCGTCCTGGGCCCGGCTTACCGCCGCGGCGGCCGCGGCGTCGTCGGTTTCGTACTTCGGAATCGCGGGCGCCACCGAACCGGAAGCAGCGACCTTTCCAGAATCTTTGGCCGGAAGAAAATCATCCGCGGCTTGCCCCAACGCCATGGTAGGAAGAAGAATGAAAACAAATGTCGCGAATCTCTGGGCCATCGCCGTGCCTCCCAAATCAAAAAAACGTATCCTGCAACGTGTTATGTCCTAAATCTTCCTACTGTCATGGCCAGTAACTGCTCCCAAGTCCGAAGGTGAAGTAATTGACACTGCTGATGCTGACGTTCTTAACGAACAGATCGATGTAAAGCCCTTCCGTCGGTTGCACCCCGGCGCCCAACGAAGCCAGAAAACCCGTACTGCCTGACGCTGATACGAGTCCCACACCACCTCTGGCCGTGTAGTTTTCTGCGTAGTTGTATTCCATGAAACCGCTGTATTGATTCATTTCTCCAGAGGTCAACGCAATCTGGGCATCCGCCCCAGCCGCCCAAAGCGCGTCCTCCTCCTGATACGCCCCTCCCATGCGAAGAGTCGAAGGAAAAACAGCGGACATGACCCACGTATCGAAAAAGTCATCGACGAACAGTGTCGTGGCCGTGGATTCGGTGTTGAGCGCCGCGCCAACGCTCCAACCCGCCGAGTTTCGATAAAGCGTTCCAAGACGTGCCACGAAACCGCTGAGGGAGATTGATCGCTCGAAACCCGGTTCACCGAACTTTTCGCTTCCACGCCAAAAAAGAAGAGTACCTCCCGTGGCGAATTGATCATCAAGAAACTTCTTGGCGCTCCCGGCCTCCAGGAAAAGTCCCGACGAGCCTTCCCCGGTAAAATAGCGGAACGAACCCAGCACGTTCAGGATCGACAGGGGGAAAACGCCTTCCGCGGCGAATCCCCAAGCACTCCCAAGGTTCATGTCCGAAGCACTGATGGAGTGTCTGGCCAGGGAAAAGGTGAAGGCGGGACTCTCTTCCACATAAGCAAGAGTTGCGGGATTCAAGTGAATCGGCGCCTGTCCATCCACCGACACCAAAGCAACTCCGGCACCTCCGAGACCATCGACCCTGGCGTTATTCGGATAAAAGAAAGAAAGCTGGGCCCAACTACTGGAAAGCATGGGACCGAATATCGACAGAAGAAAAACCAACACCTTCATCTTCGAAAACCTCATGAACACTCCTCATTCACATGTGAAACGACCAGTCAACAAGCCCACCCGAGCCGGCACCGGGTCAGTACCTCCGTCCGGTGAACGGCAGCGGCCAAGGCGATGAACCACCAGCAAAGTCCCCGCCATTGAATTTCCGAACGATCCAGCCCGCTCCGCCAAGGAACGTCAAGATCCCCATCAATCCAAATCCACCTGACCCAATGGATATGAAAAACGCCCCGCAGACCATTCCCCCGAAGCCCATGAAAAGAGACCGACCGGGAAAAGATATCCCATCCGGTGGCCAACGCTGAGCGGGATCGATGGCATCAAGGTTGGAAAGCAGCACCTCGATCCGTGTTCCCAATCCCTCCCGGAGTGTTTCGGTTTCGAGGCGATGACGAACAAGACCCAGAGCATCCCTCTCTTCATCGTAGTTCAGGTAGTTGACACCATTGCAGTATTCGCAAAGGACCTGCACCGCGGACACAAAGTTCAACTGTGCGCCACAGTGACTGCACGACAAACGAATGGTCCGCACAAAAAACTCCCTTCCGACAGCTCCGGTAAGCAAAGTTGATGAATTCATGGACTGCGACGACGTTGAAAGCGGCTCATGCAGGTGATCGCGTAAAAACCGAAAAACAGTGATAGCGCCATGAGGGCAAGCAAGAAGTTGCCCGCCAGAGATAGGGTTTGCCCGCGAGCAAAGATTTCCACCGAAACGACGTTGTCCGACTCGTTGGCATCGGCCTCGTTGGAGATTGCCCTGGCCACGGCCCGAAGAACGCCTGGAGCCGATGCCGTCCCGCGGAAAGCGAAATTCAGCCTCCCCGATGGAGACAAACGACCCAGCCCGCAAACCAATACCGAGTCGCCCAGGGAGCAGGGAGCATCCCCAAGAATCAGCCGGAAGCCCGTTAGATTCTGGGGTAGATCGATCATGAGGGTGCCCCCCGAGGCAGGAGCTCCACCCTCGTTGGCAACCGATAGAGCAAACGTTGTGGTTTCGCCCACCGACAACGAAGAAGGTGACGCCGAAAAAAGAACCCGGAGATCCGTGCCGCCCCCAAGGTCATCCACCGGATCCAAAGGATTCCGTCCCGCATTCACCTCGGAACCATCCCATTCCCCTCCGCCATCGGTATCGGGGATTGCCGGTCGCGTGGAATAGAAATGCACTTCCGGGCCATCCCGCAGTCCATCGCCATCGGAATCGACGGAAAGCGGGTCCGAGCCCCAGAGAAACTCGTCAAGATTGACCAACTCATCGCCATCCCAGTCGTCCTGGGCATCGTTGGAATTCGGGTCTAGAGGCTGACTCCCTGCGACGCTGAACTGGACTTCCCACCAGTCGGGCATTCCATCTCCATCGGTGTCCTGGTCGGCCAGGACCGCAGCGGAAAGATGGCCGATTCTCCTGAAGGATCGCCCCTGGCGATCCTTGCCCTCCACCGTCACGGCGATGCCATAGTTTCCCGGGGTGCCGGTCATCGGGTAGGAACCGGTGTACAAGCCATCTCCGGCCTCCATGTCCCCCCGACGACCGTTGTCCATGAACTCCGTCCACTGGTTGATGCTTCCCCCTGGCGCGGTGATCTCCGCCTGGATGCGCAAATACTTGATGAACGCCCCATCGGCGACTCCCACCATGATCCCGAAAGGCTCTCCGGCGACATACTCGTCCTTGTCCAGAAAAAGGTCGAGGTTGAAACCGGTGGCGGCCTGAACACTCAATACCACGTCCTCGGTCACACCCCGCTTCCCCCGGGGTGAACGGGCAGCCTGAAGATCCCCGGCGGAAAGGTCGTTCAGCACCGAAGATCTCTTCGTTCGCCAGGCTTTCCGCCTGAACTCCTGGAGAGAGCTTCGGATCTGCTGCCCAAAAACCCGCATCGTCCAATTCCCAACCATGGGATCGACGATCCGGTAGTATGCGTACGTCGCCCCACGAACGAATTCCACGGCGGAAGACGAAGTCGATTCATCGATGGTTTGACCCGACGGCGTGACAAGAGTGAGCTGAACGGTGTTGGCGCTGGCGCTCCAGCTACAGGAAAAGAGAGCTTCCGAGAGATCCGAATCGACGGTCACGATCCTGTCCACCCTCTGTGCCGCGCTGAGGGTCAACCGCTCGAGATCGAGAGTTTCCCGATCCAGGGCCAGGCCCGAAATCGACGTATAAATGGCCTGTAGATCCTGGCTGGTAGGAGCAAAAAAGTAACTGCCCCCAGTCTTCTGAGCCAGGTCTTGGAGGAGTACCTCGTTGGCGTTTCCCAGGCCGACGGTAAAGACCCGCACTCCAGAATCGAGGAGTTCAGGCAAGACCTCGGCCGTATAGGGAGGCTCGTTTTCGTCTCCATCCGTGAGAAGTACCATGGACCTGGGAGTTCCGGGCTGGGCCTTGTCCACCAACTCCTGGTTGCCTTGGCGTAATCCCGCGCCCATGGAGGTGCCGCCGCCCCCAGTCAGCCAGTCGATGGTCGATTTGGCCCGAAGCTTTGCCCCCCCCTCCTTGATGATTACGTCATCGATGCTCCAGCCACGGCCCGTAAAAATCCCGTCGGACGTCAATCGGAACCTGACCAGGACTTGGGGAGAAAGGAAGTTTGTCATCCAGACCCCCCGCCATTCCCAGCCATTTGAAGTCCCGGTGTATCGGACATACCCCCAACTGCTGCCGCCATCCTTGGAAAACTCGACCCTGCCATAATCATATCCGCTTTCGAGGTCGTACCGCGTCCAGAACGAGAAAACCGGATAATCAAAACCGGTCAGATCAAAGGAGCGGGTCATCCAAAGCGAAAGATCCGCATTGTTCGCATAATCGCCGCCAGGACTGTCGGTAAACGCATGGGATCGGCTATGCCACTCATCGTTCACCAACGCCCACGGCGCCGTGGGTGACCAGTTTCCTTCTCCGTGTTCCAGGTCATCTTGGAACCAGGGTTCCGCAGGGAGCTTCGAAATCGTCGTTAGGGGAAAATCCACCGTCGCAGCCGCATTGAAGCTCACGACACCCACCTGGTCGCCGGTTCTCATGAAGTCGACGAAAAGACGCGCCGCATTCTTGGCGCTCACCAAAGGAGGCCCATCCATGCTGCCGGAGCGATCCAGCACCAGCATCGTTGCCACGTTCCGGTGGGGGCCATCGACGTAAAGTATGGCGCCGGAAGCCGTGGCGGTGCCCGCCTTCTCATCCCGAACGACGGAAACCGTCAAATCTTTCGGACCCTCGGTGTGAGACACCGGGAGAGCCACTTTCAGGAGATATTTTTCGTCCTGGGCCCGCTCCCTCACGAAGAGCAACTTGGCGCTCCGGCCTCCCACCGTCACCAGGAACTCATCCCGGGAAACCATCGACACAAAGCGGCCCTGACCATCGGTGACCTTCACCTCGATGGTGACTTTCTCGTGGGCGCTGTACGTGGCCACCCGGAAGGGAGCCTGGGAAGTCGGCGCAAGAATCGAGATGCCGAGCGCCTCCAGCCGCGGAAGACGGGCAACGCCCCAGCCATAGGTGTTGTTGGCGCGAGGCCCCGCCTTCCAGAGAGCGACCCGATGCAGCAGCGTTCGACCCCGGCCCTCGCTGTCCACGAGTTCCGTGGCCGAATTCACAAGGCCGGCGGAAAGGAGCAACGCCGCCATCCCGGCCACGTGGGGCGTGGCCGACGAGGTTCCATTGAAGCATAGGCCAAGGCGTTTCTTGATCCAATTACACTTCTTGTAGGAATAAGTATCGACGTTGGCGAAGGAGACCAGGTCGGGTTTAATGAATCCATAGCTGCCATCGGCTCGAAGAGTGGGGCCGCCGCT
>JAJRTK010000546.1 GCA_024278345.1 bacterium | reverse complement strand
GGTGGCACCGGCATCTTGCCGGTGTAGGGCCCTCCGCCGAAACGGTGGCACCGGCATCTTGCCGGTGTAGGGCCCTTCGCCGAAACGGTGGCACCGGCATCTTGCCGGTGTAGGGCCCTCCGCCGAAACGGTGGCACCGGCATCTTGCCGGTGTAGGGCCCTTCGCCGAAACGGTGGCACCGGCATCTTGCCGGTGTAGGGCCCTCCGGGTTGCACGGAGCCGGGAAGGAGGCCCGCCCCAGCGGTGAAGTTGTCAACCGGATCTGATAGGTCCCAGCTTGGATCCCGTTGCCCTTTGTTGCAACGGGAAGTTGAGCGAGCTCCCTGGTGGGTGCGGGGCAAAGCCCGATGCATTGTCCCGCCTTGCGTGGATATCCAACCTCATCCATGGAAGAATCATGAAAATGCTAGACAAATCCATATTTTTGTTGATTGGCAAGATGACAAAGAAGGCGATGATCAGCGTCTTGTCGGGAGTTCTACCGAGAGACTCGATACTTGCGCTAAACAGTGATATTTGGAGGGACTACGGCAGAAGGGTCGCAGACCTCAAGAAGCAGAATGCATTCGGATCGAAAGTCATGATCCGGCTATCATTGTTAACATTGATCGTGTTTGAACAATTAGTTTGTCGTGGCTTGTCAAGGAATAAAGCGATAAAGTTGACGTCAGAGATTAACTGGATTGTGTATGAAAAACTGACGAACAGGTTCTGGGTTCTTACAAGATTATTGTCAAAAAGGCCGATCATAAGGGTAGAAAAGGCTATGAACTTCTTTATCAAAGTTTTTCCTTATCGAAAACCAGATTACGATATCAAAATTTTGGAGACGGAAAACAATGATTATGCGTTCAATGTCTTCAAATGCCCCTCGGCAGAGTTTTTTGAAGAACATGAGCTAAGTGAGCTCTGCGTTCGGAGCTGGTGTGACCTGGACTATCCACTTGCGAAAATCTGGGGGGTAGACCTCAAGAGAGACAAGACACTTGCTGGGGGGGAGAATCTTTGCAACTTCAGATTCTCCAAAATGAGCAGCGCCGAGCCCATCGATGACGCCCCGCCTTGACCCTGCCCGCTTCTTGGGGTCGTTTCGTGGAGTGCCGGCGTTCTCCGAGGCCGAGTTTTTTCCCCGCGACCCATTGTCCCGCTTTGCGTGTATACCCGATTCCCCTATTTTGAATTTGGAGCGCACTTCATGCGGATCTTGTTTTTGGCCCAGGAGTTGCCCTATCCACCCCACGGCGGCGGCGCGGTGCGCCACTGGTCGCTTCTACGGGCCCTGGGTGGCGAGCACCATCTGAAGCTGGCATGCTTCGGGGATCCGGAAATGCCGATTTCTCCGCCCTTAACCGATCTTTGCCGGGGAATCGAGGTTGTCCGGTCTCCCGTTCATCCCAGCCGCTTGCGGCGCGGCCTGAGCTATCTTGCCGGCCTGGGCTCGCCACGGCCCTGGATGGTGAGGGAGTGGTGGAGCCGGGCGATGTGGCGGCTGGTGGCGGAGCTTTCGACCGACGTGGATCTCGTGGTGGCCGAGCACTTGGCCATGGCTCAGTATCTCGCGGCTTGCCCCCGCGCCAGGACTTGCTACGACGCCAACAACGTGGAGTCCTCCATCCTGGAGCAGACGGCTCGATCCGGCAAAAGCTGGATACGCCGTGGGCACGCTGCCCGGGAAGCTCGGAAAGTGCGTCGCTACGAGGCGCGGCTGTTGTGTGACGTGGATCGGGTCCTGGCCGTGACAGAGGCCGATTGCCGGGACTTTCGGGAGTTGGTGCCGGAAGCCGTTGTCCGAACGGTGCCTATCTCCATCGCCACCACCGACTATCCGGATTTGTGGCGGTCCGGGAAGGTCCGGCTCTGTTTTTTCGGGGATATGGGATGGCTGCCCAATGTCGAGGCGGCGCTCCACCTTTGCAGCGCCGTGTTGCCTCTCCTGGAGCGGGAGCTGGGCTTTTTGCCAGAAGTCGTGTTGGCGGGGAAGAGGCCACTACCGGCGGTCCGTGCCCTTGCGGGGCCAAGGGTCCAGGTGACGGGGTTCGTTCCGAAGATGGAGGAGGTTCTTTCCGGCGACACCATTGTCGTCGTTCCGCTTCTCACTGGCGGAGGGATGCGGGTCAAGATCCTAGAGGCGATGGCGTGGGGCTTGCCGGTGGTGACCACATCCCTGGGTTGCGCCGGTATCGATCATGACGGAGCCTTGGTGGAAGTCAACGGCCCGGCGGCCCTGGCCCTAGCCGTGGCCGGGCTGCTGGAGGATCGGGATCTTCGGCGGGCCTTGGGTCGGGCCGGCCGCCAAAGAGTTCGGGATTTTTACGACTACCGGGGGGTGGGCAAGAAGTTTGTAGAAGCGGTTTTAGGACTTGATTGAGCGGTTTTCCTCTACGAATTGCTTCGGATGAGGTCTCCCAACGCCCGCCGTGCTCCGTTTTGCCCCGGGAGGCCCGTCAACCCGCCTCCGGGAGGTGCTGGCGCCGCACAGGTAAAATCCCTAGGGGGGCCGATAGTCCGCATACCCGGCAAAGGGCCGGAAGAAGAAGAGTTGCTCCGGCGCATGGTCTCCGTGGAAAACATGGCCGCCGCTTGCTCTATACCGCCGTTCCAGACCTTCTGGCGTCGTGATGCGCCTGTGGACGATCTTCCCCGGCAGGTCCGGGCGGGACCTATCAGATCCGGTTGACAAGTCCACGCACGAAAACCCACCGTTCAATTCCGTGAATCCCGTCCAGCCCGCCACCGGCAAGATGCCGGTGCCACCAGGGCGGCGCCGCGGAGTGTAAAGCAAAAACGCGGGGATTTGATAGGTCCCCTCCGGGCAGACCTTGGCCAAGACCCAAACGACGATGTCACCGAGTCTTTCCCGTTCCTTGTCCCAACTTGACTCCCTGAGATTTCTGGGGACGTATTGCACCTGGATGGAGGCCACGTGGCAGCCTGGCTTGGGTCGGGGGCCGTGGGGATGAGCATTTCCAGCCAGGGTGTTTCCGGGATTCGGCCATATTTGGCAGCGTCGGCGGCGCGTTCCATGGTTTCAGGCTGGCAGCCGGACGGATCACCGATTGCACGATGAGGCCATCCCGGTCATCCGATTCCCCAAAAGTCGGCAATCCGGACAGCACCAGATCAACCTTGGCCGTGGCGGGTATCAACGTAAGCCGGGACACCCGCCAAAACCAAGACGCAACGCGTCGTACATGAATGTGGGCAGGGATCCCGTTGCCCTTCGTTGCAACGGGAAGATGAGGGGTGCAGGGCAAAGCCCTGCCGGGGACCGGGGACCGGGGCCGGAGGCCCCGGACGACCTTCGGGTAACGCACGGCGTGACCCTTCGAGTCACGCAAACGTGACCCGCCAAGCGATAGCGCGAGGCGTTGGCGCTTGCAGTTCCACAGTCCTGGAATTGTCCCGCGTTGCGTGGATGCCCGCCGTGGCGCCATTGGTCCGCCGGCGGAAGACCTTCTGGAGAAATCGCGGCTCCAGGGAGGCCGCCTCGCAGACGCCCGGGAACGTGCTCAGCGGATCCAGGCTCGAAAGAATGACCTTGCCGTCGATGGTCTCCTTTGTCCTCCTCGGTCGAGTCTCAAAATTACCCTATTTATGGGCATTCAGGAGCCGTTCAGCTTCTTTGCTTTCGCCTTCGCGCCACCAGCCATGATCCCATTACCAGGAGCGCGACAAGGATCAGGAGGTGCTCGTTTCCAGTTGGAACCGCACCGCCCGGGGTCGCAACCATTCCGTTGCCGCCAAGCACCGTCCGGGTCCACGAAAGCTCCCCACCGTAAGGGCCGTACAAGTGCAGCGAGCCCACTTTTAGAACGACTCGTTTCTGGTCCATCAGCTTTTGCTCGTTCACCCAGAGCCGAAGAGTTGCCACTTGTGCCGGCCCGGCGGGTAGGCTTTCCGCCGCCGACAGCGCCAGTTCAAAGCCAGAGCCATACAGGCGTTCCGCCGCCTGGAAACGCCCGTCCGTCGCAACACCAATGATTTCCACTGCCCCCGGCACCCAGGAAACGCCCAACTGGATTCCCGCGACCCCGCTGCCTTCGTCCAAGACAATTGGCACGTCTAGCTCCGTCTCCCCGGCCCAGATCACGCGACCTACACTGAGGTTGTGGGCCAAGGCTTCAGCGCTGGTCTCCTGCATTCTTTTCGGCGGTGGGTTCACCTCCAGCCCAACGGCAAGACGCAGAATCGACACCGCATCCCCGGCTGTGAACGAGCCGTCTAGATCCACGTCCCCGGCGATGGCTTCGTCCAGGGTGGGGATCCCCTTTCCGGTTGCCAGATAGAGGGCCCAAAGTGCATCGCTAGCGAGGACATTTTCATCACCGGTGACGTCGCCTCGCCGATAACGGTTCGTAGCCCGGAACGTTGCCGGTGCCGCATCGATAGGCACTGTCCTGAGTTGCCCCTCGACGATGGCGGAAACCTCGTAAAGGTCGAAGATTAGGCTGCTCTCAGCATTGATCGCGGTGCCCGGCGTCACGTCGAACCGCACGTCCAAGACGCGCCCGCCAGCGTATACCTCCACGGGGTCGGTCAGGCTGCCTAAACCGGCGATGGCCAGAAGACCCGGCTCTGTTTCGTTGAAGGTCAGGGTCAGGCCCTGGCCTAGAATGCTCGGCACCACATCTTTGGGTGTGAGCATCTGGGGATCGAACCGAAGACGAATGTCCAGTCCCTGCATCAACAAGCCGGATCCGCTCAGGTAGACGGGAAATGCGACCTGGTTTGCCGTGCCCCTGCCCGATGGAGCCTTCCGGGCATTGCCGGCGCCTCCGGCTCCTTGGTTCGGTCGGATTCCACCTGCCGGTTCCGCAGCCGTGGGGGGCCCCTCTTCGCCGTTGTACAGGGCCGCAACCTTGTAGTCATAAGCGCCGTTGGGGTCAAGGGGGGAGAGGGCATCGTTGTAGCTGAACTCAGTACCGGGGCTCACCGGCATGTCTACGAGTGCGTCGAAGGTTGCGCCCGTTGGTGGCTGTTGTCGCCGGTAAATCCGGTACACGCCTGGCCGGAGATCGGGGCTGCCGTCCGGATTCAACGGCGAGTGCCAGCTTAGGATGGCCGTAGATATGTCCTGGGTCACCCGAAACTCTTCCGGTACCGCAAAGGGCCACGCTCCCTCCTGGATGGTCACCCCGTCGGAGACTGCCACCGGCGAGACGTTGCCCACGTTATCGGTAACCCGGACACTGGCGTAATAGGTCGTGCCGACTCCCAGTGCGAGGTTCGATTTGGAGGCTTCCGTGGCGTTGCCAGAGTTGCTCCACCCCATGATCTCCGCGCCTCCAGGCGTGATGCCAATGGCCCACTCGTAACTGGCGATCCCGCTGCCGGAGTCAGAGAAGCTCGGCCAGTTTGCCTGGAGGACGGTCACGGAGGTTTGGGCGTCGATGTCGTTGCCGGGGCCGTCGTTGACCGTTCCACCTCCCGGCGGTTCCGCATCCACCATGATCCCATCGGAAAAAGCGATGGATCCTTGGTTTCCGGCACCGTCCATGGCCCGGACGCTGACGATATAGGTTTTGCCGTTGTCGAGGGTCAGATTCGTAGTTTTGCCCAAAGTGACGTTACCTACATCCGTGTAGCCCTGTACCTGCGTTCCGCCAGGACTCGTGCCGATGGCCCACTGGTACGAGGTGATGCCGCTGCCGGAGTCGGAGAAGCCGGACCAGTTGGCCTTGAGGATGGTGGTGGAGCCCTGGTAGTCGGCATCGACGGTGTCACCGTCGAACACAGCTCCGGCCACTGGGGCGGTCGTGTCGATGGTGACGCCGTCAGAGCTGGCTGGATTACCCACATTTCCCAGGGAGTCCACGCCGCGAACGCTGGCGAAATAAGTGGTGCCCTCCCCTAGCGTCAGCCCCGGCTGGCTGAAACTTGAGACGTTGCCAACGTCGGTCCAGCCCATGATATTAGTAGGGTCTTGGGCGGTGCCAATGGCCAATTCGTAAGAGGCGATGCCGCTGCCGGCATCGGAAAAACTGGACCAGTTGGCTTCCATGGTGGTCGAAGATCCTTGAAAGTCAATATCGGCGCCCGAACCGTCGAACACTTTCCAGGGGACAGGCCCGGTCGTATCGACGGCTACTCCATCGGATGTGGCGACGGCTCCTATCTGGTCCACGGCGTCGATAGCCCGGACGGAGACGTAGTAAACTTGGCTTTGGGCCAGAGAAAGCCCAGATTTGGTCGCTCCGGAGACGTTGCCCACGTTGGTCCAGCCCAAGACGTCGAACCCTCCGGAGTTGGTGCCGATGGCCCATTCGTAAGAGGCGACGCCACTGCCAGTATCGGTGAATCCGGCCCAGTTGGCCTGGATCGTCGTCGTTGAGGTCTGGTAATCGATGTCGGCTCCCGAACCATCGCTGACGGTGCCTGGCGCTGGTGCCACCGAATCGACGGTGACGCCATCAGACGTGGCCATCGCCCCCACGTTGCTCACGGCGTCTATGCCTCGCACGGAAACGTAGTAAGTTTGCCCCTCCGTCAGGCTCAGCCCCGATTGGCTAGCGCCCGTGGTCATACCGACGTTTGCCCAGGCCAAGATGTCGGCGCCCCCGGCCGTGGTCCCGATGGCCCACTCATACGACGTGATACCACTGATGGAATCCGCGAATCCGGACCAGTTGGCCTGGATGGTCGTTGCCGATGCCTGAAAACCGATATCCGCCCCCGATCCATCGAGGACGGTACCTGGCGATGGGCCGGTCGTGTCCACCGTTACCCCGTCGGACGTGGCCACGAGGCTCACGTTGGCCACGGCGTCCATGGCACGGACAGAGACGTAGTAAATCTGGCCATGACTCATGGCGAGACCTGATTGGTTCGCCGTCGTGGCCATCCCCACGTCGGTCCAGCCCAAGACGTTGATTCCACCATCCGTGGTGCCAATGGCCCACTCGTAGGAGGCGAGGCCGCTCTCCCCATCAGAAAATCCTGACCAGTTGCCCTGGATGGTTGTCGTCGAGGCCTGGTAATCGATTTCGGCATTTGGATCGTTACCGTCGTTGACAGTCCCGACCGAGGGAGCCGTGGCATCCGTACTGAGGATCAACTGATCTATCCGTGGCGTCCGAACAGGCGAAAGAGAGCGCAACGTCACTTTCCACCGAAGATCGCTGCCGGTTGTGGAAAATGGGAAATATTGCCCGGTTGGCACCATATACCAACGTGCTCCTCCGTCATTGCTCGCCCAGTAGTTCATGGCAGTATTTGTGGGTAGTAACGTTGTGGCATCAAGCTTCACATTCGTGACGGTATTCCCATCCACCGTCAACGATGTGGCCTGCCCTCGAGCCGTGTGGAATCGCGGCCTGTTGTAAAAGCGATCGCTCTCTGTGGAGAGCCGGTTTCCCGCCACGATGTCCAGCGTGCCGTCGCCGTCCACGTCACCGAGGGCCACGGATTCGGTGTGATCGACATCGCTCGAAATGTCGATGCCGGCAACCGTGGCAAATGGGCTGGTGGTGCCATCGTTCAGGTAAAGTCGGTCAGTTGCATTGTCATTGACCGCAACGAGGTCGAGATCGCCGTCACGGTCCAGGTCGCCCAGGGCAACCGATCTCGTGTTGTCGCTGTCGCTGGTGATATCGCTGCCTGCCGCGAATCCGTTCCAGGGGTCTCCCCCATTGTTCAGGTAAAGTCTGTTGACCGAAGTGTTTCCGGCCACAATGTCCAGGTCGCCGTCGCCATCCACGTCTCCCAGCGCCACGGAAACCGTACTGTCAGTGTCAGCGGTGATATCGCTGGCCACGACTCCGTTGAATGGATCTGACGTTCCATTGTTCAGGAAAAGCTGATTCTCGAAGCCAGTTCCAACGACGATGTCAAGATCGCCATCGCCGTCCACGTCCCCAAGAGCCATCGACGTGTTGGGGGACGCGCTGACACCGATGTCGCTACCCGTAACCCCGCCAAACGGGTCGCTAGACCCGTTGTTCAGGTAGAGCCGATGCACACCGCCATTCCCCGCGATGAAATCAACGTCGCCATCTCCGTCCATGTCCGCCAGGTGCGCAGAGATGGTGGTGGCGGCATCGGTCGTGATGTCGCTGCCCGTAACTCCCCCGAACGGGTCGCTCGTCCCATTGTTCAGGTAGAGCCGGTTCGCGCTTTGATTTCCTGCGACGAAGTCCAAGTCGCCGTCGCCATCCACGTCACCCAGGGCTACCGAGTAAGTATTTTGAGTGTCGGTGGTGATGTCGCTGCCGACGACACCGGCCCAGGGATCGACCGTCCCGTTGTTGAGGTAGAGGGCGTTGGCCATCGCGTCGTTTCCCGAGACCAAGTCAAGATCGCCGTCACCGTCTACGTCGCCCAGCGCTACGGAGTAAGTACCGTCTCCCTGAGTATTGATGCCGCTACCCTTCACCCCGCTCCACGGATCTGGCCTCCCCCCGTTCAGACTGAGCCGGTTTGTTTGCCCGGTATTTCCCGTAACCACGTCAATGTCGCCATCACCGTCCACATCGCCCAGGGCCACCGAGGCGGTAACGCTCGTGGTGGCCGCAATGTCGCTACCGGTGACACCCTCCCAAGGGCTGGCTGTTCCGTTGTTCAGGTAGAGCCGGTTGGGCGCCGAGTCGTTTCCCGCGATGAGGTCGAGGCTGCCATCGCCGTCTACGTCTGCCAGAGCCACCGATCGAGTAACCACGGCATCCGATGTAATACTGCTGCCCGCAACGCCGCTCCAGGGCGCCGCCGTCCCGTTGTTCAAATAGAGGCGGTGGGTGAGCGAGGGGCCGTCATTCCCCGTGACGAGGTCGAGATCGCCGTCGTCGTCCACGTCCCCCAGGGCCACCGAGGTAGTGGTGTCCAAATCGTTCGAGATCGTGCTGCTGGAAACCCCGTTCCACGGGTCCGTCGTCCCGTTGTTCAAGTAGAGCCGGTTTTCTGCCCCGCTGTTTCCCACGACGAGGTCGAGGTCCCCATCGCCGTCTACGTCGCCCAGGACAACCTCCGTCGTGAGATCGGTATCCAATGTGATGTCGCTGCCGGAAACCCCACTCCATGGATTGGTGGTCCCGTTGTTCAGGTAGAGACGGTTTTTTGCCCCGTTGTTCCCCACAATGACGTCAAGATCCCCGTCGCTATCCACGTCTCCCAAGACCACCGAGTAGGTCGTATGGATGTCCGTGGTGATACTGCTGCCGGTAACCCCGTTCCACGGGTCCGCCGTCCCGTTGTTCAAGTAGAGCCGGTTTTCTGCCCCGCTGTTTCCCACGACGAGGTCGAGGTCGCCGTCGCCATCAACGTCCCCCAGGGCCACCGAGCGGGTCATCTGGGCATCCCCCGTGATGTCAATGCCCGTAACCCCGCCCCACGGGTCCGCGGTCCCGTTGTTCAGGTAGAGCCTGTTGGTCTCGTTGTCGTTTCCCGCGACGAGGTCAAGGTCGCCATCGCCATCTACGTCTCCCAGAACAACGGATTGCGAAATGTTAGTGTCAGCCGTGATGTCGCTGCCAGTGACGCCATTCCAGGGGTTGGCAACCCCGTCGTTCAGGTAGAGGCGGTTCGCCTGGTTCGAGTTTCCCGCCACAAGATCGAGATTGCCGTCCCCGTCCACATCTTCCAGAGCCACGGAATAGGTCGTGTGGGCGTCAGCCGAAATGTCGCTGCCCGTGACACCACCCCATGGATCGGCCGTCCCGTTGTTCAAATAGAGACGATTCAGGCCAACATTTCCCGCGATGAAATCGAGGTCACCGTCGCCATCCACGTCCCCCATAACCATCGACATGGTGTTGGCGGTATCAGCCGTGATGTTGCTTCCCGTGACCCCATTCCACGGGTCAGCCGTTCCGTTGTTCAGGTAGAGCCGATTGGCCTCCGGATCGTTTCCCACAACAAGATCGATGTCTCCATCTCCATCCACATCCCACAAGCCCAGTGATGTGGTTCCGTTTGTGTCCGCGGAGATGTCGCTACCAGTTACGCCGCCCCAAGGATCGGCGGTTCCGTTGTTCAGGTAGACCCGGTTCGTCTGCCCATAGTTTCCCACCACAAGATCCACGTCGCCATCGTCATCCGCATCTCCCAGCGACACCGACCTCGTGTCATGGGCATCGGTGGTAACGTCGCTACCGGCCACGCCGCTCCAAGGGGCTGTGCTTCCGTTGTTCAGGTAGAGCCGGTTCAAGCCCGCATTTCCGGAGAGCAAATCCAGGTCGCCATCACCATCCACGTCCGCCAACGCCACTGAGTTTGTGTTGTCGGTATCAGTCGTGATGTCGCTTCCCGTGACCCCACTCCACGGCGCCGCCGTACCGTTGTTCAAGTAGAGCCGGTTGGGATTGCCGGAATTCCCCACGACAAGATCCAGGTCACCATCGCCATCCACGTCCCCCAGAGCCACAGCCGAACTACCAAGAACATCGGTCGTAATGTCACTGCCCGTCACGCCGCTCCACGGCGCCGCCGTGCCGTTGTTCAGATAGAGCCGGTTTGCACCACTCGAACTCCCCGCCACCAGGTCAAGGTCCCCATCACCGTCCACGTCTCCCAGCGCCACCGACGTCGTGCTGTCGGCCTCGACCGTGATGTCGGTCCCCGCAAGCCCCGCGCCGAAAACCCCAAACTGCTTCTCCCGCCAGGCCAACAGAACTGCCTGTTCCTTCGTGGACCAGTTAGCGGTCGTTGCGCCGCTGTCACGAAGCGTCGTGTCGCTGAAGTTCTCGGTGTAAGGAAGAGCCGCGGTTGCTTCAACGGAGAAAAGTAGACAACAAAACAAGAGCGCTATCCCGATGGTGACTGGAAGAGCGTTCCGCGATGGATGACCACACTCAAAATTTGCCCACGGCATGAAGGGCTCCTTGACTCATGGTGAAAAAGTAGGGAATCTTCCAATACTGCCCCTGCGGAAAAAACTACCCTTCGGACTGGCAAAGACCGGCATGCCCGAAACGAGAATAAGTAAAATACTCGGGTTTCTCATCCTTAGTAGACTCACATCTCCGGTTGTGTCAAAAGGCAATAGACACCCAGCTTTCGATGCGCATCGAGCACAGACACACACCTCTTATCGCACCGGACTCACCTTTCTCTCAGCCCGGGAATGAATCGGTCCACGGCGTAGACGCCAAAGCAATACTCGCCCGGTGGAACGCGGCTGTCCGGGAGTGCGATGACGTCCGATAGGACGGCCGGACCTTTGATCTCTTAACCCGCACTGATCGTCACGAACGGCCCGATCGCAACTCCCCCCGAAAATCGCGCCGTCGAGTCGATCCAGACCGGCCCTGCAATCTCTATCTCATCACGGGACAGGACCTCTTCCTGCCGCCCGGTTTCGTTCCCTGGCGCTCCATCTGCTTGGCGGAGGCACTGGCCATGCGAAAACCCGTTCCCATACCCGGGATGTGGCGGAGCCGATCCGGCAACTGATGCTTTTGCCATGCTGACACCGATTCGGAGCTGTCGGCGATGCGTTTCCAGGAGCCTTGGCCACGTCCCCACGTCGCTAAAATAGCCTTCGTAGAAATAGGCCTTGATGGCCCCTACGCCCCGGCCTTTCAGCAGAGGCAGCCAAAGGTCTTTCGGGGTCTCGGAGTAACCTCGCGGAAAAAGCTCCAACACTTCTGGTTCCCACACTTGCGCTCCCATGAAATGGCCGCTCACCGTGGCATCTCCATCGTGATCCAGCCACCCTAGAATATCCACCACGTTCGATTCCCTGTCCACCCGGAGCCTGCCGTACCGCTCTCCCTCTTGGGCCCGGAGCACCAGTGTCCCACACCCTCCAGCCAGTTCGTGGGCCGTCAGGACCTTCCCGAGATCCAGGTCGCAAACCGCATCGCTGTTGAGGACGATAAAAGGAGCTTCCATAAGAAAACCGCCGGCGTTGGCAAGCGCCCCCCCGGTTCCCAGAATCTTGGGCTCCTCGAAGTAATGGAACTCGCAACCATACCTCTCGCCAGAACCCAAAAAATGCTGGATCCGCTGACCAAGATGGTGGAGGTTGATAGCTATTTCGTGGATGCCGGCCCCAGTGAGGCGCTCGATGGCCATTTCCACGAGAGTTTGCCTGCCAAGAGGTACCAGAGGCTTCGGAATCAGCCGTGTCAAAGGCAAGAGGCGCGTGCCGAAGCCAGCGGCCAGTATGATGCCTCGGTAGTTTCTTTTCGCGCCTTGGGACACCGGTTCTCCTTTGCTCTATCCATCGCTTCCCACGATCAAGGGGGTTCCAAAGCGGCTCTGCTCAGAGCCCTGAAGACTTTCCTCGAACCGAAAACGGCCCCCCAAAAAACCGACCGTGCTCTTCGTCTGGGGCATGGAAGAAGCAAGAAGCGGGTTCTGGTTTTCAGGCTTAGCACGCCGGAGGAGTCGATTCAAAAGAGCCATCCGCCACCCGCTGCTGGATTGTTGCTTCCCTCGAGCCGCGGGCTTTCAGTGGGTCCCTTCCTGGGCACCGTCCGGGCAGATCCGGGCGAAGGGGCACTCTCCGCACTCCTCCTTGCGGGCCTGTTCCCTTGCCTGGGCAAGGGTCATTCCCGCGAGCTTCGCAGCCTGGTTCAATACCTGACGAGTCGTCATTTGTCCGGCGTCATCCAGGTCGATCTGGACGGGGCCTCCGCCCGGACTCGTGAACCACAGAACGGCGTCAGCTGCTTTCCCAAGGCCCATGGCTTCGGCAACAAGTGCGTAGGCCCGAAGCTGGGTGTCGTAGCCGTGGGCCGTGGCGGCTTCTTCCGGCGTGGTGTTCCGGAGCCTGGTGGTCTTGAAGTCGTGGAGGACCAGGTTTGAACCGCTCTTGGGGAGGATCCCCTCAAGGTGTTGCCCTGTGAAGAGGGGGAGGGTTTCTCCATCTTGGGGCCTCACCATGGGCGGCATTTGGGACGGTTTCCGTTGGAGGCAGTCGATGGACCCCTCCAAGAGTGCTTGAGAGAGGGTCGTTTCTAGGGGAACCTCGAATTGAGGAGCCGTGGCCAGGACTTCTTGCCATTGGGGGAAGGCCGCAAGGCGGCAGAGATGAAGGACCACCTCCCGGACTAGCTGTGGCGAAGGTTCTTCGTCGCTGTCCTGGACCAGCAGTTTCCTCACCGCCTGCAGCATGTCGGCGGAGGTCATCTGGGGCAGGGCCGTGAGTCTACCGGCGGAGGCCTCCAGGACAGCGTGGAGGGCAAGGCCCACCTCGATGGCCGTGGGCTGGGAATCAGAGAGCGGTGCGAAAGGGGCTGGGGCGGTTTCCAGGCCTGCGATTCGGCCCAGAAAATAGGCTAAAGGGCAGCGCTCCAGGAGATGGAGCTGGGAGGCAGCCACCACATGTTTGCCGCCGGTCTCTTGGTAGAGACCGCTGGTGTCGGGATCCAGGTTGAGCCGCTCTCTCCCTGGTGGCGGACGGACTGGTGTCTCAGGAAGGCTGTCGGGACCCACGACGGGAATGGTGGTGATCCTGCCATCCCTTCCCGCCAAGCGAAGCTCGGTAGGCGGCTTGTTTTTGCCCTCCAAAAGATGGATGAGCCAGTTTTGGCCATTGGCTTTCTTCCGGACCTCTTCCCGCCGGTCTTCTTCGCTCATGGAGGCGGCTTTTTTCTGATCTTCCCAAAGGTTCCTTGTTTCCGTGAAAGAAAAGACCAGGTGGCGTCGTGCCCTGGTGCAGGCGACATAGAAAAGGCGTTTTTCTTCGCTGGCGCCCCGCTCCCTCTGGTGGTGGACGGCCAGGCCACTGAGAAAGGTCGGCTTCCTCTTGTAGCCGATTTGGGGATCTTCCACGCAGATACCAAGGATCTCGCCCCCCAATGTTTGAACTTCCGCGGTCACGAAGTCGCGCTCAGCGTAAAGGGAGCCACCCAGAAAGGGAAGGATCACCATAGGAAACTCCAGCCCCTTGGCTCCATGGATGGTCATGAGGCCTACGGGAGCCTGCTCTCCCGGCGGCATGGCGGGTCCTTCGAAGGCTTCCCGCTGGAGGTCGAACCACTCCAGGAGCTCGACGAGCCCCGTCGCTCCAGCTCCGCATTCTTCGGCATAGACGAGTTCGATGAGCTTTTCCAGGTTGATCACGGACTCTGGGCGCCCCGACGTTTCGTAGATGGCCTTGAGCCCCGAATCGGCCACGATGAGGGCCAGAAGCGCCGACGTGCTGCAGACCGTCGCTGCCCGGCGCCAGCGGGAGAGAATCTCGTGAGCCCGTCGGCCCCGTGGATCTTGCCAGCGACCTGCCCAGATGGCCCGGCACCAGCCTTGGCCCAGATCGGCCCTGGCGTCGGCCAGGTCCCGGTCGCTGAAGCCGATGAGAGGTCCCCGGAGGGTACCCACGAGAGCGATGGCATTCCGCCTGTCGGCGATGGCGCAAAGAACGTTTTCCAGGATCCGGACCTCGGGCAACCGGAAAAAGCCGGAGCCGTGGCTGATGGTGTACCGAACGCCCACCCGATCCAGGGCCGCGGCCATGAGCATGAGCTCCGTGACTTTGCGGCAGAGCAGGGCCACCGATGGAGGATTCTCCCCGGGGAGATCGTCATGCCGGGGAATCCGCCCGTCCAGGACAGCGCGGATGAACAGGGAAAGAAGGCGCGCTTCCCGGCGCTTCCCACGGTCCGCCTTGTCGTAGGGCGTCACCAGGAGCGAGACCGAGGTGGGTCTCTCCGACGACATCTTCATCGCCGCCGGTGAGCTCATGGATTCGGGAGGCACCGCGGTCTCCACCAGCGGCTGCGCCGCCGGGTCGCCTCCGGTGAACTCCGATGAGAACAACTTCTCGAAAAGGTCGTTCACCGTCTGGATTAGAAGAGGACTCGACCGGTAGTTTTCCCGAAGAACCCGGGACTGGGTCCCCGCCCGCAAGAGTTCGCGCTCCGCCGCCGCGAAAACCCGGTTGTCTCCCCCTCGAAACCCGTAGATTGCCTGTTTCACGTCGCCGACGATGAAGACCGTCGCTTCTCCCCTCGCCACGCGGCTGGGATCCACGATGGCCCGGATGAGCTCCCACTGCCGCGGATCCGTGTCCTGGAACTCGTCCACAAGGATATGCCGGAACTTTTGGCGAAGGCGAGCCAACAACCGCTCCTGCCGCTTCTGACGTCCCGGGTCGGCCTGGCGACCGCACACTACCTGGTACGCGAGCTCCAGTTGATCGTCGTGATCCACCACATTCCGCTCCCGCTTGATCTTCTCGTAGACCGCGCCGGCTTCCCGGGCCACTAGACAAAGATTTCGCGCCAGCTCGACCCCCTTCTCCTCGCGAGCATCGTCGAGGCTCGTGGGAGGAAAATGCTTTGGATCCAGGATCTCCAGGCATTCCTTCCAGTAGTTTCTGGGATTCTTCCTGCTCCGCGCTAGCTGGGACTTCCGGTTCTCCTTCAGGAAGGTGCGAAGCTCCTCCAACGAGGCTGCCAGGTTCGCCCATCCCTGGTCGCCCACCTCTTTCAGCAGTCTCCGGACCCGGGATTCGAGCTCCAGGAAGTCGCGGAGCTTTACGGCGTCCTTGTTCAAGCGCTCCTGGGTGTCAGGCGTGACCCGCCACGGCGAAAAATCCCGGAACCAGGCTTCCAGGTGCGGTTGGATCCGCCTTGCCGCCTGGACGAACCGCTCCGCGAAGATCTCCTGGAGCAGTTCCCGCCACTGGGCGTAGTCGCGACCTGTCATGTTCCGCTCCAGCTCCCTCCGTCTCCGGGAATCCTTCACCAGCCTCTTCAGATTCACCTCCAGCCGTCGGAGAGGAATCCCCGCCGAAAGCAGGCGAAAGACGTTTTCCGCGCAGGGACTCTCTCCCGAAAAAACTTCTTGCAAAGTCTCCTGGAGCAGCGATTCCTGGTGCGTCTCCCCCAGGACCTTGGCCCGATCATCCACCTGGGAAAGCCTCGGGTCCATCCGCAGGATCTGCTGGCAAAGGCCGTGTATGGTGGTAAACGTTCCTCGCGGCAAGCCCGCCCGCGCCTCGACGATCCGCGACCGATCCGCCTCCGTGAGCACGCTCCCATCGAGCTCTCCCCGTTCCAGCGCCTCCCCGAGACTCCGGGCGATGCGCCCCCGGATCTCCTCCGCGGCCTTGCGGGTGAACGTAATGGCCAGCATGGAATCCACGGGCTCTCCCCTCCGGACCAACCGGCTGACCCGCGTCTTCAGAACGAACGTCTTTCCCGATCCCGCTCCCGCCTTGAGTACCACGCTCTCCGCGATGTCCGATGCCCTCGCCTGTTCCTCCGAAAGCTCCAAGGCAACCGAACCCTCGCTCGTGGAGCCTCCTTGATCGATTTCCCCCTTCGAGTCCACGGGTCCACAGCCTTCCCAACGTTTTCCTGGTGGCTGAGGTCCGTTCGGGTATCCCACGAGTTCCCCGCACGACCCGCTGTCCGCCCCATGTACCGCTCTTCCGGCTTCCAACCCAAAGACCGCGTCGTCGGCGTTCCCAGCGGCCCCCGGGGCCGCGCCCCCGGCCATCCCGCGCCCCCGGACCTCACCCTCCTGTCCGTCGGCTTCCCCAAGCTTGTCCCGCAGTCCGGCGAGGTCGCGGAAACAGATGGCGTTGAATTCGCACCGATCGCACAAAGCCTCCGGCGTATCCTCAATCTGGTGAAACTCTCCCTCCCGAATTCGGCGGTCAATCTCCAGGACTTGTTGGAGCGCCTTCTCCATCCGCTCCTCCGCCGCCGAGGGGGCGAATTCCCAGCGCCGGTTTTTCCCCTTGCGGATGGCCAGGTGCTCCACCAGGAGCCCCGTCTTCTGGTTTTCCAGGCTCTGGGTTTCATTCCGGTTCTTGAGGGCGATGATTCCACCTCGGACGCGCCGTTGTCCCGCCGGGTCGAAGTTGCGGCGTGCCGCCTCGGCATAGAGCGGGATCTGGAGCGAGCGGCCCGCCTCCACATCCTTGGCTTCCTTGTGTCCGCCCGTCTTGTAGTCCCAGATCTTGAGCTCATCCTGGGTGATATCCACCCGATCAATCGTCCCTCGGATGCGGAGCGACTCAGAAACCTCCAAGGCCTTGACCTTGCCCACGCCGAATTCCAGCTCGCACCAGCGAGGAACCGTTTCCAGAAGGTCTCGCTGGCAGATCAGGGCGGCCACCAGGTAGCCTCGTTTTCCCCCGGACTCCGGCGACTCGAGGCCACGAAGGATTTCCAGCCGCTGTGCTTGCAACACCGGGCTCGAGTCCCACGCCACACCGCTTTCCTCCAGGAGTTCCTTCCCCAACTCCAGCATCGCGGCGCAGGCCGCGCCAAAACTTTCCTCCGTGATTCGCCGTCCGTGCCAGTGGGAAGCCTCCCCGAAAAAGCGTGCAAGGATCTTGTGGACAAGGCTGCCGATGCGGTTTTCCTCCAGTTCCGACGGGATCTCCGCCAGTGGCCGAAGATCCAGCAGATGCCGGAAAAAGTAGCGGTGCGGGCAGTCCAGGAAGGTCTCCAGCTTCGAGACCGTCGTGGGCTTTTCCCACTTCCCCGGGAGCGGATGGCTGGAAATCAGGCCGTCAAAAGCGGTTAGCCGGGAAGAGGAACGCTCGCCAAGGACCAGTTGCCCTCGCTTGACGGAATCCTTGAGCTCCGTGGGCAACAGCGGATGGTCCGGATCCCGTCGCGCCAGCTCGTCCAAGTTCGCCGCCCAGTTGTCCGGCGGCGGGGCCAGGTTTCCGAGCCCCATCCGAGGACCTTCGCCCCAGCGCTCCAGGTCTCCCACCAGGGTCGCTGGTTCCACGGGGCCATCCACCGTATGCCGCGGTGCCGAGATCACCACCAGAGAGCTCTGCCGAAGAAGGCGGCCCAGCAGGTAACGTGCTTCGTCGGCCGGATCCAGCGGCCGCGCAAGCGCCGACGGGAGCCCTTCCGGAAGAAGATAGCTCTCGTCGTCCAAGGGTGGAAACTCCCGCTGGATCAGACCCAGCACGAAGAGAGCCTCGTACCTCTCGGTCCGAGTATCCAAGAACTCCGACGCCATCACCGCGCCGCGAACCGGCTTCCGCCCCAGATGCCCCCCACGAAGCCGCTCAAGAAGCAGGTTCCGCAAGACATTGAAGCCCTTGTCCTCCTCCATGGAAAGCTCTTGGCTTCGGAACCGGATGAGCTTCTCCACCTGCTGGAAGAGGTGCCGGATTTCGCCCAGTGCCCGGTCGGCGGCGGCAACCTCCGCCAGGAACCGCCGCCCCGCCGTTCGCTCTCGAAGACTCTGCCGCAGGATGCCCTGCATCGCCTGATCCGAGGAAATCCGCTTCTGGAGCATCCGTAGACCCTCCAGAAGATCCAGGTCCGCCCGCCGAAGATCCACAAGATCGACCCAGGTCGCCTCCAGCACCGCCAGATCGCCCACCACCTCCAGAAGCCGCCCGGCGGACTCGGGCCGGAGCTTCTCGTCCGCCAGACGGCCCCTCACGTGGCGTAAAAGAGGCGCGATCCAGTCAGCCTCCATGTCCGGGCCACCGTGAACCCGCGCTTGGCGGGCGATCTCGTCTAGCCGGAATGGCTGGAGCTTTCGTGGCACCCTGGCCAACCGCTCTTCCCAGACGTTCTCTTTCACAAGCCCCCGTGGGAAGGCGGGCAGCCTTTCCTCGAACCGGCGAAGGAAATCCCGAACCGTGTCCCCATTACACGAGGGCCGCCGCACAGCAGGGTTCCCAAGGTAAGCCACCATTTCCGCGGAAGCCCCGGTCTCGATCCACCGAAGGAGTGAGCGAAGAATCGTAGCCGGCGCCGATCCCCACAGCGGCTCCCCCTTGGGCAGACTGCACGGAACCCCAGCCTCGTCGAAGCCCCGCCGCAGAAGCGGCAGGTAAGGGTCCAGACGCGGCGCCACGATCTGGACGTCCTGCGGCATGAACCGCCCTTCCAGGATGCCCCGCTTCACCGTTCTCACCAACCGCTCAACTTCCCGCCGCCGGTCGTGCTCACGCCACACCACGATGGACTCGGCATCCATCTTTCTCGGAATCCGCCCGTCGAAGAGTGCCCGGACAACGACGCTTCCCCCGGGATTCTTGGATCGGACCGGATAGATCCCCTCCAGGCGGTCCCGCAGACCGGAAATCCAAGCCGCCAGCCCGGCCACGTGCTGCCGCGACGGCGGACATTCTTCATTGGCCCCGTCACACGGGGAAAACTCCAAGATTTCCTGGTCCACCACCAAATGAATTGGCACCATCCGCGCCAAAGCCCCCCAAAGCCTCTGCTCCAACGGATAGAAATAGGTGGGCTGATCCAGGATGATTGCCGCAGGCAATTCCTCGGGCCGCCGATCCGCTTCCAAGGCCTCGGCCACCTTGCGCCGGAGGCTCGGGCCATCCTCCCACTCCATCTGATCCAGGGTTGCCTCGTAATACTGGAGCATCCGATGGAGCTCTCGATTGAGCTCCGCCCCGGGAAGCGGTTCTCCCTGTTCGTCTACGGCGGCGTTGAGGAGCATGTGCTCCGACTCTTGGAGCCGCAGGTTGTCCAGCATTTCCCGCAGCCGAACCGCCACCCCGGGAACGACGCGATCCTCGGCCTGCGTCGCCGGAATCAACGCATTCAGCGAGCCAAGCTCCTCCCGGCGATTCCCCAGGATCCACTGGATCAGGCCGTGGCTCTCGTCGTTTTCCAGCGGTTTGCCACGAAGCTCCAGTGCCTCACCCAAGAGGCGGTCCACACCCACCTGCAAGAGAACCCGAATCCGCCATCGGAGTCCCGCTGAACGAAGTTCCCGTTGGATCAAGGTCTGCCGTCGTTTCGTCGGCACTACGATCCAGATCAGTTCCTCCCCTGCCCAATCCAGGCCGAGAATCCCAAGTTCTTCTCCCCAAATTTTCGTTTCCATGGACAAAACAGTCCCCCTTGGCCATTCAAAGCCGCCCCATAACGCCCCCACCAGCGTTAGTCAACGGTGCCCGGCGCAGCGAGAACCGCCAAAGCGGCCACCGATGGCCGAGCCTCGGCCCGTCTGAAAAAAACGGAGGAAACCCCACCCGGGGGCATGATGATGGGCAGGTATCTACCCAAGGCGGGACAGAAACAGGAAAAAGGCGCAGCGTACAAAGAGGAGTGGGGAACTCGTTGCTTTTCATTGCAACGGGTCCTTGCAAGCACTTTGGTGGGGGCAGGGCAAAGCCCGATGCGTGCGGGCCAGAAGGCCCGCACGCTACAATTCCCGGACCACCGCCGGGTAACGCGAGGCGTGACCCTTCGAGTCACGCAAACGTGACCCGCCGAGCGGAGCGCGGCGTTGTCCGGGGCCAAGTTTTTTTCCGACAACCCATTGTCCCGCTTTGCGTGGAAACCCAGACATGCAATCATTCGGTCGTCTCAGGGGCGAGGTTTGCTTCCGGCGGTCTCCTTCTGACCGCCGCCGGCCGCCTGTCAGGATTCCGGACTATTTATCCGAGTCCGGGAGGCGTTCCATGGCCGCCCAAGCCATGGTGGCCCGCCCCCGTCCATGATGGCGAAAAAGAGGATGAGGAATCCAGCCCAACCCCATCCGAGGCCCACCGGGGAAGGTTCCGGCTCGATCCGGAGCACCATGCCGGAGCTGTCTTCCGTCACATAGATCCGACCTTCACCATCTACCACGACATCCTCGATATTCAGAAACCCGGTGGCGAAAACCGACCTGCTTCCATTTTCCGCCACGCTGGTCAACCGCCCGTTTCCGGCTCCCGTATCCTCCTCCGCTACCAGCAGGGGAAACTCTCCCGCGGCTGTCAGGGACAATCCCTCCGGAGCCACCAGATTCGTCACGAAAAGACTGCGCTCACCCGTGACTGGGTCGAGCTTGAAAACGCTGTGCCGGGTCCCCACCCCAGAAGCCTCGTTGCAAACATAGATCTGCCCGCCTGCCGAGATCTCCAGCCCGGAATAACTCCATAACAGAGCGTCCTGGCGAAGCTGCACAATCTGGCCCGACGAAGGATCGAACCTCGATACCCGGGTCCGGTATTGCAACGGCTGGGAAAACTGGACCGTCGATTCGGTAAAGACAAAGGTACCGCCAGGCTCAAGCTCGATATCTTCCGGCGCGTCCAGGTGCTCCGCCACCACAAGCGGATCCGCCGAGCCCGCCGGAAGCTTCCAGAGCCTGCCGTCTTCCACGTCTTCCAACGCATAGAGGTCGCCAGCGGCCGAAAAGGCGATTCCCTCCGGCGATGACAATCCCCACAGCACCGGAATACAGGCATCGCCGGAGACCCGGCAGACCTGGCCGGCCGTTTCTTCCGCCACGTAGAGGTCGCCAGTGACCGGATGGAGAGCCAAACCATCCGGCGAAGAGAGTCCACGGGCATGGACCACGGCCCGAAGTCCCGCTGGCGTGGAAATCCGGCTCACCACGTCCCCCACGGCCAGAGTCGCCCCGGCCTCCGGAGTCCCGTCCCCGCCCCACCAGAGCCGGTACGCATCGGCATCCAGCGATCCGGTCACCACCGAAAAAAGACGAAAATCGGAGCCCCGGCTTGATGGCTGCGAAACCGTGCCATCTGCCCAGCAGGAGGGAAGGAAGAGAACCATCTGCCCGAGGATCATGAAGAAGATGACCATCATGGAAGGGATTCTACCGCTTTTTGGGACGGGCGGGTCAATAGGACGGGCGAGTCAATAAGGGAGAGATCGGAAGTGTTGACTTTTCGCGGGGGATTTCCAAGGTAAAAGGCCATTTCATCCAGCCCAGGGGCGACTGCGCCCTCCTTGCCTGGTTCCAGTCCGGCACGATGACCAAGGCCGGTCCAGGGAATCTCCAGCGATTGATTGCAAAGAACATGAAGGATCTGCAAGAGGGTCTGGCTCTTCGGTGACGCCCGGTTTCGGGTCGTCGGATCTGTCTACCGGCCTGGAAGAGCGATGGGGTCGTCGCCCTGTTCCAACCACTGGGCGAGGCGGATCCAGTCCTCGTTGTCGAGGTCTTGAGCACGCACATTGGCGGGAAGGCCGACCTTTTCCAGCAGCTCCGCGGGTCTTCGCCGGCCAATCCCCAACGCGTTGGCCAGTTTTTTTCGGCGTTGACCAAAGCCGTCGCGGACCAGCCCCCGAAGGAGGCGCCCCATCTCCACGGCGCTTGCCTTGGGTTCCAGGCGGAGGAGGGAGCTTTGGACACTTGGCCTGGGCCAAAACAGGTGTGGCCCGATTTCCAGCTCGACGGAGACATTGTAGACGAGTTGGACCATGACGCTCAGCGCCCCCCGCTGGGAAGCTCCGGCCTTGGCGGCCACTCTTTGCGCAACTTCCCGCTGCACTAGGATCAGGGCCCGCAGGACCGGCTGGGGCGTCCGGCAGAGCTGGAGCAGAATTTCCGTGGTGATGGGGTAGGGCAGGTTGCTCAAAAGCACCGGTGGCCGGGCGGCCATGGTGTCCCAGCCGAGTCGCCTGGCGTCCATGGCCACGAACTGGATCCGGCCACGCAGCAGCGGGGCCAAGACTTGGACCAGCCGCAAATCCTTTTCTACGGCCACCACAGGCAAGCCCCGTTCCGCTAACTCGAAGGTCAAGGCGCCCAAGCCGGGCCCGATCTCCAGGATCCACTCCCCCGGTTTCGCGGCGGCTGTCTCCACGATGGATCGTGCTGCCGCGATTTCCACCAGGAAGCTCTGTCCCAGCTTTCGGCTTGGCCGCATGCCAGCTTTGTGGGCAAGGCCGCGGGTTCTGGCGTAAAGACTGCTCTCTCCCTGTTGGATTTCCCGGCTCCGCTGGCCTCCCTTTCGAATTTCCCGTCCGTAGCGGCCGCCCTTACGGATTTCCCGGCCCTTGCGGCGGCCCTTTCTTTTTTCATCGCGCTGCCGATTCTTTCCCTTGGCGGCCGCCATTTTTCCCATCTCCTTGATTCCATCGTCGTTGATTGGTCAGTCCCACACCGGTGAACTCGTTGCTTTTCATTGCAAGGGATCCTTGCGCGCTCCCAGGCAGAGGTCCGTGGCCCGCCGACGGCACCCCCGATGACCGAGGCCGATCTCCCGGTTGGCCCTTGTTTCGGGTCGAGGCTTGGGCCGGCGGTGAATCCCGGCGACCAGGGGGCGCCGGCCGGCGCGCGATGGGAGCGGACCCCAGTCCAAAGGAAAACGATGGGTTCGATGGGAATTGGCTCCTTGGCTCCCTTCATCGTCGTTATTACCCCGAAGGCCGCTCATGATCCCTTCCGCTGGGTGAGCCGTGCCGCCAGGCGGATCGCTTCCACCATGCTCGATTCGTCCGCTTTCCCGGTCCCCGCCAGATCGTAGGCTGTCCCGTGATCCGGGGAGGTCCTCACCATGGGCAGCCCCAACGTCCAGTTGATCCCTCTCCCGAAGCCATACATCTTCACGGCGATGGTCGCTTGATCGTGGTAGATGGCAATGACCGCGTCGAATTCGCCCTTGGAGGCCCGGAGGAACACGGTATCGGAGCTCCAGGGTCCGCTGATTTCGATTCCCTCCCCTTGAAGCATCCGAACCGCCGGTTCCAGGATTCGCGTTTCCTCGTTTCCCAACTTGCCGCCTTCCCCGGCGTGGGGATTCAGAGCCGCCAGGGCCATGCGCGGCGGCCGTTCCAAGAGACGCCCCAGGTCGTCGGCCACGGTTCGCGCGTGGTTGGCGATGGCCGCCTCGTCCACAAGAAGAGGGATCTGGGCGAAGGGCACGTGGTTCGTCACCAGGGCCACCCGCAGAAAGTGCGCTCCTTCACGGGGGCGTGAGGCAAGAAGCATGGTGGGGTGCCGGGCTCCGGTCAACTTGGCCAGGAACTCCGTATGTCCCCAGCCGGGGTAACCCTGCCGGAAGAGGGCCCGCTTGTCGATGGGCGGTGTCACCAATCCGGATGCCCGGCCTTCCAAAACACGTTTCGTGGCAAGGCGGATCGACTCCACCACGGCTCGGTCGTGCGCCGGGTCTTGCTGGCCCGGCTTGGGCCAACCCGCCAGGGCGATTTCGGAAAACTCGATTCGCCCGTTCCGCATTCCGTCCCGGAACCTGGAGAGGTCTCTGCCCGCCTTCTCCAGGAAGGATGCCGCCCGCTGGTAAAGAGCCTCGGGCGCGAAAACTTTGAACCGGCACCCAAGATCCAGCACGTC